>JABWCH010000299.1 GCA_013359215.1 Candidatus Brocadiia bacterium | reverse complement strand
GTTTTCATTTTTATTGCTCCTAATCATATTTGTTTTTGATAGGAGTATAATTCTTTATTTTTTGTTTTCAACAAAATTTACAACTAGCAAGTTGGGTAATGAGTATATTCATAACCTTTTAAAAAGAAGAACCACAGATAAACGCAGATAAACACGGATTGGAAAGCTTACACTTATCTGTGTTTATCTGCTTCTGTGGTTCGACTCTTTTCACTTTGGGAAAAAAGACTCGCCTTGTTAATTGGCAAACTTTTCTTTAATCCTGTCTACTGCAAGGTCTACCACTTTTTCTGTTGCGGCTTCTACGATAGCGTCTGTTAAGTCTTGCATCTGGCCTTGGGTGGCTTTTTGCACTTGTTCTTTGACCAGATCGCCTACTTTTTCTTTTACATAGTCTCTAATAGCATCCTCTGCCTGGTTTGCTAAAGCCTCAGTGGCCTCTTTGAGCAAAATTTCCAAGACATGTTCTGCTACGTCCTTTACTACTTTATCTTTCATCGCTTCTTTTGCTTTGCCTGCTGCTTCTTTCGCCTTTTCTGCTGTTTCTTTTCCTTTTTCTATAGCACCTTCTGTTACACTTTTAACCTTGTCTTTGATTTTGTCAAAAAATCCCATAGGTTAGCCTTTCTGCAAAAAATCATTATATTTCAACGATAGTTTTCTTTATTATCCTTATATTTCAACGGTTGTCAATTCTTTTTTTTTGAGAATCTAATTTCTCTAAAGACGTGAAGAAGCTTTTTTTAGCCACTTGCCAGTGCCTTTGACTCCTAAGAGCTTTTTGTTTTCATATACAATTTCCCCTCTTCGGATTGTCATCTGAGGCCAGCCCTGGATTTCCCAATTTTCGTGCAGAGAAAAATCAGAAGCTGAAAGAAGATCTTCTTTGTGTAGCGTTCTTTTTTCTGAAGGATTCCAAAGAACAAGATCAGCATCAGCACCTTCAGCGATTGTCCCTTTTTGAGGGAAAAAGCCAAAAATTTTAGCAGCATTGGTCGAGGTTAGTGCAACAAATTGTTCCAGAGAAATGCGGTTTTTGAGTACGCCTTCAGAGTAAAAGACAGGCAGCATGGTCTGTAAATCAGAAACACCTGGTCTGAGATCTCGGATATTTAGATCAGGGTTCATTTTTTGTTCCTCTTTCCAAGGAGCATGGTCGCTTCCGAGAGTATCGATATGCCCTTTTTTCAAAGCATCCCAAAGTGCTTCTGTATCTTCTTTCTGTCTTAGTGGCGGCTGACCTACATACAAGGGGCCATCTTTCTGCAAATAGCGTTCTTTTGTAAAATAAAGATAGATGGGCCTTGTTTCCACAAAGACCTGAACTCCTTGATTCCTGGCACGCAAACAAACATCCAGTGCCTTTTGAGAAGATATATGCACCAGATAGATTTTGGAATTCGTTTGCCTTGCCATTTCTAAAGCATCTTCCACAGCCTTGACTTCAGATTCTACAGGACGGCTATAGGCATAATATTGTAAAGAAGTATGGTTTATGGCTTCCAAATCCTGGCAAGCCTTTTCCAGAAGGCAGGCATCTTCGCAATGGGCCAGAGTTATCAATCCCAACCTGGATGCTTCCTGGATTAAGCTTTGATAGGCTTGCTTATTTTTTTCAAAGTCTTCAACCAAAAGAAAAATTTTGATGCTACTTTGTCCTATTTTTTGCAAGTCTTCCAGTTCGCGCTGTGCTTTATCCAGGGAATTCCATACATAAGGATGGAAAAACATATCTGCTATTGCCATCTCTTGCAGAAGCTTTTCTTGCTGTTGGAGTACTGCCAAGAGTCCCTCTCCTTCTTTTCCATAGACCATACAGCCTATTGTGGTGATTCCTCCTGCAAGGGCTGCCCTAGATCCTGTAAAATAATCATCCACAAAAGGAGGCAAAAGGTGAGTATGCGGATCAATTCCGCCAGGCAGAACTTCAAAACCTTTTGCTGGAATGGTACGGCATGATGTTGATGGCTTGATATTTTGTCCAAGTCTGGCAATTTTGCCATCCTGTATTAAAAGATCTCCTGTCCATCTTTTTTCTGAAGTAACAAAGAGTCCGCCCTGTATTAAAAGTTCTTTGGTTTCTATCATATTGTTCCATTCTTGCTTGCATTGCATATATAGGAGCTACGCAAAGAAATTTTTATTTGGGGGAAAATTTTTGTAAAAATTTTCCCCCAAACCCCATTTAAAAACTTTTATAGTCACTTACGAGTGAAATCTTTTATGAAACTTCAAGCAGAAAGCGGGTTCTACACGCTGGTTTTATCTGAAGCGTTCGCTTCGTGTAAGCCTTCTTTCAGAAATCAAAAAAACAGGTATCCCATTTTTCTTCTTGCCCCAGGCTCACGAGTCGAATCCCATTTTTTGATTTGCCAGGCGGGACTGTTTTTGATTCCTTACAGAAGGCTTACACTACGCTCTTCTTATCCCTAACGTTTCATCATGAAAAAATTTACGCAAAGCGTAACATACTGGCTTGTGTAAAAGTGTAAAGATTTTTCACGGACGGAAAAAAAATATTGAAATCACGAATGATGCGAATGATACAAATAAGATGCATAAAGAAATCAAGATAAAATTATCCATTTGTGCCATTCGGTCATTCGTGGAATTCGCGATAAAATGCTTTTCCTGTTTATCCAGGTTAAGCAATAGGATTCCTCAATAAATAAACATAGCATCGCCATAGCTAAAAAAACGATATTGTTTTTGTATTGCATCCTGGTAGGCTCTAAAGATTAAATCTTTTCCAGCAAAAGCAGATACCAAAAGGAGCAAAGTGCTTTTAGGAAGATGGAAATTGGTGATTAGACCGCTTACGATTTTATACTCATATCCTGGATAAATAAAGAGGTTTGTATTTCCACTTCCAGGAACGATCTGACCGCTCTTGCCTGAAGTTTCGAGGGTTCTGCAAGAGGTTGTGCCTGTTGCAAGGATACGCCTTTTTTCCTTGAGTGCCAGGTTGATTTTTATAGCGGTTTCTTCTGCCATCTGGTATGATTCTGTATGCATCTGATGCTGTTCTATTTCATCGCATTTAACAGGCAAAAAAGTACCTGTTCCTACATGCAAGGTAACGTAGAGAATTTCTACCCCTTTTTGTTTGATTTGAGAAAGGAGAGATTCTGTAAAATGCAATCCTGCTGTTGGTGCGGCAATAGATCCAGGATGCTGAGCATATACTGTCTGGTATCTTTGGCGATCTTGCGATTCTTTTTCTTTTCTTTGTTCTCCTTTTCTTTTGATATAAGGAGGTAAAGGAGGCAGCCCTAGTTCTTCCATAATTTTAAAAGCAGGGACTCCTTGAAAAGAAAGCAGCCATCCGTCTTTTTCTCTTTTTTCTACTTTAGCAGTGTAGCTTCCGAAAGTATACTTTTCTCCGACTTTAGGGCATCGGGCTGTCTGGATCATAGCAATCGCCTTGTCTTCGAAAGAAGAGATCAAAAGGCTATCGACCTTCCCTCCTGTTTCCCTGTTTCCTAACAGTCGGGCATGCAAAACTTTCGTGTTGTTTAGCACCAAAACATCGCCAGATCGAAAGTAGTTCAGGATTTCTCCAAAATTTTTTTTGTGTTCCCATTGCCCAAGATTTTTGTCCAACACCAGTAGCCGAGATTCCTCTCTTTCTTTTGCTGGCTCTTGGGCAATCAGCGAAGGGTCTAACGCATAATCAAAATCAGATAATTTCATGAGATGTTTAGCAATTCCTTATTTCTTTTTTCTTAACAGATTCAAAAAAAATAGACCTAGAAAAAAAGAAGCCAGAAGGGAAGGTTCAGGGACATTAGATTCTAAAGCAATATTATCAATTGCATAATCATCATCTGCGCCAAACTGTCCAATAAAAGAAACTCTTAAAGATGTGGTTGCAAACTGGCGTGTAATATCAAAAGTTTTCCATTGGCCTGCTGTTGGATTATAGGTAATGGTTTCCAGAATGCTCCCTGTGGAAAGGTTTGTAAAGCGAATCCCAAAAGTATTGGGGGAGCTTCCAATCGATATAGTGCGATAGTTGCCTGTAAGGCGGAGTGTTTCATTGTATTGTATTGTAACATCTTGGTATATTGTAGGTTGTGGGCCAGGAATATCGTTCAGATAGTAATAGTTTCCATTCAGATTGTAGCTATCATTTCTGATGAAAGAATGGGTTGGCGTACCCGATGTCTGGGTAAAGGTAAAACCCCAATATTGAGGAAGCTGCGTACCAGCAGGGTTGTTTTCAAAACCACCATTTAATATTAGATTGACAGCGCAAACATAGGGCAAAAAAAAAAGAAATAGGAAGGAAAAAATTAGGATTTGTTTTGTGGTGACTGCCATAGGAATCTCCTTACAGAATTGACTTTTTAGTATTTCCTCTCATTTTGACTCATGCTTGATGAGCAGTGCTATATGAATAGCATCTGCTCCAGCAAGCGGAGGTTTCCAACTTTTCTAATATTTCAGTGTTTCACTATTTTAGCTGGGTAGAAAGGAAAATCTGTAAACTGAGTTGTTCAATCTGGTCTCTCATTTCTTCCAGATCTGCCATGTGGTCATCCTCATCCATTAGAATCTTGACGAGCATTTCTTTTGTGGCATTGTCGCCCAGGTCAGCAGTCAGCTTGATGGCATCGTTGTAAGCCTTGATTGCTCCTATTTCTGCAGCAATATCATGGGAAATTTGTTTTGGGACATCTTCCCCAACTTTAATTTCAGAAAGCTTGGAAACAATAGGTCTTCCTTCTAATGCAAGGATTCTGCCAATCAATTTTTCTGCGTGCTTCATTTCATCGATGGCTCTTTTTTCGATTCTTTCATGGAGATTTTTATAGCCCCAGTTGGCAGCCATTTCAGAATGTACCATATATTGGCTGATAGCACCGAGTTCATCTGCCAGAAGAGCATTCAAAGTTTCCAGAATTTTAGGATTGCCTTTCATGATTCTACCTTTCGAAAAAATAAAACTTTTTCTAATGGAATTGTGCTACAAAAATGCACAAACCATTAGAATCAAAACAAAATTACTTTCTTCTTTCTGTATATTGTAACGCTTCTTTGCTTTCAGGTCAAGCAGAAATATAGATAGGAATTTTAAAGTTTGATTGTAATTTGTGCTTTTTGTGCAAAAATCTGCAAAAGTATAGTCCATAGCCAAAACAACATTGCCAATCTATTGGACAACTTCCTGGATAAGGTTGGGCAAGGGGGGTTTTGTTTCTCGGATGACAAAGGCTTTTTCCAGGAGATGAACGGCTTCTTGTTTTTTATGCTGATCGTCATAATGGATGGTGCAGAGAAGATCGCCTGGTTTTACTTCATCGCCTACTTTGGCTAAGTTTGTAAAGCCTACAGCAGGGTTGATTTTATCCTTGATGGATTCCCTGCCCGCACCTAAGATCATGCCAGCTACGCCTACCTTTAGGGCTTCGATTTCGTAGACCCAGCCTTTTTGTCTGGCCTGGAAGGATTCCTGGAATTTGGCTTGAGGCAAAAGGCTGTAGTCGTCTGCCACTCTAGGATCACCTCCCTGGCAAGCGATCATTTCTTTCATCTTTTCCAGAGCAATGCCAGACGCAAGCTTTTCTTGTACCAATTTTTTCGCTTTATGGATGTCTTTTTCTACATGGCCCAAGACCACCATTTGCGCTGTGAGTTCGATGGTCAGGTCAACCAGATCTTTTGGGCCTCTTCCTTTCAGGCACTCAAAAGACTCGATCATCTCTAAAGCATTTCCAACCATTTTCCCCAAGGGCTGGTTCATGTCTGTAAGAAGGGCCACTGTAGGTCGGTTCATGTTCTTGCCAATCGCAACCATATTTTGCGCCAGGATCTTGGCATTTTCAAAGGATTTCATGAAAGCCCCTTTGCCATACTTTACATCCAGCACCAAAGAATCTATGCCTTCTGCTAGTTTTTTACTCATGATGCTTGCGCAAATCAAAGGGATGCTTTCTACTGTGCCTGTGACATCGCGCAAGGCATACAGCTTTTTATCAGCAGGTGCTATGTTGCTGGTTTGGCCGATCATTGCCACGCCAAGATGTTCCAACTGCTTTTCAAACTCTTTAGGAGAAAGATCTACTCTAAAACCCTTCATCGACTCTAGTTTATCTAGTGTTCCGCCTGTGTGGCCAAGTCCACGGCCACTAATCATAGGAACGCAAAGACCACAGCATGCTGCAAGGGGTGCTAAGATTAAAGAAACTTTATCGCCTACACCGCCTGTAGAGTGCTTGTCTACTTTGGCTTTAGGAATAGCAGGAAAAGAAAGTACCTCTCCTGAGTTCATCATGGCCTGGGTTAAATAGCTTGTTTCCTGTGCATTCATGCCTTTAAGGAAAATTGCCATTAAAAGAGCCGCGCTTTGGTAGTCTTGGAAGTGTCCGTCAACAACTCCTTTGACAAAGTATTCGATCTCTTCTTTGCTTAAAACATTCCCATCACGTTTTTTCATAATAATGTCTTGTGGAAACATAATCAAACTCCAGAACATTAGAATCCTTTTTTTTGATATGAGAAAATTAACAAGCTTTCTACTTTACTGAAAATCTTTTAGAATTGCAATAGATAGGGATAAAAAAAATAGAAGAATAGGTATACTCGCTCAAAAGTCTTTGTATTAATCTTACGGCTTGTGCCAGTTGAAAAGCCTTTAATCTTTGCCCTGAAAGGCCTATATATACCAGCCCAGGGTAACACCCTGGGTGAAGAATAAAAAAAAAATTTAGCCCTGAAAGGGCGTAACATAGCCATTGATGATTGGGTTAGTCCCAAAGATAACGTTCGTCATACGCAATAGCATATTTTTGAAAAAAGTCAATCAATTCTTCACGAAAACTACGATGACGATGATGTTGTACTTGTTTGTCAATATAAGCAATAAGTGATGGA
>JABWCH010000017.1 GCA_013359215.1 Candidatus Brocadiia bacterium | reverse complement strand
ACTCTGAGGACAATTTTGTCACTTTCGACGAAGCTATCCGAGATGCATCGAAATTTGCAGCCAAAAGGATTTTTCGGATAGGCTCTTATTCGTGATTAATACCAGCATCTCTTGAAATATGTTCAACAGCATTTTGACCAGAACACTTTATCTGCGTAATCTGTGTAATCTGCGGATTATTTTATAGGCGATTTTTGTATGCAACTGAGAACTGCATCGAGTTTCACCATGAAAAAAAATTACGCTACTGTTTGGGAATTTCTTCTACAGGGCCGACAACAATCGTGGTAGCGACTTCAGGATGCAAATACTTTTTAGCAACAGCTTGGACATCTTCTTTTGTGATTGTGTCTAAGATTTTGGGGAATCGGTTGACATAATCAAAGCCTAAGCCAAAAAGATGGGAATACAAAAGATAATAGGCCAGGGCTTCGCTTTCTTCAAGGCTGAAGACAACCCTTCCTTTCAGGTAAGACCTGGCACTTTCTAGCTCTTCGTCGCTCACACCCTTCTCCTGGAGAAGAGCGATCTCTTCTTTTAAAATTTTCATTGCCAGAGGATAGTTTTTTGGGGTTGTAGCCAGATACGAGAGCATGAAGCCTGGCTCTTTTTCTATATGAGATGTCAGCGAGCATTCCACGCTATAGCAAAGCCCGAATTCTTCGCGTATTTTTTTGGAAAGGCGGTCGGTAAATCCCTGGCCTTGCCCTAAAATCTGCTCTAATAAAAGAAGTTTATAGTAGTCAGGGTTGCTTCTTCGTATACCAATGTGTCCCATATAGACTATAAGCTGTTCTTTGTTCATGGAAATGTATTTGCTATAGGGCTTTTTGGGCAAAGCCACTTCGTTGAAAACAAAAGGATTTCCTGGCTTTTTGTCCCAAGATCCCAGATACTTTTGGGCAAGACTGTATGCTTCCTCTGCATCTATATCGCCTACAACACTTAAGATACATCTTTTTGGTATAAAGTATTTTTGATGATATTCTTGTAAATCTTCCACTTGTATATTGGCTACGCTTTTATGCGTTCCTATAGCAGGTTTTCCATAAGGATGGTTTTTGTAAATATTTTTACGAAAAGCAATCATCCCTTTAGCATGGGGATCATCTTTCAAGCTCACAAGCTTAGCATAGAGCTTTTTCTTTTCTCTTTCCAAAGAGGCATGAGGAAAAACAGGATTCTGCACTATATCTGCCATGAGCCCAAACATCATTTCAAAATCTTGAGAAATGAATTTGGCCGTGATTCCATTGCATGCTCCAGAGAGGTTTGCTCCAAGGAATTCCATGGTATGGGAGATTTCCTGGGCATTGAGCGTTTTTGTTCCTTCTGTCAAAAGCGAGGAAAAAAGATAGCCCATCCCTTCTTTATTTAAGGGGTCGATTCCCATAGCATCCAGAAAATACAGTTTCATACACGCAATCGGGATGGTATGGTTTTCCAAGGCCATTACCTCTATTCCATTTTCCAGATGGTATGTTTTTACATCCAGAATTCCATCGTTTTTTTTAACCCCTGTCCCATATTGAAAAGACACTTTTCTGTCTTTATACAAAGAAGGAATTTTCTGCTCTGTCTCTACTTTTTCTTTTTTTAAGGGCTTAAAAAATAGCTTTTTGTTTTTTTTAGGAATAGACCAGGCTAAAAGCGATTTCTCTATATCCAGGTATTTTTGCGCTATTTCCTGTATATCTTTTGGAGTAATTTGCTGGATTTTTTCCATAAACTCGCTGGCACAAAAAGAATACTTTTCTATGGCATTCTGGGAAATCCAATCCGCTAGATTATAGGCTGTTTCCTGGTGGAAAATAGTCCCAGAAAGGCATATATTTTTCGATTTCAGGAGTTCATATTCTGTGATTTTATTTTTTCTAAGGCTTTCCAGTTCTTCCTGCACGATCTTTTCGATTTGCAGAGGAGGTACATCGGGAACGAGTTCACCAGAAATCCAGAAAACGCCCCCTTCTAAGTGTACATTGCTTTGTGTGCTTATCTTTTGCAAAAGGCGGTCTTGCAAAACAAGGCGATTGTATAGCCTGGATGTTTTTCCTGTGCTTAGTAGAATATCGATTAACTCTAATGCATATTCATCGTCTGAGCCGCATGAACAAGTAGGGAATAAAAAGGCAAATCGTCCTACTTCTGTATCAGAGTAAAGATCCAGGCGTTTTTTATTTTTAAAAGGCATCTCTTTTCTGAAAAAAGGCTTAGGAATTTTTTGAGAAGGAATCGAGCCAAAATAATGGTTGACCTTTTCCACAACATCCTGGTTTTCCACATCGCCGACAATCACAAGAATAGCATTGTTAGGTACATAGTATGTTTTATAGTAATGATCTATGTCTTCTATTGTAAGCTTTTCTAAATCTTCTTTCCACCCCAGAATAGGATAACGATAAGGATGGAATTTGTAGAAAGCCATCTCTGCTTCCTGTGAAAGGTATTCATAAGGCGAATCCTGGGAAGATGCCAGCTCTTCCAGCACAACTTTTTTTTCTGCTAAAAATTCCTTTTTATCCCAGACACAATTCACCATACGGTCGGATTCTATTTCCAGTGCTTTTTCCCAATGATCTTTGGTAAAATTAAAAAAATAGGATGTATAGTCATTGCCAGTGAAGGCATTGTTTGTGCCTCCCAACTTTTGTGTCAGAGAATCTATTTCCCCTTTGGCAAAGCGTTTTGTGCCTTTAAACATAAGATGTTCTAACAAATGAGCGACTCCTGTAGTGCCAGGAGCGCAATGCGCACCTCCAAAACGGTAGGTAATCATCACCGTTGCAATGGGTAAATGAGTTTTTTCCAAAACAAATAGCTCTAATCCATTGGAAAATTTTGTTTTGTGTATCCCTGTTCTTGTGTCTTGGGTAGTAGTCCAGCTCTGTTTCAAAGTGTTCCTTTCTTCGAGTATCTTGTAAAGAAACTATCTTTCTTTTTTTGCTTTTGTTTTCACAGAATCCGTTTTTTTATTGGATCCTGCTGTTTTTTTGTTTTTTTTCCCTAATTCCAATGCTTTTTGCAATTCCTCGTCTGTAACGCTTCTGTACCTTCCTGGTTTTAGATCGCCGATTTCAAAAATGCCAAGGCGTATACGGACAAGACGGCTAACAGGATGCCCTACCTTTGCAAAAACTCTTCGTATCACGCGGTTTTTTCCTTCAGCCAATGTCATTTCCAAAATAGAAGAGCCTTGGCTTGCTTTCACAAAGCGGAGGTTTTTGGGCATTACTTTTCCTTCGCTAATCCATATCCCTTCGCGAAGTTTTTCTACGGTTTCTACTGAAACTCTTCCTCGAACTGTTATTCTGTAAACCTTTTCGACTTCATAGCGGGGATGTGCCAATGTTTGGGTTAAATTTCCATCGTTGGTAACCAGGATCAAGCCTTCCGAATCCTTATCCAGCCTTCCGATAGTAAAAAGGCGATAGGAAACCGATTTGAAAAAATCCACAACCTTGAGATCTTGCCCTTCTGCGTTTGTACACACACAATTTTTGGGCTTATAGAACAAAAAGCAACGTTTTTTTTCTTGCTTGATTGGCTCACCATCACAACAAATTCTTTGAGTTTCTGGATCTGCCTTAGTGCCTGTTTCTTTAACAATCACATCGTCTACAGAAACTCTTCCTTGTAAAATCAGCTCTTCACATTCTCTACGAGAGCCTAAACCTGCTGCTGCCAAAATTTTCTGCAATCTTTCCATAAAACATTGTTCCTAAACGAGATATTTTTCAAAGATTTTTATTTAATAAAAGCAGGCAATATTGTAATATAGAAAAATGCGTTTGGCTATGAAAAAATTTTGAAAATTTTAGTAAAAGCTTTTTTGAAGGCAGCCTCTGCAAATTTTCTCGAAAAATTTTTGCCAAATGCCATACCAATATGCTAGAATAATTAACGAGATAGAAACTAAGAAGTTAGATTTTTTTGAAAAAGCAAAAATTTTTATCACAAATAAGACGAATAGTCGAATAGCACGAATATCAGAAAAGTATTTTATCGCGAATTTTGCGAATGGACGAAGAGATCATCTTATTCGTGTCATTTCTGTTATTCGTCTCATTCGTGATTAGAGCCTTTCGGATAGGCTCTTAATACCTCTTACACAGGAGAAAAAAAACATGAAATTTTTTTATACAATTTCCTTTTTGTTCTATTTATTTTTTCCAATCATGGCATTGTCCCAGGAAGAAAATCTTGTTTCTCTGGATTGCGAAAAATCATATAGAATCCAATCAGCTTCTAGCTTTACATATTTAAATTGCTCTTTTTTGTATTCAGGTGCTTCGATAACACAAACTATCTATTCTTCCGACCCAAAGTCAGGGCAGCTTTGGAAATTTATCATGGTAAGCAATGGCTGCTACAGAATCCAATCTCAATATAGTGGACTATATTTAACATGCTCTTACACTGGAGCAATAACGCAAGAAAAGTATTCTTATGAATCTATAGGCAGACAACTATGGAAAGTAATGGTAGATAGAGAAAGAAATCAGTTGCTGCTTTCTGTACAAACAAGACTTTATCTGACATTCTTTAGAAAAAGAGACAGCACAACAGACACAACCAAAGAAGTGCTTCTTGGGATCAATATAATACAACCAGAAGGTTCTACCCAAAAATACACTCCTGAATACCAGAAACGAGAAGAGAGAAAGTCTACACAGTATTGGAAAATCATCTCTTCTGACTAGGCTAATGGCTAAACTATGGAAAAGAAAAAACAAAATCGGTTGTTTTATTGGTTTAAAGTTTTAGGGATTGCTGCACTCCTATTTTTAATACTTTTCTATCCATGCTTGCTTTTAATGGATTTTTTTTGCCCTTTTCCCATGGATCTTCTCGAAAACAATGTATGTTCGCAGCAAATAGAAGATTGCGATGGCAAAAGGATCATGCAGTTTCTGGATGAAAGGGAGCAATGGAATTTTCCTATAACAATAGAAGAGGCCAATCCTTTTTTTCTGAAAGCTCTGGTTTGCGCAGAGGATAAAAACTTTTTTTCTCATTCAGGCATAGATTTCTATGCTATGCTTAGAGCTTGTTGGGGCAATCTGACTAAAACCCGCCCTTTTTCAGGGGCTTCTACTATCACCATGCAAGTGGTTCGGCTTTTGATTCCAAGACCCAGGGTTCTATCATCGAAGATAATAGAGAGCTTCCAGTCCTGGCAACTAGAAAGAATATGGAGCAAAGAAAAGATTTTAGAAGCATACATCAATCTTACGCCTTATGGTGGTAATATTACAGGTATAGAAGCAGCTTGCCGAAGATATTTTGATAAAAGTGCCAGAGATCTTTCCCTGGCCCAGGCTTCTTTGCTGGCAGGAGTACCGCAATCTCCGAATAGCTACCGTCCTGACCGCCATTTAGATAAAGCTCTCAAAAGAAGAGAATATGTTTTGCGCCGTATGCAAGAAGAAGGCTGTATCACAAAAGAGCAAAAAGAAGACAGCCTGGCCTGTGTGCCTGAGATCAAAAGCTTTTCCCGATCCTTTGAAGCTGTGCATTTTTGCTATGCTATTCAAAAAGGATTGCCAGAAAATAAGAAAGTCCGCACTACTTTGGATTTACGCATCCAAGGCATTGCAAGGACAGCATTGCAGGATAAGCTTCGAGAATACCAAAATAGAGAAATAGAAAATGGATCTGTAGTTGTTGTGGAAAATTCTACAGGATCAATACGGGCTTTGGTCGGTTCTCATGATTTCTTTGACATGGAAAAAAAAGGACAAATCAATGGTGTAAATATCCTCCGATCTCCTGGCTCTCTTTTAAAGCCCTTTATATACACCCTCGCTCTGGAAAAAGGCCACATAACACCAGGCTCGGTGCTTATGGACATTCCTCTTTTGTATGATGACTATCGCCCCTGGAATTATGATAAAATTTTCCGCGGCCCTGTGCTTGCCTCAACGGCTTTAAGCCAATCTCTCAACATACCTGCCGTGTCTTTGCAAAAAGAATGCACAACGCTTGCCCTGCTTTCTTTTTTGCGGTCTATAGGGTTTGAATCCTTACAAAAATCCCCTGAACACTATGGCCTATCTTTAGCCTTGGGCGGCTGTGAGATTACTTTGATGGAAGCCATGCAAGCCTATACGACCCTGGCAAGGTTAGGAAATCATATTCCTCTGAGATTCTACGAAAAAGACAAACCAGAAGAATCCAGGCAGATGATTTCAGAAGCTTGCGCTTACATGGTTGCAGAAATGCTTAAAGACACTTCGCCATGGAAAGCAGGAGAGATTTATTTGCCTTTGCAGACACCCTCTTTTGCCTGGAAAACAGGCACATCCAGCCGCAACAAAGACGCATGGGCTGTGGTGTATAATCCCTTGTATACAATAGGCGTATGGATGGGAAACTTTGATGGAAGAAGCTCCTCTGCGCTTGTTGGGATAAAATCTTCTGCTGCTGTAGCAGGCAAAATTTTTATAGACTTGATGAGGTCGCAAAAGGCACTATGGTATGATAAGCCTTCCCAGATCAAAACAAGGAGTGTTTGTGCAGCCAGCGGCAATTTGCCAATACCAGAAATTTGCCCCAATACCATAGAAGACACATATATCCCAGGAGTTTCTAAAGAAAAAATTTGCTCTATCCACACCTTGGCAGAAGTGGATTCTAAAACAGGATATATGCTCTGTCCTTCCTGTCGTGTTTCTGCCTCTTGCTCTAAAGTCTTCGAAAAATGGCCGAACCAAGCCCAGACATGGTTCAAAGAAAAAGGCAACCCAAATCTATTGCCAGAACACAATCCACTATGCCAAAAACGCCCCATACAGGAATCCCTCACGATCTATAGTCCAAAAGACAAGACTCGCTATATCTATTGCTCTTCAACACAAGAACAGCACATTTTTTTAGAAGCCAAAGGAACATCCTCCAAAAAACTATTTTGGTTTGTAGATGGCTTATTTTTCCAAGAATCTCTTCCTTCCACAAAAGTCCTATATCCCTTGACCCAAGGCCAGCATAGCCTGATTTGCATAGATGAACATGGACATAAAGATTCTATAACCATTTATGTAGATTAGGATTTATTCTGGCATTCTGATAATCTCTGAGCCAAATTGTTTATTTTTTAGCCTGAGCAAACTTATTTATAGAATAAATTTAACTCTTTTTCTATTGCAATGCTTGCTATCATCGGATCATTATTGCCTATCTGTATCAATCAAGGCTTTATTCATTTGTGCAATATCCCCTATCTTTCATAACATCATTTATAATACTGTCAATGATTTCTGGGCAATCTGCAAATAAGCCTATAGTATTATTTTCTTTCTTTTCTTTTTTGCCTTTACAAGAAAATGATTTTGCTATATTTAAAAATTCTTCTAGCCTTTCATTTGGTATATTCTCTATTTCTTCATATAATTCTTTTTGTATATTTTTCATGGTTTACCCTTTCTAGGATAGTTTCCTTGTTTTAATAAAATTTACTACTGTATTCCTTGACATCATTGCAAGCTGATAATGCATTCATCTATCCATGTTTCTGTTGGCTCATCAATTGGGGCAATTTTTGTCCTCGCAAGAAACAGGTAGTCAAAGAAACACTCAAACCATTTTTTTACAAACGATAGTTCATCTTGTATATTGTATGATTTTACAGACTCTGAATACCAATCCTGGATAGAGTAAAATAGGATTTTAACACCATACTCTTCTTCAATTTCTGATTTCCTTATGGATATTTCTTCTTTATCAAGTGGCTCTAAGCTCGAAATAAAACCTGCCAATCGCGTCTCAGGATGATTTTCGAGCTTATCTTTTAATTCTTCTAGCTCATCTCTTAAATAATTTTTTCCATATTTTGCGTCCCATGCTTCAGCGATAAGCATTGAGTTAGGCTTTTCTAGCAGCTCTATATCTCCAATGTTCCCATGTTTTTTATTTGCTGAACGCATTTGTGATAAAGGTTTTAAAAAGAGCGAAAGCCTGCCTTCATCCGATAAGGTTGCATAAAAAGAATGGATGAGTATTTCAAAGAGTCTTGCAGAATAGGATGACTTTTCAGGAAAAGAAAATAACAATTCTTGAATTTTTTTAAAATCATCAGAAGATTTGAGATATTTTCTTATTTGATCTTTAGATTTAGCAACCTTATCTTTAAATGTTTTGGACTTTTGCTTTAATAAAGAAATCAAAAGTTTAAGAGAAATCAAAGCAATCTTTGGATCCTCTTCGATAGCATTAACAATGGCAACCCATTCATCCTTAGCACCTCGAATATTTGCTTTGTAAAGAGATGTGTATGGATAGTTCTCAGCCAGAGATCTAGTCATCATAAAGCCATCTGCATTCAGTTTCAGCAAATCATATTCACGTAATTTGGGTGTAATATAGGTATGATCAATCACACGCATTGGAATTCCATCTACCCATGAAAATGAAGCTCGATTATGGCTAGATTTATGCAGACGAATAGACTGTTCGGGTATAATAGATTTAACCGTTAACTGCAAAACTGTCAAACCAACAATAGCGCGTCCAACTTCGCTGGTGATGGAATTTACAAGAGCATGAACCGAGTCACGTAAATCGTTGCTGATTTTTCTTATTTCTACTTCGCTAAGGCTATGATCTTGAAACACATTATCTAAAAAACCATTATCCAACTCTTTTTTTATTTTTTCTTGATTTGCTTTAGCTGTTTCAGATTGAGGCCCTTCTAAATATATTGTTTCTTTCTCTGAGCAAACATAAATGGATTTGTCTTTATAAATTTTTAAATACTCTTCAGCAAAATCTTTTCTTTTCATAGCTCTTTCCTTAATTGAATGCTTAGATTGGTAAGAGTTGGGAATAGATAAGGGATTAGTAATGAATCGCTTTTTATTTGTGGATTTGTATTATGATTCCGAACTTCATAGCCAATGGATTTTAACAATTTCAAGACATGCAAAATTGAATCAGCAGGGATATCCATCTTATCTGCAAAATCAGAATAAGTCATTATTTTTCTAACAGGTTTAATATCAATGATTTTTTTTACTATGGAAAAAATTTTGTCTAATTCATTCTCTAATAAATCAAGTTTTATATGAATTTGAGGGCGATATTGATAATATCCGTTCAATTGAACAATATCATCTTTTAGATTGTTTGCTTTTAAGAATGAATCAAATGCCTTCCAGGAAGTTGTGTAGCCCCAAATATCATCATCATTAGATTCAAGGATTATTTTTTTGTATATAAAACACCAAGATTTTTCGCTTGCTGGTTCTAGTATAATTTTAAACTTCAATAGCTCATTTTTATCATTTTTGATTGTTCTTAAGACTAATTCATCATCCCTATCGTAAACAGTAGTTATATATCTATTAGAATCAAGATTTATTTTAAAAAATTCATCTACTGAAATATTAAAGCTATAAGGTTCTTTTAATTGGAATGGTTTTATTTTTTGTATCCCATCGTTTGCTTTTTTAGCAATCTCAATATTTTCTTTGGTGATTTCTCGTTTTTTTTTCCTAAATGTAAGTTCTTCTGTATTTTTTAAATAATCCAGATCAAAAGGAAGTCTGACATGAAAAATTTGGTTTAAGATACTGAGTGCCATTATACGTGCAAATTGTGGTGGAACAGAATTCCCTATTTGATGGATAGCACGCTGCCTGTTGCCAAAAATTTTATAACTATCAGGAAATGATTGAAGCCTTTTATATTCATCCACAGTAAAATATCTGTTATCCCAATGTAGAGGGCCTGTGTATTGCCCTCCTTGTGCTTTAATAGTTCTAACAGGCTTTTTGGGGTCAGCTTTATACAAATAGTCTGAAAATTTCGATCTCCATGCAAAAATGGGATTTGGATGGCCTAGCTTTTCTGTATAAAAACTATAGTTTAAACCAGGGGGAATATCATTTAAAAGATGTCCATGACGGCCATTTAAAGTCAATTTTGCAATATCTTCATGGATTGGGGCATTTACTAATGCAATTTCAGATGAATAATAATCTCTTTGTGTTTTAGAATCAGGCCCATGTGTAGGTCTAGGGAAAAAATAGTCTTCTTTTGCTCCAATAACAATCATTCTCTCCCTAAACTGAGGCACACCATAATCTGCTGTGTTTAAAATTCGATAATGAATTTTATAGCCAGCTTCAGCGAACTCTTCTTTAATCATTTGCCATGCTTGGCCAGATTGCGCCCCTGTAATTCCATAAACATTTTCAAATAAAAAACCTTGTGGTTTATAGTATTTAAGCAATCGAACATATTCCTCAAACAGTGTACCTCTGTTATCTTCGATTCCCTGTACACCAGCAGCCCTTCTTCCTGCTGCGGAAAACGTTTGGCACGGCGGGCCACCAATAATAAAATCACATTGCTTATTTTCGGGATAAAATTCTCTGATATCCTTATGAATAATTTCGGAATGGCCAAAATATTCTTTATTCAATTCTAAAGTTTGGCAAAAATCTGACTCAATTTCTAAATGAGAAATAATTTTAAAGCCAGCATCACGAAATCCTATATCAAGCCCACCAGCACCTGAAAAGATAGAAATTAGATGGATTGGTTTTACATTCATTTTCGCCCAGTTATATACTGCTTCTCCGAATCTATCTATGTAGCAAGATTGCCTGATGTTGAAATATTCCATCATTTGACTAAAATAATCAGAAATAAAATCTTCTTTTTCAAATAATAGTAACTGCATTGCATTGATTATCCTATAGATATAGATAAAACTAACTTGCTAGTTATAAATTTTTTGAACTGAGGCATAAAAAAATTATAGAATCCATCTGATTATACTAGAGGGAAATAGCCTTGCAAGAAAAAAGCCAAGGATTCTTTGATATGATAGAGATGTCATTGACAAAGCATATATTTTTTTTTATATTCAATGGAAACTATGTTTAGAGGAAATTATACTGTTAGTGCTAAATACGCTTTATAAGCCCTATGCTAATCCTAGCCCAAAGGTGCGAAATATAATTACCAGAGTAACGATCGGGCAGTGCCCCTGGTAATTGTTTTTATGTTATCTAAGTTATACAAGGGAAATGTTTTATGAAAAAGAAAATAGTATTTTTGTTGTTTTTGGCTGCCATATTCCTGAATGCCCAGGAAAGAATGGCATTGATTTTGGGAAATGGAAAGTATCAATCCCATCATGGCATTCTGCAGAATGTATCGAAAGACATTGAGATTATGAAGAAAGCCCTGGAAAGCGTAGGCTTTAGCATCTTTTTGGGGAAGGATATGAAAATCCAGGAGATGAAAGACAAGGTAGAAAATTTTATCCAGGAAATGGAAAAAAGAAATCCCAAAGTGGTTGTGGTCTACTATGCAGGGCATGGGATTCAGGTAGATTCTAAGCAGTATCTTTTGCCTCTGGATATGCCAGACAGTTTGTCGGGAAAATTGCAAGAGAACTTGAATAATAAAGTCTTGGTGGACGTGGTAAGGCAAAATACTATCAAGAGTTTCAAAGAGAAAAAAATAAGGCCCTCGGAAGCGGAAATTGCAGGAGAGATAAGAAGATGCTTTAAAGAATCGTTGCTAAGAGAAAACTCCCTGGCAACAGAGGATATTCTATCGAGACTGGACACAATAGACAAGAGGGTGAACATCGTAATTTTAAACGCATGTCGGAAGAATGGAGATGCTTTGTTTGGGGAAATGCAACAGGGAGAAACTATCCAGGCACCAGAGATACAAGGGATGTTTGTGGCCTACACAACAAGCCCAGGGGAAGCAGCTTACAACCATACGATCTTTGCGGAAAGCTTTGCCAATTTTGTGAAAGAGGACATGACAGTCAATAAATTGATGAAGGCAATTGGGAAAAAGCTTTCGGAAACGCAAAGAATGGACTGCAAAGACAGGCTGGACGATGAATTCTATTTTTTATGGCCTTTATCCGTGAACGCCAGACCTGTGGAAATATCCAACACACAAGGTACAGTAAAGAAGCAAGAAAATAGCTGGCATCTGAAGGGTACAGCATCATTCTCTATGCAGGTTATTCCTGACCCCGAAAAAGTATACCTTAAGGTTCGGGGAAAGGATATTTATGCTCAAAAAAAAGATAAAGAATGGGTGGCCACTCTGGATACAACAACCTTTGCTAACGATACCTATTCTATTCTGGCCTATGCCAGCAGAAAAGAAGATCAAAAAATCTATGCGTCCAGTGCAATGGAATGCATCATCCAGAATCCCATTCCAGAATCCCCTGTTTCGCCTCCTGCTCTTGTTCCCTCTTCGCCTGTGGCAAGAAAAACCCAAGAAGAAATCAAAACAAGCCCGACTGACGAGAGCATCGTGTATTCTGTAACTCTTACCCTGTTGGCCAGTGTCTACGATTGTGGAAATGGATGGACGAATGGCGAAGACAGAAATAGCGATACAAAAACATTCTCCTATGAACTGAAGAAAGGGGAAATCCAAAACTTGCAGTGGAGCTGCTCTGCGGATGTAGTACAGCTTTCGGTAAAGTCTTTGTCTCTGGAAATAGAAGAAAAAGGCAGATTGAAGCTAGTGGGAATGGCAAAGCTGGAAGATAGCTACAACAAAGTGCAAGATTCTGTCGAGATCAAAACTACCCAAAAATCTAGCGAGTATCTCCTGAATTGCCAGGGTAGTACGGGGAGTTTAAATATAAAGATAGAGATAGATGTTAAAACTGTGTTGGTTTTTACAACACTTTATGGAATACAAGAACCTTTACCCTATTTTGATCATAATGGGACATGGCTTTTAGACATGAGCGATGAGGCATGGTGCAATCTAACCGTAGAAAAGCAGATTGCCCTGGCAAGTTTATACCAAAAGAATTATGCCCAATCTAAAGGTATCCCTATAGAGAAGACCATATCAGGAATATCCATGCGCCTGATCCCGCCAGGGAGATTCTGGATGGGTTCGCCTGAGGGAGAAAAGGATAGAGGATCGGATGAAAAAAGGCATAGAGTCATCATCAGCAAAGCCTTCTACGTAGGCAAATATGAAGTGACCCAGGCTCAGTGGCAGGCGGTGATGGGGAACAATCCTGCGTATTTCAAAGATTCAGGAAGCAATGCGCCCGTAGAGCAGGTATCGTGGAACGATTGCCAGAAATTCTGTAAGAAAACAGGGTTTAAGCTACTGACAGAAGCGCAGTGGGAGTATGCGTGCAGAGCAGGGACAACAACCCCCTTCAACCTGGGAGAGAACATGACACCAGACCAGGTGAACTATAATGGAAATTATCCATACGCAGGAGGGGCAAAAGGAGAGTATAGAATAAAGACAGTCGCCTGCGGAAGCCTGCCCAATGCGAATGCGTGGGGATGCTATGATTTTCATGGGAATGTATGGGAGTGGTGTCAGGACAAATACCAGGAATATTCAGGAGATAATATTTCAGAACCAGAATACCAAAATGGCTCTTCTTGTCTTTTGCGCGGCGGCTCGTGGCTCTTCAATGGCTACCGCTGTCGGTCTGCTTTCCGGCTCGGGGGGGGGCCTGACGACCAGCTCAACAACCTTGGTCTGCGTTGCCTCTGTATTCCATAGGGTTTATATTTGTTAAAAAGATTAAATTTGTTAATATAATTTAATCTTTTATCTTTTACCCTTTTACCCTTTGCCAGAGTAAGAAAAGAAAAACAGAGTTTTCAAAAAAAATAAAAAAAATTTTGATTTATTTTTTGGTAAAGCTATGCTATAAAAAAGCAGGACCTATCCGAATTCTATTTCAAAGAAGTAGAACCTATTCGAATTCTATTTCAAAGAAGTAGAACCTATCCGAATTCTATTTCAAAGAGACGGTAAAAAAGCGAAGAGATGTAAAATAAGCCTGGCAATGTTTTTTGGTCACAAACGCTTTGCGTTTGTGACCGGCGATTTTTTTGTGCCCCATAACAAAAAAAAATATAAAATATTCACTATTGTCTTGCCCGTTATCTTGTCTTGCAATCGCCTGTAGCCGCAGGGTTGCGCCGAAAAGCCGTGTCTGCAAAAAATCCCAACGCCAGCGCAATCCCTGCGTCTTCAATCCATAAACCCGTATATAAAAGGAAAAGAAAACCTATGCACAATAAGTATACCAAAAGGTTGGAAGATTTTAAGAAAAGCATGGACGGATGCATCCAGAAAGTATGGAAAGAACTGGGTGCAGAGCAAAGAGAAAAAGCAGAAGAAATTTTGCTAGAAGCATGGGAAGAAGAAGAGAGAGAAGGATTCCATTACACAGAGAACCAGATACTGGCAAGCTTTCTATCGAATCAGATTTTGTATCCATGCTACGATGCTGTGTTCAAGGGAGTGTTTCTGAACGATGAAGACTATGTGTTGCTAAAAGACCTGATTTTCTGGACAATATTCCAGGGACAGAGAAAGGTAGAAAAGCTGGTGGTAACAAGCACAGAACCAGCAAGCAACATTATGGGAGACAAAATATTTTATTGTGATATAATGGTAATCCTGGACAATAAAGAACAATGCAATATAGAAATGCAGTTGGTAAACCAGGAAGGCCTGTCATCAAGGATGGTGATACAAACCTGTAAGCTACATGCCTCGCAGGCGAAAAGAGGCTTTACGCCAATAGAAGTGAAGCCAACATATTCCTTGTGGATAATGCCATTTTCGTTTACACAACAGAAAAGCTGCTATAGCTCCGCCAGACTGAGATTCGATCAGGACGAAAAGAAAGTGATGAGCGATGATATACAAATCCATTTTTTTGAATTCACGAAAGACTATGCAATAGAAGACGGACGTAAATCATGGCAAGAGTTTTTTGGAATGAAAACAATAGAAGACTATAATACAGTAAGAGGAAAGGGGGCAATTATGGAAAGGGCAACGACCAACCTGGCAAGCCTGTCGAGCAACCCTGACTTTAGAAAAAATATAGTAGAAGAATCCTTCAAAGACCTCGGCCATCGCATTGAACTTGGGGCTTACTACAAAAAAGGCAGAGAAGAAGGCAGAGAAGAAGGAGAAAAAGAAGGAGCAAAAAAAGGCCGAATCGAAGGCGAAATCAAAGCAATAGTGTCCATTTTAGAAATGAGATTCGGAGCGAGAGGATTGCATAGAATGAAACAGATTCAGCAAATAGGCGATCTGGAGAAGCTGAACCAGATTTTTGAGTATGTCCGAACCACCCCAGATATAGAAACCTTCGAGAAAAGATTGGATGAGTGCTTGGAATGATTGATTCTGCACAAGACAAGCAATTATTGCTTAATATACATGACGATAATGACATACGTGTTAAGCAATAATTGCTTTTATTGCAATGATTTGTAGCCGCAGGGTTGCCCCGAAAAAAAAGTGTCTGCTCAAAAGCCGAACGCCAGCGCAATCCCTGCGCCTTTTGCCAATAGAACCTAACGGGATCGAAAGTTTTTAGGTGATCCAGTCATAAGCCATTGCAAGAGGCGCAGGGATTGCGCTGGCCAGGTTTTTTCTATCTGCCTTATTCTATACGGCGCAACCCTGCGGCTACAATCTATTGCAAGACAGGCATTTAAAACTTAACACGTATGACGATAATGATAACGAAAAAGATAGCCCAAAAAATTTCTTGAAAAATACGAAATAGAATTCTAAAATAGCAGTAGTTGGTAGTAGATACAGACAAAGGATACAATTCCGAAGTGGTTAGTAGCGCAAGCGAAAACCATTTTCGGTTTTTTTTGCAAATACAAGGTTTGCATTGCAAAAGGAAAAAAATATGTCCGAAAATTCCAACCAGATCAATTGGTTTATGTGGCTGACGGCTGTTGTTATCCCTATCTTGGGTATTGTGGTTTCTGTCTACTATGGCAGTGCATCTATCCCTGCCACTCCTGCCCCTTTGGCGAATCCTGTTCCTGTCGCTCCTGTGGTGAGTCCTCCTGATAAAGAGGCTATTTCCAAAGAGCAAAAGCAGGCATTGCTCAAAAAATGGGAAACGAGTGTGCAAAATAAAAACCTGGATGCTCTCCTGGCACTGGAAAAAGAGATTCTGGAAGTTTTGCCTAAAAAAGAGGAAAGCTGGAAGAAAGATATGGCAAAGCTGGAAAAGGAATGGGAAGAGGAGATGCTCAAGCAGGGCTTGCCAGAAAAAGCTCCTAAGGGAAAAGAAGAAATTGTGATAAGGCAATACCAGGATGCTCTGGCGAAATTCCCTCTTGCCAGCACAAAAGTTCGCACACACATTGCTGGTTTGTACTATCTTTGGGCACAAAGCTTGTGGCAAACCGCTCAGGATAATCGAGACAAGATAGATATAGAACGATACAAGAAAATTGTTGCTAATAAATTGCAAAAATGCAAAGAAAATGACATATTGAAACGCTACACCTCTGCTGCGGACGCGCTTTTGAATTTATGCAAATAGTCGCTTTTAGTCACTTACAAGTAAAATCTCGCGCAAAAGTGTAAAGATTTTTCACAGCAGAGACGCGGAGAACGCAGAGAAGAATAAAAAATATAAAAATTTTTCTCTGCGACCTCTGTGTCTCTGCTGTAAATTTTTTTCTTTTTGGTTACGGTTTATCCGTGTTAGGTCTTTAAAATGCTTTTAGGAGAAAAATATGCGGATGTTTTTGGGGATTTTTGTTTTTGTGGTGGCTTTATCTCAAGCATGGGGCAGCCCTATCTTTTGCATCCAGAAAGTATCCTGAGATCGAGGAATTTTTTGGAGCAATTGAAAGAGCAAAAGAGCAGTGCCTCGAAATATCTGGTGAAAAATTTTTCTGATGGGCTTCAGAAAAAGATATAGGAATGCAGTGTAGAGAGAAATCCTTCTGTGGAATTGGTACAGGAAGTGATTCAGAAATTGAACCAGATTCTTTTCCCTAAGCAGGGGATATTGAAAAGTCTGGCTCTTTTTGTCCTTGCAGGCATGGATACCCTGGATGCAACGGACTTAAAGATGACCTTCCTGGGGCATTTCTACTATGTAAGACATCATGCCATGACACAGGAAATCCAGGAACTCCTTTGCTTCAACCGCGATCCCAACACGAGAAAAGGCGAGCTATTCAAGGAATTTCTGGACAATGGCATGGTGTATTGGAAAATTTTGAACACAAGAACGAGCAGCTCAGGGGGAGATGCCTATCGGGAAAAGGCGAAAATCTACTATGCTACGGACAGAGCCTTGAGGTAGGGCGATTGCGAACGGGAACAACTTTTTTATAAAAATAACACGCATTTACCCAGTGCATTGCCCCATAGCTTTTAATTTAAGATATAAGACTATGCTATTTATAAACTTAAACCTAAATATAGACCTAGACCTCAATAATATTAACCTAAGAAAATAATTCACCACAGAGAGAGAAAAAGACAGATCAAGTTTTTGTCCACGAAAAACGCAAAAAGCACGAACATTCCTTTTCGTGCCTTTCGTGTTTTTCGTGGACAATTCTTTACAATCTTCTCTTCGTGGTGAAATCGCCTCTATCCTTTAGATATCTGTGGCTAAATTTCTATGTTTCCCTTAGGTCTAAGCAGGCAGACTAAAAGCTTTATGAAAGATTTAGGATAACCACTATGTGTTTTCTTTTGTCTATTTTTTTTCAAGATATATGGTATACTTTCATTTCTATAGTTTTTTTTTCCATTTTTTTTGTATTTTTTCGCAAAAAATTTCAAATCCTGGCTCTTTTGTCTTGTGCTATTGGTTTTTTGTTTCTTAGCCTTTCTTCTCCTTATATCATCCAGCCAGAATCCGCGCCTTTTATATTAGTATATTGTATGGACAGCTCTGCCAGCCTTTCAGAACAAGAGCGATTGGATATGATTGAGTATGCAAGAAACTTATCTGTCAAGGCAAAGAAGCAAAAAATTCAGGAAGAATGGATTGTTTTTGGTGCAGAGGTTCAAAGAAAAAACTCCCTTCCCGTGTCTCTTGCTGCGCAAGAAAAGACTTCCTTGCAAGAGGCATTAGATCTTGCCATGACAATCATCCGAAAAAGAGGACAAGAAGGAAAGATCGTTCTTTTTAGCGATGCCAGCGGCATTAGCTTGGAAGCACAAGCTTTCTCAAGATTCAAGAATGTTCCTGTATTTTTTTATCATCCTTCCCCCAGAAAGGATTGGCAGCTTCTTTCTTTTTGGACACAAGGCAAGCATAAGGCAGGGATGAAAATTCCTTTTAAGATTTTTTATCGTTCTGACTTTGATGGAGAAATCCGCCTTGAGATATGGGCTAATGAAAGGATGTATGAAGAGAAAGTTTTTACTGTCCAGAAAACTCAGGAAGGAATGTATTCTTGGGAAGGGCCACCGATGGACGAAGAGCAAGTGTATTTTCGAGCCAAGGCAAAAGGCGATCCAAGAGAAGAAAACAATTGTGCTTATACATTTAGCCAGAAATTTGATTCTAGCCCTGTTCTTCTGATTACTCCTCAGAAGCAGTCCTTTTTAGAAAGGGCTTTGGAAGTCCAGCATATCCCTGTGGAATCCACCAGCAATCCCTGGAAAAAAACATGGAACTATCCTTTAGTGTTTTGGGAAAATCCTTTGTTAGAGGAAATCCAAAAGCATGATACAAAACTGCGGGAATATCTGTCCCATGGTGGGAGTATTTTCTTTTTAAACGCTGGTGAGTTGCAAGCATCATGGATTCCTGTAGAAAGCTTACCTAAACAAGAAAATAAGGCGCAAGAAACGCCCCAGGAAGAGCCAGAAGAGAACAAAGAAAACCAAAATCGAGAAAAACCGCAGGAAATTGAAGTCATGTCAGCAGCCATTGTTTTTATTATAGACCGATCTGGGAGCATGGCAGGAGAAAAGTTGGATTTAGCTCGTAAGTCTGTTTTAGCAAGCATTGGCAAACTATGGGAAAAGGATATTTTTGGCATCATTGGCTTTGACGATGAATCGACCTGGATTGTCCCTATGGGAAGAGGAACAGACATCCAATGGATTGCAGAAAAGATTCTGCAAATTACCCCTAGAGGCAGCACTAAAATAGCTCCTGCCATAGAAAAGGCATACTCTTCGCTTTTAGCTTCTTCTGCGTATATCAGGCATATTATTTTATTGTCCGATGGTCAAGATGACAATGGAATCTGGGCAAGGTATGAAATTGCACCATTAATCCAGAAAATGCAAAAGGATAAAATCAGCATCACGACCATTGGAATAGGAGGGGAATTTGATGCTGACCTCATGGCTATGATTGCACGCACAGGCAAAGGAGAATTTCATATTGCCTCAGGATACAACCAGATTCCATTGCTTATGCTCAAGGATATCGACCGCATTCTCAAAGTGCGCCAAGAGAATAAAAACCAGAAAAAGCAGGAAGAAGCCAAACCTTTGGCTTTAAAAGAAAAACCTTTACAAAAGGATTCTAATACTACATCCAACCAAAAGCAAAACAAAGTGCAGTGCGTCTCTCAAAACCCATGGATTAAAAAATTAGAACCTTTTCCAGCACTTTCTCAGTATCACAACTATACAATCAAAAAGGGAGCGATGCAGGAACTTGCCGTTAACCAAGAGCCACTTCTGGTTCACTGGCAATGGGGCTTAGGGCGAGTGGCTGTCTGGGGAGCAAGCAGTAGTTTTTGGAAGGATTGGAAAAACTATACTATATTCTGGTCTGGACTTACGCGCTTTTTAGGTAAAGAGAGCCTGCCCTTTTCCCTGGAAATGCTACCCCAGGAATCAGACTATTTTCCCTATCGCCTCACCATAGCTGATTCTCAAGGCAATCCTGTAGAAAATGTGGATCTGGTTAGCAATTTCCCTTTCCAGAGGCAGAATGCTTTTCAATGGTATGCACAGATCCCTTGTAAGCCAAAACACGAATGGCAAAGTCTTGCTATCAAAATCCAAAAAGAGAATAAAATCGTAGGGAATGCCTTCCATACCTTTGCTCTTGGATATTCTAAAGAAGAAGGCGATTTGTCTATCAACCAGGAGGGGATTCGCCAATTCATAGAGGCGAGCCATGGGGGGCTTTTGCCAGAAAGCGAACATACAGTCTTCCATCATTCAACAAAAGAAACCTATTTTGTTCTATCAGAA
This sequence comes from Candidatus Brocadiia bacterium, assembly GCA_013359215.1. Classification (GTDB taxonomy): domain Bacteria; phylum Planctomycetota; class Uabimicrobiia; order Uabimicrobiales; family JABWCH01; genus JABWCH01. The sequence goes on along the minus strand of JABWCH010000017.1, from coordinate 12,901 downwards.
TATTCCCTTTGGCTTGCCTTGCTCTTTGGCTTTGCTATTGTAATCCATTGGCGGAAAATTTCTTGAAATGACGTGAACATCATGATAGGAGTTACGCAAAGAAATTTTTATTTGGGGGAAAATTTTTGTAAAAATTTTCCCCCAAACCCCCTTTAAAAACTTTTATATATTTATTTATTTTGTAAGGGGAAGTTATTAAGAGCCTATCCGAAAAATAATTTTAGGATTTTTCGGACAGGCTCTTAATAAGCGTGATGTTGGTTACGCTCTTAAGAGTTGTGGGCATCTATAGGTACAGCTTTGTAACCATAGCAAAGAACTCCTTGTTTGCCGTCTTTTTGGATAAGGCGGAATTCGAGCAGGAGCTTTTGTCCAATGTGAAGCTTGTCTAAATCAGCATCTACGATTTGGCAGGTGATTTGCAAGCCTGGAATCGTTTCGATGATTCCAACGGCGTACGGTGCCTGGTCAGAGAAGGCAGAAGGAGGAGTTCGGATAATTGTATAGCTTACCAGAGTTCCTTCCCACGGGAGCTTGATCTCTTCAAATTCTCTATGAGAGCAGGCATTGCATACAAGGCGAGGAGGAAAAAAAACTTTACCGCATTTTTTGCATTTTGCAGCTTCCAGGCGGTATCTTTGAGGAAATTCTCTCCAAATTTTTGCGGGAAACATGTTAGCACGCCTCCAAAATGTGAACTACACTACTTGCTGCTGTTCCACCCATATTTTGAGCAAGGCCAATTCGGGCATTTGCCACTTGTCTTTGCCCTGCTTCGCCACGCAATTGTTCTACAAGCTCTATGATTTGTGCAATGCCTGTCGCGCCTACGGGATGGCCTTTGGATTTTAGACCACCAGAAACATTGACAGGAAGCTTACCACCCAGGGCTGTAAGACCTTGTGATGCTGCTTTTCCTGCCTGGCCTGGAGCAAAAAATCCCATGGATTCTAAAGCGCAAATTTCTGCAATGCTGAAACAATCATGGACTTCTACAAGGTTCACAGATTCAATCCCAATTTTGGCCTGTGAAAAGGCTTTTTTGGCTGCAATGGTTGCTGATGCAAAAACTTCTAGCTGTTTTCGGTCATGCAAGGCAATGCTGTCTGTAGCGTGTCCGCTGCCCAGGATTTTCACGGGTTTCTTTTTGCTTAAAGATTTAGCCTTTTCCATAGGGCATAGAATGACTGCTGCTGCACCATCTGTTATGGGAGAGCAATCCAGGAGATGCAAAGGATCTGCTACCATAGAGGATTGTAAAACTTCTTCCACTGTTATGGCTCTTTGGAATTGAGCATTGGGATTCTTGACACCATGTGCATGGTTCTTGACTGCTACGGAGGCAAGGTCTTGGTTCGTGATTCCGTATTTTTTCATATATACTTTGGCAATCAAGGCATAAAGACCAGGAAAGGTGATTCCATGGAAAGATTCATATTCTTGGTCTGCGGCTGTTCCTAAAGCATAAGTGGCTTCTGATCCATCCACATCCGTCATTTTTTCTACGCCACCAGCCAGGACTATATCCGACATTCCAGAGGCGACTTCCATATAAGCCTGTCGGAAAGCCACTCCACCTGATGCACATGCAGACTCGACCCTGACGGCAGGAATTGGGCCTGCCCCCAGGTAATCTGCCATAAGGGGGCCAACATGCTCTTGCCCATTGAACAAGCCGCCAGACATACATCCTACATACAAAGATTCAATCTGGGACAAACCAGCATCGTCCATTGCCCTTAGCGATGCTTCAACGAAAAGATCGCGTAAAGACTTCTGCCAGCATTCGCCCCATTTGGTCATACCAATACCAATTACTGCTACTTCTCGCATATTTCCCCCTAATCTGCTTTTAAAATTTTTCCACGGAACTTAGCGTAAGTACCATAGTCCAAATATCGCTTTGCGCAATCTAGCTGCTGTTTTGTCTTAGGTGCTTTTCCCTGGATGTCTTTGATTCTGTCTGTTGTTCTGAGGATAAAGCCATCGCTACCAGCACCTGAACCAAAAGACACAAGCAAAATCAAGTCCCCTGGTGCTGCTTTGTCTAAAACAGCGGAAAGCCCCATAGGCGAAGCACCAGAATATGTATTTCCTAAAGTAGGAGATAGTCGCCCATCTTCCCATTGTTCCCTCTTGAATCCTAATTTTTGTGCTGCCAGCATAGGGAATTTACCATTGGGCTGGTGGAAAATCGCATATTTAAAATCTTCTGGTTTTGTGCCTGATCTTTTCATGATACCCTGGGCAGAAGAAAGAGTATGGTGAAAATAGGCAGGCTCGCCCGTGAATCGGCCTCCATGCTCTGGGTAATGCTGGTATTCTCTACGCCAGAAATCGGGTGTGTCTGTGCAGAAAGAATAGGTATCTTCGATTTCTACAGCAACGTTTTCTGTACCAAGAATATAGGCTGCTGCACCTGCTGCGGCTGAGAATTCCAAAGCATCGCCAGGTGCTCCCTGGGAAGTGTCTGCTGCAATCGCCAGACCATATTGGATCTTTCCAGAACAAACCAGGCCATAGGCAACAAACATGGCTTCTGTCCCTGCCTTACAGGCAAATTCAAAATCAGCACAGTGAACCTCAGGGGTAGCACCAATGGCCTCTGCAACAACTGTACCGCTAGGCTTAACAGCATAAGGATGAGATTCTGAGCCAACGTAAACAGCACCTATCTTCTGAGGATGGATTTGCGCCCTGGAAAGTGCTCTGCGTGCGGCTTCTACTGACATTGTGATCACATCCTGGTCAGGGGCAGGAACAGATTTTTCTTGTAGCATAAGCCCTTTTTTATAGCTTTCTGCGTCCGTTCCCCAGACCTTGGCAATCTCTTCTACCTTGATTCGGTAGCGAGGGATATAGCTTCCATATCCAACAATTCCTGCCATTATTTAGCCTCCATAAAAAAAAATTTTACTTTTTGAATTTTTCACTTTTTTTATTCTATCTAAAAAAAATAAAGGAAACAAATAAATTTTTCCAATTATTTCAATATTTTGGATAAAAAATATCATATAGACAGGAAACCAAAGTTGCTAGTAGCCGCCAACCCTTTTCAGGGCTTTTTACGGATTTTCTTTTCCTTGTATCTGGGACATCATGAGCTTTGCTTGTTGGGCTGTTTGTGTTCCTTCGAATTTCTTCATAATATAAGCAAGGTATAGTATCGTTGCTATTTTTTCGCCTTTATTATGATAGAATTTGGCTACAGCAAGCTCTTTTTGGGCTAAAAGCTCAATGACTTCTTTCTTTTTTTCCTGTGCTACCTGGCTTTGCTGGCCTTGGGGGAATTTTTCTAGGTATTCTGTAAGCTTTTCTTTGGCAGATACCAAGGGCTTGCTGTCATAGTCGATGCTTTGGAATTGCTTAAGGTGGCAAGCAGAAATTTGATAGTGGGCAAAGCTTACCCATTCGCTTTTAGGGTATTCCTGGATCAGCTTTTCATAATTTTCTTGCGCCAATTTGTATTCGAGTTCTTTATAATAGTAATTGGCAATAGTAAGCCTTGCATCGTCCGCAAATTTCAAATAGGGAGCATTTTGCAAGAGCTTTTCTAAGATTTCTACCCCTAAAGTTGCCGAAGAGGAAAAGCTTAAAATAGAGGAACTCTTTGCGTTGCTGCGTATTAGAATAGCCCCAATTTCATATTCTTTTTCCAAAATTTCTTGTAAATTTTCTGTATCAGGGTAAAGAGATATATACTCTTCATAGAGCAAATAGGAAGCATAGTAGTCTTCTGCATAAAATCGGCATTTGGCAGCTAAATATAGAGAATTTTTACTTTGAGATGAATTAGGATACATTTTAGTTATATTCTGGAAAATTTGTGCCGCTTGTCCATATTCTTTTTGCTCCATCATTTTTTGGGCTTGTTCATAAAGACTGCTTGCTGTGCCTTGTGGATCGTATTTGCTGTTGATCCAACCTACTTCAGGACTCCATATCCAGGTTGACCAGCATAAAGAAGGAAGTAGTATTAACAAAGTAAAAAAAATCACGTTTTTCATAGTTTTTTTCCATATAGCGAGTATTGATTGCGAAATTCATAGTTCCTACAGGTTTACCAAATTATACTAAGAGATAGAAGTTACGCAAAGAAATTTTTATTGATGGGAAATTTTTATAAAAATTTTCCTCCAAATAAGACGCTCTTTGATAAAATTCTCTTGATAAGAAGGCAAAGATAGTATATTGTAGGTGAGATAATTATTTTGGCAATATTTGGCACTTTACAATGGAAAAGGCTGGCTGATCCTTAAGGATGATTGTATGGAATCTGCACAAAAATCATTGTTGTTGTTTATTCGTTTAGCAGAAATAACGGGTTTTATCAGCCGTGAGCAGGCATTAGAAGCCCAAAAAGAGATACAAAAAAAAGACTCTGCATCATCAGAAGAGTTCTCAAGAACAATAAAAAAACTCCATTTGCAAGCAGAAGCAGCAAATCTTTTATGGCAAATTGCGAGGATGTCCCCTGGCGTTAAAAATGAAAAAGAGTCTACTATCACATCCTGTAGAAAAATAATCAAGATAGCAGAACTCAATGAAAATTTACGCCAGGAAATCTTTTTTGCAGAAGAGCTTTTGCGTAGGAAAATGGTCTTAATCGAAGAAATCAACTCTTGTTTGGAGCAATTGCAAAAGCAAAATCCAGAAAATGGCCTTTCTTTAGGACAAATGCTTTTGAGAAAGCATTTAATCACTCCTGAACAATTTGTCCAGATGAAACAACAGGTTCTTCAAAAAGAAGAAACAAAATCTTTTAGTCGCCTTAGCCTGAACCAAAATACAGGATGCATCCAGTTGATGTCTTCTGATATGCCTTTGTATATTGGACGGTATGAAATCATTAGAGAAATCGCCAGAGGAGGAATGGGGGTTGTCTATGAAGCAAAAGATCCTTCCCTGGATAGAATCGTAGCTTTGAAAACCCTGATAGCAGGAGAAATGGCAGATGAAAAGGATCTGGAAAGATTTGAGCAAGAAGCTAAAGTGACAGCCAGCTTTAGTCATCCTAATATTATTCCCATCTATGAGGTTGGAGTCCATGAAAATATACACTATTTTACTATGGAATATATTGACGGGATGCCCTTGAATGAATATGTCCGCAAAACGCAGCCTCCTTTGCGCAAAATCATTAAAATGATGTTGCAGATTATAGAAGGCTTAGGCTATGCCCACAGCCAGGGAGTGATCCATAGAGATATAAAACCAGGCAATATTTTGGTAGACACTTCAGGAAAGCCTTTAATCATGGATTTTGGCCTTGCCAGGAAGCAAGATGTTAAACAAAGTTTGACAATGAGCGGTGTTGCTCTAGGAACTCCTTCCTATATGTCTCCTGAACAAGCGCAAGGGAAGCTAAAGGAAATTCATATTCCTAGTGATATTTATTCAGTAGGGGCTGTTTTGTATGAACTTCTTGCGGGTCGTCCACCTTTTGTAGGAACTTCTCTGGCAGAAACTCTTCAGGCTGTAATCTATAATGAGCCTGTTCCTTTGAGAGAGCTGATCCCAGGTCTTCCTGTGCACGTAGAAACAATTTGCATGAAATGCCTTGAAAAAAACCCCAAGAAACGCTATCCTAACACAAAGCTTTTGATACGCGATTTAGAAAGATTTCTCAAAGGCGATACAATCCGAGCACAAAGAAGCGGTATCTTAGAAAAGATAGAAAAGAATTTCCATAAAAAGAAAACATTCTATATTTCTTGTATCATCATTTTTTGCATCATGTTTGTTGCCTTTTGGGCAAAAATATCCGATGCGAGTAAAATAAAAAATGCACAGTCTGCTCTGGATGCTAAAAATAAAGAAATAGAAGAAATCAAAAAACAGGCAGAAAAAGAGATAAAAGAGGCTACTTTAGCCAAAGGCAAAATAGAAGAAACAGCAAAGGAATTGCAGGAAGCTAAAAAAGAATCACAACTGTACCTTTCTCAGGCTTTTTTGTATAAAGGGATTGTTCTTTTTCACCAAAAAGAATACGACGATGCTATCAGGGCTTTTACAAAAACATTAGAGATTGATCCGAATTCTTATGATGCTTATGCCAAACGATCTATTGCATATTTTAAAAATAGCCAGTATCAGAAAGCATTAGAAGATATCAATAAAAGCCTTTCTTTGCAAAAAGAAGCATCTTCTTATTATCATAGAGGTTTAATATATAAAGAAATAGATAAAATGGATGAAGCCTTCCAGGACTGCAATGTAGCCCTGGAAATGTCGCCTAGAGATGATAATGCCTATAATCTTCGTGGAATCATTTACCTGAGCCGTGGTCTTTTTGAAAACGCTATCAAAGATTTTTCCAAGGCAATCAGCCTTTCTCCTGGCGATATTGTATATCGCTTCAACCGAGGAGAAGCCTATTTTATGGCAAAAAAATACCATGAAGCTTCCACAGAATTTAAAATATGCCATAGTATGAATCCCTTTTATAAAGCAGAAAGCATCTCCAAAAGAATGAAAGAAATCGAAAGCAAGCTGAAATAATGAGATTTTTTTCCCAATATAGGGTTTGGGGGAAAATTTTTGTAAAATTTTCCCCCAGATAAAATTTTTTTGCGTAACTCCTGTTACTCGATTAGAAAGGAAAGAGAAAATATATGGATCTTTTTGATATTATGAAAGATACTGAGTGCAAAGAAGTGCTTTTCTTCAATGAGCCGATGGTTTCTTTGAAGGCGATTGTTGCCATCAACAACACGACATTGGGCCCTGCTGTATGTAGCTGTAAAATTCATAATTATAAAAATTTCCAGGAAGCGATAAGCGATGCACTTTCCCTGGCTTCCCACCACACATATAGTGCTGCCTTGCTCCGCAGGAATATAGGCGGAGGCAGCGTAATACTATGGGGAGATCCTCAGATTGTAAAGTCAGAGATGTACTTCAGAGCACTAGGTGTCTGCCTGAATAAGCTTGAAGGGAAAGTTTATCTTTCGGGGGAATCAGGAATTTCTGTTACAGATCTTTTGAATGTCAAAAGAGAATCCAGATATGTTCTTGGTTTGCCTTGTCTTTATGGTGGAATTGGAAATACGCCTCTGAGTACAGCAAAAGGCGTTTTATGGGGAATTAAAGCTGCTGTAAAGCATATCATGGATGAGACAAGCTTGAAAAAGTTAAAAATAGCAGTTCAGGGCATTGGTCAGGTAGGAAAAAAGCTTGTGGAGCTTCTGATTGAAGAAGGAGCAGAGGTGATTGTAGCCGATCTTCTTTATGATAAAATTAAAGAAGTCCAGGACAAATATCCTTTTGTTAAAATCATACGCCCTCAAGATATTTTCGAGGTGGACTGTGATATTCTTGCGCCTTGCACTCCCACTTTTGATCTTATGGCAGAGAGCATTGCAAAAATGAAGTGTAAAATCATCGCAGGTTCTGCCAATCTTGGTCTTGGGCAAGAAATCCTTGCTCAAGAGCTTGCGAATAGGAAAGTACTCTTTGTCCCTGGTTTTTTGCTCAATGCAGGATCAACCATCCATATTTCCAATGAGCTTTTTCACTATGGAATGGAAAAGACAGAAGAAGAATTGAAAGACATTTACCACACTGTGCTAAGTGTTCTGGAAATTGCAAAAGAAAAAAAACAGCCCATGAATGAAGTTGCTTTGTCCATTGCTCAAGAATACATACAAAATGTTTCAGCTATTAAGATGTTGCAGTAGAAAAGGATAATAATATGGAAAGCAAACAAGAATATCTTATCCTTGCGATTAATCCAGGCTCTACCTCCACAAAAATTGGGCTTTTCAAAAATGAAACGGCTGTCATGGAAACCACGGTAAGGCATAGCACAAAAAAGCTAGAGGAATTTCCCAAAATTTGGGATCAGTATTCTTTTCGCAAAGAAGAAATCATTTCTACAGTGAAAAAACGTGGCTATGATCTGAAATCTTTGAATGCGGTTGTCGGCAGAGGTGGTTTAATCAAACCCATTCCTAGCGGGGTTTACTCTATAGACGAAAAGATGATCCAGGATGCAAGAGTAGGCGTTCAGGGACAGCACGCCTCTAACCTTGGCTGCGTTCTTGCCTATGGTATTGGCTGGGAGTATTCCATCCCTGCCTTTATTGTCGATCCTCCTGTAGTAGATGAGATGGAGTCTGTTGCAAGGATTTCTGGTCTTCCTAATATCGCAAGAAACAGCATTTTCCATGCTTTGAATATTTTTGCTACAGCAAGAAGGTTTGCACAAGATCAAAAGAAAAGCTTCTCTGAACTGAATCTTATTGTCGCCCATCTTGGTGGAGGCATTACCGTGGCGGCTTTGAAAAAAGGCAAAGCAATCAACGTAAACAATGGCCTTGGCGAAGGGCCATTTACTCCAGAAAGAGTGGGAAGTCTTCCCTTGCTTTGCCTTGTAGATTTGTGCTTTTCAGGAAAGCACACCAAAGAAGAGCTGCAAAAGCTTCTCATTGGAAAAGGCGGACTTGTAGCCCATTTTAAAACCAACAGTGCAATCGACATGGAAAACATGATCAAAGCAGGCTCAGAAAAATTCAAGCTTGTTTATGAAGCTATGGCGTATCAGGTTGCAGAGGAGATTGGTGCAAGAGCTACGAATCTGGAAGGCAAAGTAGATGCTGTTATTCTTACGGGCGGAATCGCCTATTCTGACATTTTGACGCATTGGATTGAAGAAAGAGTAAAGTTCATCGCTCCTGTACACCGATATCCAGGAGAAAACGAGCTTCAGGCATTGGCTTTGGGTGGTCTTAGAGTTCTTAAAGGGGAAGAAACAGCAAAATCCTATTCTGTAAGCAATAAAAAAATAGGGGTAATCTATTGGTCTGCCCTAGAACCGTTTTCTCGTTCTATGAGTATCATAGAGGATACCTTGAGGGATAATGGTTATAGAATGCGCACAGACAATAGCAATTTGGAAATTTTTTACAAAAATTGCCAACAAAAAGAGGAAAATGCACAAGAAGCTATTGCCTATTTTGAAAAGACAGGCGTTGATCTTATCTTTGCCATTGGGTCTATGGCAGCAAGCTGCATCAAAAAATATGGGAAAAATTCCAAAACCCCAGTCATTTTTGTAGGCATTTACCATCCTTATGTTTTGGGTACGCTAGATTTAAAAGAGAACGAAAATTTCTATGCTGTATGCCATTCTGTGGATTTCAAAGACCAATGGCAAAATACTCTTGCCAGGTTAGAACCTGGCATAAAAAAATTAGGGCTGCTCTATAAAGCAGATGAACTACAATCCGAGATCCAGTACGACCAGATACGAAAGATTGCCAAGGAAAAGGATCTAGCTCTTTTTGCTTTTGATTTGCATAAGGCAGAGGAGATAAGCCAGGCATTGAAATATTTCAAAGAATCCAATGTGGAATGCGTTGTCTTGGGAAGTACAAGCGTTCTTGCTGATATTTCTCCTGAAGATATGGAAACCTTGACATCCCAGATCCCTACTCTTGCAACTTTAGAAAAAACGATTTACAAGGGTGGCTTGTTTGGATATGTGGCTTCCTGGGATGAAATTTCTGAAAAAGGGGTAAAGATTGCCTTGCAGCTTTTTGATGGCAATCAGCCCAAAGAGCATATTCATCAACCTGGACAGCGTCTTTTCTTGGTAAACAAAAAAATTGCACAAGCCCTTGGATGGGACGATAAAATTCGCGAAAAAATCCCCGAAGCAAAGTTCATTTAAGGATAGGAGTTACGCAAAGAGATTTTTATTTGGGGGAAAATTTTTGTAAAAATTTTCCCCCAAACCCCCTTTAAAAACTTTTATATTTTTATTTTCCTTTCTTCCAAGATCGAAAAATAGATCCTTTTTTTCATGAAAAAAGCTTGCAAAACTAAATAGAGTCAAGATTTTAATCACTCGCAAGATAGATATATATTGTATTTCAATATTTTAAGAATACCTGCGTAACTCCTATTAAGGATTCTCATCCTAATATAAAAATTTAACAATTAATGACTTAGCTCCTAATTTAAAAATCATAAATGACACGAATAACACATATAACACGAATACGATGATCTATTCGTGCTATTCGTCCATTCGCAAAATTCGTGATAAAATACTTTTCTGATGTATCCAGATTAGGAGCTAAATCCATAAGCATAAAAATTTGCCGCCATAAATTTCAATTTAAAGAGGAAAGCGATGAAGGAAATCAAAAAAAAAATTGATCAGATATGGGAATCGCTTGTTGTAAGCAGCAAAGAAAAAAAAGAAGATCTTTGGGAAGAAGCGGAATTTTTAGATTCTTCTGCTTCTGAACAAATCAAGCAAAAATGCCATGAAGTTTTCCCTGAAGACAAAATCGAAGAATTCGAACACTATTCTATTCTGGAAGAATTAGGACGGGGCAGAATGGGAATCGTATATAAGGCTGTCCATAAAAAAGACAACAAGCTGTATGCTATCAAAATACTCCCTGAAAAGGTCGTAAATGACCCTAAAGCAGTCCAGCGTTTTTTCCAAGAAATCTGCATCCATAATTCTTTATCTCACGATAATATCATCCGACTTCATAAAATTGGCGTTTGTCAGGAAACTGTCTTCATAGTCATGGAATATGTCGCAGGCTATAATCTCGACAGCTTTCTCAAAAGCAAAGCTCCCTTAAGCGAAAACAAAGCATTCCAAATGTTGATTCCTATTCTGGACGCGCTCGTTCATGCCCATTCATTAGGCATTGTCCATCGGGATATTAAGCCAGCCAATATTTTGATAGAAGAAATCACACAAAAGCCAAAAATAGCAGATTTTGGCCTTGCCAAAAGCACAGCAGAAGGCAAAGAAGATGACGATGCTTTTGGAACACCTGCCTATATGTCGCCAGAGCAAATCATGGGATATAAAGACATAGACATTCGAGCCGATATTTATGCTGTTGGCTCGATTCTCTATCACATGCTTTCTGGAAACCGCCCTTACTATCATTTAGAAACTCCGAAATTGCTCCTTAAAGCCAAGACCCAGGAAGACCCGCAGGATATTGAAGACCTTGCCCCTGAATTGCATCCTAAAACTAAAATGATGGTCAGACAAGCCCTTAGCCGAGATATGAAAAGCCGATACCAGACTCCCTTAGCCTTTTTGACAGAGGCGAAAGAAACACTGGATTTGGTCATTCGCCAAAGGTCGCAAAATAGAATTGCACCCAAAGTGGTAGAAGATTTGAATCGAACCTCAGGATGCATTCCTTATACACCAAAAGGAGATAATGAAATGCTCCTGATGACAGCCTCAAGATATGAGGCTGATCCCGTTTTGGAAACCTTTCAGCACGAAATCCATTCCTTTAGCGAATCCCCTGTTGGTAACCTTTTGGTAGAAGAAACAAAATCAGGAGAGAAGGAATTCGAGGAAACTCTTTTATCGATTACCAAAGTCGCTGGTTCAGCTTTAAAAATTTCGCCTGCTCTGGAAAAAAGACTTAGCGATTCTTCGATGGCAAAAGACCTTTTAAAAAATGTTTCCAATTTTTTGAAAATGGAAAACCTTTCTTCTGAAGAAAAAAATACTTTGAATGAACTAAAATACCTTCTCTTGCTAAGAGCTAATTCCATCACAAAAAAAAGCGAAGTGATCAAAATCATCAACGAAGGAAGTAACTATCTTTCCGAAAAGCTGGAAGAAGCTCAGGATATAACGCAGAGCAGTTCTTTTAATAAAAGAATCCGCAAATACCTGGAACAGCTTACAGATACGATATTAAAGACATACCATGAAGTTTTTAGTGAAGAGATTCGGATTTGTAAAGACTATGATGAGATGGAATGCTATCTGGAAAACTATCCTTTAGGCAATCCCTCTATCTTGAAACAATATAAAAACTTACAGATCATCCGCGATATAAAAGAGCTGAAAAAAAAGTTAGACCAAAAACCCAAGGAATTGGACAAAGTTTTAGACCAGCATCTAGGAAAAAAAAGGACTGTATTGCACGATTTTTTTAAAAAGCTGAACAATACGAGGTCTGAGGAAAATACCTTGTGGAATATGGTTCTTCGCGCCAAAGATCTTAGTGAACTTGTTGCTCATCTCAAACGTTTCGAACAAAAGCCTGACTTTAAATCTATAGCTTCCCGCATCCGCGAGCTTGTCAATATTTTTATAGGCGTAGGCGGCCAGATGTCTTTGCAGCAGCTTAAAACTAGTTTGAATTTTATTCCTCAGAGAGAAGCTGGAAAGATTTGCCAGCTTATCACCAGAACCTTGAAAACCGAGCTGGAAGAAAAAATTCAGGAGCTTTTGCGATTTGAAGGAGACACTCATAAGCGTTTTAATTCTTTTATGATTCTTTTGAGAAACCCACGATATCATCACAACATTACTCTATATGGATTGGAAATCAAAGAGCTTAGTTCTAAAATTGCAGATTTGAGAACTAACCCTGCTAATCCAGAGATGGATACGTTTAAAGCGAAACTCCCTGAGCAGCTCCTTAACCTCCTTTACGGAGATATTGAAGCAGAGGCGACTTCGAGAGTAAAAAACATAAAAAACTGCATCATTCGTCTTGATAAAATCAAGCAGGAGGCGGCTTCTCAAAAAACAAGCCAGATTGTTAAAGATTTGCTGGAACTCTTTAAACTATATGCAAAATTGAACTTTGCCAAAGAAGAAAGCATCTATGCTATTGATGGTATTCAGCTTGCGAGAATCCTTGTGCAATATTATAATGATCTGAATGCTAAAGACATAGAACTTCCTGAAAATCTAAGACAGGATATTGCCTCTAAGCTCAAAGAGATCGCTAAGGCCAAGAAAAAATAGAAGCTTTCATGAGGATTTTAACAAAAAGTTTCATACGGCTGAGTCATGCGTGTTAACTTTTCATATAATTCTTTATATTGTATGGGGTTAACATACCAACCAATGACGCTGTCAACTCAAGAAGGTCAAACTGAAGCAGTC
>JABWCH010000298.1 GCA_013359215.1 Candidatus Brocadiia bacterium | reverse complement strand
AAACAATGTTTATGTTAATTTTTAGCATAACCTATTGGAAAATAAATATATAAAAGTTTTTAAAGGGGGTTTGGGGGAAAATTTTTACAAAAATTTTCCACCAAATAAAAATCTCTTTGCGTAACTCCTATTATTTAATTCTCATCACTAAAGATAAAATTATCCATTCGTGCCATTTGGTCATTCGTGAAATTCGTGATAAAATGCTTTTCTGGTTTGTCTGAGTTAGGATTTTATCAAAAAGCTCAAGAGGCTTTCTCCCTCTTTGATCCTGAAGTCTACTTTGATGGCATTGCGTTCTGTGAAGGGCAGACCAGTGCCTACAGGATAGTTTGTTCCTGAAACAGCAAAAGGCACGGGCTTGGGAAGTGCGGTTTTTTCTCCTACTGAAACAAAATATCCGCCTACGATCATAATGCGATAGTCGCCCTTGAGCTTTTCCAGGAAAGGAGCGACTATGCTTTCGTCCACTTTTTCAATGGTATGTGTCTTTTGTGTTATGTCTCCCTGATAGGAAGCTTCTACCAGCGCGTTCAGATGCAAAAAGACAATATCATAGTTTTTTGTTGCTTCTATGGCGCAATAGGCTTTACCAGAGTAGTTTGTATCCATTCCTCCTGTTATACCTGGGACAGGAAGTATATCTATACCGATTTCTTTTGCAAAACCCTGGATGGGTAAAGATGCTGTAATCATGGCTGCTTTTTGAGAAAAAAGCTCCTGAAACGCAGGCATGGGGGACAGTGTGCTGCCACCCCAGATCCATATACTATCGGCGGGATTTTCGTTGAGATCCCTCCGTATATGGTTGATTTCATGATCGTTTAGAATGCCATGGGCTTCTTGCATGATTTCCTGGAGCATGCCACTGCCTTCTCCTTGTGGAAGAAATTGCTGCATAGACTTACCTAAAATATGCATGGGATTGTGCGTCTTCAGACCAGAAAAGGAATGGCTGGAAAAAACAAGCAGATGATGGTTGTTTTTTATAGGATAGCATTGGATATTTCTTTTTTGCAGATGAGATTTGAGCTCTTCTATGAGGAGGGAAGCCTCGTTATTCCTTATCTGGCCTGCTGTAGGATCGACAATCGCATTATCAAAGGTGGAAACCAGGTCACAGCAAAAGCACCAGTCTTTGTCTTTTATAGGAATTCCGAGACTTCTGGCTTCCATGGCCGCAGGGCCTGTATAATACATAACAGGGTCATATCCTAGAATGGACATGATCGACACAAGGCTCTCTGGTGGCATATCATCTGGTATGGTCTTAACCATTCCCATGCGGCCTTTAGAGGAAATTTCACTCATGGCCTTGACCCTTGCTATTTCCAGGGGTGTAAGATTTTTTATTCTCCCATAGCTTCTGTCTGAAAGTCCACTTAAAATCAACACGCAGTATTTCATTTTTTTCCTTCCTGCAATAAACAAGCTATTTTTTTTTCCATGTCCTCTGCTATACATTCAGAAAAGGCCACGAGCTTGTTTCTGGATTTTTGACCTTGTACTATATGTATCTGAGATTGTTTTATTTCCAGGCTATCCGCAAGAAAGCGTATCAGTCGGTTGTTGGCTTTATCTTTTTCAGGAGATGCTGCGATGCTGATTTTAACGCACTGGTCTTTTTCTCCCAAGACAGCATCGCGAGAAGCCCCTGGCACGACTTTAATACAAAAGGATGGCATGGAGCGATACAAAGAAATCTTGAACATCGGGCGTGCCTTAAAAACCAATTTTGTATTTTGCAAAACCATTTTCTAAAATTTTTATAAATTCTATATTTTTAAAATTTTCAGAAAAGACTTTAGCCTGAGGTGAACTGAAAAATACGACTTGGGGACTGCCTTTTATGGGTGTAAAATGCCAGTTGTTGTCCATTTCAGGGTGGATCGTCTTTTGGGTTTGGATGTATTGCATCAGAATCTGGCGAACCTCGTCAGGAAAATGAAAAACAACATTCTTTCCATCCAGATTGGGGAAATATCCGCCACCATCGGCTCTATAGCTATTGGCAGCAACCAAAAATGGCTCTTCTGGCTGTATTGGTTTACCATTGTAGCTAAGATTCTTGATGCGATGAGCATTGGGATTTATGATATGGCCTTGCAGATTGTAGCGGCTTGGCTCTGTAACATCGATTTCAAAATGAACGCCATCGATAATATCGAAGCTGTAGGTAGGAAAATCTTCCTGTACTAAAGCCTGTTCCTCCTGAGAATCAGGAAAAATCTGGCGGAATTGCCCAGCAGACATTTCCAGCCATTCTTTGACTTCCCTGCCTGTGATTAAAACGGCTTTAAGTGTGTTGGGATAGATGTATAGATCCACAGCATTTTTTATTGCTAGCCCACCTTCTGGAATATTGGTGTAGTAGTTTACCCCATTTCTGCCGCCGCATTTAAAGGGGGCTGCTGCTCCTAAGACAGGGTATTTTTCATATTTTGTTCCCTGGATGGCGTTTTTTAAATACCATCTTTGTGCATCGTTCACGATTTGGATAGAAGGATCATCCTGCACTAATGCAAAATAGCTATGGATGGGCTTTGTTGTTTTTCCTATCTCTTGCCTTATATAGGCTATGGTTTCTTCATGTTCTTTTTCTATTCTTTTGATAAGAAGATCGTCCGCTTTTGCAACCTCTATGACTTTTTGCTGTTCTTTCTGAAAGATAGATCGGATAAAGGCTTTGGATTCTTGCTTTTCTACTTTCCATTTGCCTTCGTGCCATATCAGCTTTAAATCAATGATGCCAAGGTGATTTCCCCAATAGCCTGGAACTACAACGGGGACTCCGCGAATCGTACCTTTTGCTACATCAATTCCTTCTTTGTTTTTCCAGGCAGTAGCAGGAAAGGGATCATGGCTATGACCGCCTACAATCGCATCGATTCCTTCAATTTCAGGCAAATAGTAAACAACATTTTCATCATTGCCCTTTTGGGGTGCTATCTGGATTCCACTGTGGGCTAAAACAACCACAACATCAGCCCCTTGTTTTTTCATAATGGGAATCCATTTTTGCGCACTTTCCATAATGTCTGTGGTTGTGATTTTTCCTTCCAGATGCGATCTGTCCCATTGTAAAATCTGAGGAGGAACAAATCCAATCACGCCAACCTGCAAAGTATGTTCCTGGTTTTTTTCATCCAAGACTTTTTTTGGAAAAATTTTATAAGGCGACACCAGGAAATTCCCTTCTTTTGTGTAAACATTGGCATTTACATAGGGGAAACTGGCCTTGGATATAGATTCCATCAAAAAGTCCAGG
The DNA here is from genome assembly GCA_013359215.1 of Candidatus Brocadiia bacterium. Taxonomy (GTDB): domain Bacteria; phylum Planctomycetota; class Uabimicrobiia; order Uabimicrobiales; family JABWCH01; genus JABWCH01. The sequence continues at coordinate 3,616 of JABWCH010000298.1, read as the reverse complement.
CCATAGTTGAATTCATGGTTTCCCAAGGTTGCAGCATCGTATTGTAGTGCATTCATGGCTTTATAGCAAGGATGTGTTTCGCCTTTAAGCCCTCTAATTTTGGCAATGTAATCGCCTAAAGGGCTACCTTGTAAAAGATCGCCATTGTCAAAAAGCATAGAATTCTTTGCTTCTTGGCGTGCATTGTATATCAGGGAAGCTGTTCTGGCAAGGCCAAATTCTTTGGTTGGCGCATCTTTATAGTAATCATAATCAACAAGGTTTACATGCAAATCGGTTGTCGCCAGAATACGGAGGTGCAATGGCCCTTTTTCTGCCTGTGCTAAAATAAAAAAACATAAAAAAAAACCTGAAAAAACAACAAGCGATGTTATTTTCCATTTTTTCATTTGTATGTCCTTAAAAAGCTATAGCTGCGCGAAAAATGTCTTTCAATATTCCCTTTGTATCAAATTGAAAGTTTTTTTTCAATGAATAAATTTTTTTTACGCCAATCAAGACATCTTATGTTATATTACAGCCAATAGGGATTAAATTTTAATGGTTTTACAAAAGAAACAGGATGTTTTTAAAGGAAAAAATTGAAATGAAAGTGCATTTTTTAGGTGGATCAGATGAAGTCGGGGCTTCTTCTCTTTTTGTAGAAATAGCGAACCATCGCATCCTTGTGGACTGTGGGATTCGCATGAAAGACAGAGAGGGCGAAATCCTTCCGAAAATCAATATAATAGATGAACTAGGTGGTGTCGAGACTGTTTTGCTGACGCATGCTCATCTGGATCACTCTGGAGGGCTTCCTGTCATATACCAGAAATACAATGTTCCTTTGTATCTTACAGCTCCGACTCTTGCCATTATCAGCATCATGCTTTTAGATGCTTTGAAAGTAATGGAAATGGAGAAGACGAAAGAGGATGAAATTCCTTTGTATACTTTACAAGAAGTGGAAAAGGTGATTGCTGCTGCCAGGCCAATACCTTTTGGCGTGACAACAGAGCTGTTTGGAGGCGATGTTCGATTTACTTTTTATTCGGCAAGCCATATTCTAGGAGCAGCTTTTATCATAATCGAAGGCAAGGATGATGGTGTTTTGATGATTTCTGGGGATATTTCTTATGTAGACCAGGTGAGCATACCTGGCCTGGTAATCCCTCCGAAAATAAAGCCTGACCTTGTGATTATCGAATCCACTTATGGTGGAAGGGTTCATGCAGACCGCAATGAGCAGATCGAAAAGCTGGTAGAACAAACAGGGGAAGTTCTAAAAAGAAGCGGATCGATTCTTTTTCCTTCGTTTGCCGTAGGCAGAGCGCAGGAAATTATCTTGATTCTTTCTGATGCTATAGAAAAGAAAAAAATTCCTCTTGTTCCCATTCTTGTGGATGGGCTGGTAAAGAATATATGCCAGGTTTATAGCTCTTATCCCGACCTTATGACACCATGGCTGAAAAAGCGCATTCGAAAATATGGGAATCCATTTTTTTATGACGATGGACCTACAATCCCTATATGGGAATATAAAAAGCGGGAAGTGTATGCGAAGATGCGCCCCTCGATTATTGTTTCCAGCTCAGGTATGCTTTCTGGTGGGCCAAGCCCTTTGTATGCTCAAGAACTGGCAGGGGATAAAAGGAATTTTATTGCTATTACTGGTTATCAGGATGAAGAATCCCCTGGCCGTAAACTACAGCAACTGGCCCAGGAAGGCAAAGGCATGCTTCAGTTGGGTGAAAAATCTGTTTCTCTGGAATGCGGTGTTGGCACATACAGTCTTAGTGCTCATGCTGATACAGAACAGTTGGGAAATATCATACAGTCTTTTGGGGCAAAGAGAGTAGCCTTGGTTCATGGCGACCATGGGGCGAGAGAATTTTTGTCTTTTGCTATGGAAGAAAAAGGGGTCAAGGAAGTATTTCAGCCTGTATTAGGGGAAGAGCTTGTTTTTAACAAGCGCGGACGCAAAAGAACGAAAAGCGTCCTGGCTGAGACAGAAAACACCCCAAAAATTAAAAAGCACACAGATCTCAACCTGGTGGAACTGGCAGAAGAATTGCTATACAAAGATGGTGTCAATCGCCCCTACACTATACAAGAGATCATGGTAGCGGGCGGGTATTCTTATGAAGAGATTACAGAGCAGGAAATAGAGCGAATCAGAAAAATGTTTGCTATCAACAGCTATCCCTTCAAGCAGGATAAAAAGAAAAAATTTTTATATAGAATCGTTCCTCAGTTTTACGGTACAAAAAGCTCTCCTGAGCAGGTGGGCGTTTGGGAACAAAACAAGCTGGCTAACAGAATCCAGGAAATCTTTCCTGAAAAGTCTGGCATCTATCGGCACAGCTTTGATTCTGCCAGCAAAACCATGACCCTTTTTTTCTGTTTTCCTAAAAAAGCCTGGGAAGTGTATGGCGAGATCATAAAAGCCATAGAGGAAGAATCCCTCTGGAAAATCCAGATCAGCCCTACTGTGCATCAAGAATCTTTAATCCAGGAAGCCAATAAGGTCATTCCTGAATCCTGGCAGACAGAAAAAAAGGTTTCTTTGTATATGCAAGAGGAAAAGGTCATTCTTTCCCTTAGCAAAAACCCGTTTTCCCTAGAAGAGATACAGGCGGAAATTGCAGAATTTCAAAACCGCACAGGATTTACTCTTGAAGTTATCTCCAAAGGAAATACTATGCTGGCAGGGCAGCTTCTTGCTGCTCCTGTGAAGCAAGAAAATGCAATACAGAAAGAAAAGAAAACAGAAGAAAAGCCAATAGCACAAAAGCCAGAACCCGTGAAACAACCAGAGCTGCTTTCTTTTAAAGCAAAGCAATCAAAACAGATGGAGATCAACCAGGCGTTTTTTACTATAAAAAAACGATTCATGTATGAGCCTCATCAGCCTCTGAAAACAAGCTTAAGGAATGAAGGCACGCCTTATATTGAGCTTATTTTTGTGACAAACCAGTTGGGAGAACGATATCAGGAAGCTATTTCTGGGCTGGAAAAAGAGACAGGATGGCAACTGCGAATCAAAAAGCATTGTGACCAGTTCCGCATCAAAGAGATTGCTAAAAGCCTTATCCCTAAAGATTGGGAATTGCTAAAAGAACCCGCTGTTTACTTGAACGATCTCAATATAGTCGCTTGTGTAAAGAATATCATCAAACCAGAATCTCTCGAAGAACTTGACAGGCAGCTTTATGACCAGACAGCCTTTCATCTTAAGATAGTGACACTCCAGAACCCTATCATGGAAATACGCATAGACAGTATAAAAGTTCCTAACTATATGAAAAATTATGTTTTTAATGAGGAAAAGCTGGAAAAGCTGAAACAAGCCTATGCCAAATCTGCCAAGTCCCCTTCGCCGATTGAAGTGAGAAGAATAGGGAACGACCAATACCTTCTCATTGATGGATTGAAAAGGATCATTGCTGCTAAAAGTTTAGGCTATACCACCATTTCCGCCCAAATCGTAGAAAAAACATTAGGAGATCTTTTACAATAATTCCCATACACAAGGAATTTAACATACCAGTCCAGGGCTTTTTACCCAGGGCGTTGCCCCATAGCTGTCAATTTAAGATATAAGACTATGCTATTTATAAACTTAAATCTAAACCTA
>JABWCH010000297.1 GCA_013359215.1 Candidatus Brocadiia bacterium | reverse complement strand
AATATCATGGTAAAAAGGACGGAAAATAGATATTCCCAAATTGTTGAAAAAATATTTAAAGAAAAATACAAAGAAGGAATGAAGGAAATTGCATTTGAGAGAGATGATTTAGTAAATACTGCGATGGAATTAGGGATTGTTCTTCCTAAAAATCTTGGCGATGTTGTTTATAGTTTTAGATACCGATCCGAATTGCCAGATTTTATTCGTAGTACTGCCCCTGAGGGGTTAAGCTGGATTATCAGGCCAACAGGTCAATCAAAATACACGTTTGCGCTCACTTCAATACCAAGAATAAAACCGAATGAAATGCTTTCAGAAACAAAAATCCCAGATGCTACTCCTGGTATTATTGCAAAGTATGCTGTAGGCGATGAGCAAGGTCTTCTTGCCAAAGTTCGTTATAATCGTTTGATTGATATTTTTTTAGGCATTACCTGCTATTCTTTACAAAATCATCTAAGAACTACAGTAAAAGGGATTGGACAGGTGGAAACAGATGAAGTTTATATTGGCATTGACAAAAAAGGTATTCATTATATTTTACCAGTTCAAGCTAAAGGCGGAGCAGATTATTTAGGAATAGTCCAAATTGAACAAGATTTTGCGATGTGTGAAGAAAAATTTACTGGATTAGTTTGTATTCCTGTTGCAGTTCAGTTTATGAAAGATAATCTTATTGCTTTGTTTTCTTTTGAAATAGGGGATGAAGGCGTATCTATTTCCTATGAAAAGCATTATCGCTTAGTGTCTCCAGATGATATTAAAGATAGCGATTTAGAAACCTATAAAAATCGTCCTTTATAATAAAAGAAATAGCTATGCTTTTTGGCTATTATGAATAGCTTGTATAAATTGTTTTTCTCTATCTTTAGATTTAGGCGGATACCAAACACTTTGATAAGGGGCAATTTCTCCCGCAATACGACCATATTTCTCTCTAATTTTTTTCACAGTCTCTTCTGGAATAGCGGTTTTTGCATAGTCCATCATAGCTATATATTGCTCAAATGAAGGATGTTTTTTCCAATAATTACTATTTATTGCTATTTCTAAAGAACGATCAAAATGAGCTTTAAATAACAACAATGCTCCATTAAATTTTTGCTCTGCTGTTTCTCCTTCAAATATAAGGAGATGGGCTTGATTTTTCATTGATTCTCGTTCATCATATGATGTTGGCAAATATCCTAATACTTGTTTTATATTTTGCCATTTTTTATGATGTCGAGTATGTATTCCTGTATCATATTTTTCATCGTATTCTAAATGACAGTAAGGACATCTAATTAACATATTATTTCTCTTTTATTAGATTATTACAAAGTTCTTTGGCTTTTAATGTCCAAACATAACCTTTTTTCCAATCAGAAGAATCTATTGGAACTGGCGGTATTGGTAGTAAGCTTCGATTATCGGAAGCAATAAGCCATTTAGGAAGCCATTCTGCAAATGCAGGAAGTTCTTCCTCTGCGCACGTTAACTCTATACCAACTTGTCCATCGGGTGGATGAGGATAAATTTCATTACAGCGTCCACGTTGACAGACTGAATGGTGATCAATATGCCATCGCCATAATTGTATAGAGTCAACTACATAACTATGGAGACAGAGTGTACTTGTTCTTTTATTATTAGTAGTATAGTACGCTTCTCCATCTCCAAGATGTACTATTTTCCATCCAGATATTTTCAAAGCATCTAAAACATTTTTTCTGGCTTCTAATACTATTTTAATTTCTTTATGCCAATCTTGTTTCATATTGTTTTTCCTTTATTTGATGTCATCTTTGTTAAAAGTATAAATTTAGATTATATCAAAATTGTTTCTTGGGTATTTGAATTTTTTCAGAAATTTTTCTAAAAATTTCTGATTAGATATATAAGAGTATTATTCAAATTTTAGCCAGTTGTAAAACATATTTTCAATAGATATAATTTGACAATGTTAAATTTGCAAGTTTACATTTACAACGTTTTGAGAGCGACATGCTTTCAAACGTGAGGAAATAGAACGAGAACGAGCAACAAGATGTTTAATAACTAAGCGACGAGCCAATGTTGAAGACAATTGTTTCAAAGGTAAAACAGCTTTGAGCAGTTCTCTGATATTAGCCATAGACAACGAAGGAAGTACATCCAAGTCCATTTGAAGCGATAACGAAGGATCTCTAGGAAACTGTTGCTTCCAATCGAGCTTGGTCTCTGCTATAAACCATAAAGTTAGGGCAACCAAAGCAGCGTGGTGCATCCAGGCTCTGTATTTCTGAGCAACCAATTCGTCCCAACCCGCCTCAGATTTGGCATCTTGAATGGTTCTTTCTATGAAATACCTGGAAGCTTGCCAGTAGGCTAATTTTTCCAATGGTGTATCAGCAGGAGCATTGCTCAATGCGAATTTATAGGTTCCATCAGGCTCACGGCGGACAAAAAGCCATTCTTCTATCATGTAACCTTCTTTGGTAACAATCCAGACTCGCAAAGCAGCGCAAAAAAATTTGATAAGGCCACGTTCACTATGGCGGACAGTGACGCTTCTGAATTGCATATGTTGGATAGCCTCAGTCACTGATATTGGCTTTTCATCGCTGACAACTCTTCGTCGAGAGAAAGGTCGACCTCTGTGTCGTATAGTAGAATTTGGAGGAACACCAAGAACTGGCATATGGAGATAGACTTTGATATAGTTTCGAATCTCGCCCATGTAAAGCTTGTGGTTGCTATCCAGGCGTATGCGAAACCAATGGTCATCACCGTAAAAACTGTCAAAGACGACGGCCTCAAAATTGACTTGTGTATTCAGGATCAGCTCCAACCCCAATTTTTGCTTGGTTTGGAAACGAGTGTTAGCAGGAATATGAAGCTTTTGCCATAACCAAGAGTACGATCTGGTAAACCAGTTTTTAGGCAGATATATTCGGGTATCTAGCATCATCCACAGACCATCTACAGTATATCCTAAAACTACACCGACCTGTCCCATGTCTACTTTACCAAATCGTCCCAGATATTGACGACTCGCACCAGCACTTTTGTTCCCTGAACGCTCGTCAGCACTTTCATCCAAAATTAAGACACCTCCAGTAAGCTCTGGGCGTTTGCTCACCTCGCTTTGAATCTTTTGAAATACAGGTTTGGCCTCCCACGGCGAATCCGACATAAATTGTTGAAGATTCTGTCCATCATCTTCAATACTATTGACTCTGCGGGCTATATTAGCATAATTTCTTTCTGTATCCATCGTCAGCAATCCTCGCATGTATACATAAGCATTTTCACTTGTATCTTTTCGTTTTGTCTTAAAAAGATTATGGAACTGTGACCATACGTTACGTAACCGCTCGGCTAAACCATCTATCGCTTCTTTAGGCAAACCCCAACTTTTGGGATTGAATATGTTTTCTATGTTTGATATAATTGTCACCTGTTATCCTCCTTATATTTCGGACTTTAAAAATTAAGAGGATAACATAAAGCACGTAAAATCTCAATCTCTAATTTAACATTGTCAAAATAAGAGCCTATCCAAAAAATAATTTTAGGCGAAAATTTGCAGCCAAAAGGATTTTTCGGATAGGCTCTAAATACTCAATTTTGAAATTCCCATATCTGTAATCTTTATGGAGTTAAGTATTGTATGGAAAATTTTTCCTTTCCTGAAAAAAGCCAGAATGTAGAAATTGTCAATAATGTTACGGAATTTATAGAAAATCCTTCTGGAAAAACCGAGGAAATAGGGTTAGAGAATTCTCCTGAGAATGCGAGTTTGAGCATTTTCAAAACTCATGTAATAGAAGGCCAAAATAATCCAGATAAGGAAACAGACAAAAGCATTTCTCTTTTTTCTGAAAAAGATTGGCAAGAAAAAAACAGAGACCCTATACCTAAATATAGAATAGTAAAGGAAATAGGCCGTGGCGGAATGGGAAAAGTCGATCTTTGGAAAGACAACTATTTGCAAAGGCTGATTGCGTCTAAAACTCTGCTGCCATCCAGGGCAAACTCCAAAGAAAGTGTCCAGAGATTCTGGGAAGAAGGGCAAATTGCAGGACAACTAGAGCATCCCAACATCATTTCTATTCACGACATTGGAATGAACCAGGATGGGCAATTTTTTTTCACAATGAAATATGTAGAGGGCAAACCCTTACAAAAGATTATCGATGATCTAAAAAAAGGAGTAGGCAGCGTCCAGGAAGAATATTCTTTGCAGCGGATGTTGCAGATCTTCCAGACAATCTGCTATGCCATGGAATACGCTCATTCCAAGAAGGTCATCCACCGAGATCTTAAGCCTGAAAATATTATGATAGGAAACTTTGGAGAAGTGATTGTCATGGACTGGGGCCTGGCAAAGGTTTTAGGCCAGGGTCAGGAAGTGTTGAGCCAGGATAGCATAAGCACACTTAGGACAGAGGGGGGATTGAAAACCATTGCAGGACAGATTGTCGGGACTCCTAGCTACATGTCTCCTGAACAGGCCAGAGGTAAAATCGAAAGCATTGACCATCGTTCCGACATCTATTCCTTGGGAGCGATTCTCTACGAAATTGTATTGGGGAGAAAAAGCACAAATAAAAAAACCGCACTGGAAATAGTATCTGATGTCGGCCAGGGAAAAATACGCCGCATCCCGAAAAAAGGGATTTTTGGAGAAATACCCAAAGAACTCAGGTGCATTATAGAAAAGGCAATGCAGTTTTCTCCTGAAAAACGCTACCAAAGTAGTCGGGAATTCGCACAGGACATCCAGAGATTTTTAGAATTTCGCCCTGTATCTTGCTGCCGCTACAACATCATAGAAAAGTGCCAGAAGTTTCTCTATCGATGGCGCAAAGAGATTGCATTGGTTGGTGTTACATCCTTTATTTTGATTAGTGGGTTCATCTCTTGGAGCTACTATGAAAAAACACAGCATGCGCATTTTTATCTGAATCGAGCGCAGGAAATTTTGCAATCCCCTGAATTCCTGGAAAGCATAGCTTTTTTTGAAAAAGAAAACAATGCAACACAAGAAATGAAAGAGGCTTATTATAATACGATCAAAAATACTATCTTTAAAAGCACCCAGGAATGCCGTAGTGGCTATGACAATATGAAATGCAATGTTTGCCAGATTACTTTGTTGGAATTCGAAAGAAAGCAAGCTCAAATCTGGTTGCAATACTACAAAGCAGCCTATAAAATGCGAGATCCTATTGGCACGGAAGCAGCAAAACAGATCATTCGTGCCTTGCTACCTTCTTATATTTTTAAAGAAGAATATGAACAAAAGCTGCAACAAAAATAGAGACTTAGGCAAAGAGGTTTTTATTTGGGGAAAAATTTTTACAAAAATTTTTCCCCAAAGGGAAATAGCAAGTGAAAATTATGGACTTCCTATCTCGGACAAGCCGAAACCAAAAAGGTATTAAGAGCCTATCCGAAAAATAATTTTAGGCGAAAATTTTGAGGCACTCGGAGAGCGAGGAGAAAGTGACAAAATTGCCGCAAATGTAGCCGTAGCTACTCTGAGGACAATTTTGTCACTTTGGATGTTTCTATTCCTTACCTTATGCGATAAAATCTTCCATAAATCAACAAAATCCCTAGAAAAAGCAAAGCTATAGTTTGGCTTTCAGGAACGACTTGTTGGTATGGATGCAAAGAGGAGGTACCGCTGTTTAGCCATAAACTATCTACAATAAACTCGCTTGCACCAGAGGAATATAGCAAAAGCTCATCTACTCGGTTTCCTGTTCTTGTTACAGAAAGAAATTCCCACTGTCCAACTTTGGTTGTATAGGTATTGTTGTATCCGTAGGCATTGCTTCCTGCTGAGATGTACATCCCACCGCTAATCACATAGACCCAGGCACTAAAAGTATAGGGAACATTGTTTATGCCTGCGGATGTCCAGGCTGAATGACCAAAGCCGTCCACAGTATAAGGCCCATCGGAAGATCCATAGGTTTTCACTTTCAGAGCGGCTGTCCCTTCTATGACGTTAACGCCATACCAGCTTTGCATTTCTGCTTCTGTAATCATTTCTGTTGTAGGTGCGGTGCTGGAATTTCGCCATTGATACCAATATCCAGCAGCAGAAGTACCAGATGAGGAGGTCACAGGGCTAAAATTTCCGCCTTCCATGCTTCCATTTTGCAATAGATTTCCTGTCTGGTTCAATATAGGTGCTGACATGCCAAAAGGCAGGATAAGGAATAAAAGAAAAAAAAAATTTTTCATGCTATTTTCTCCTTTGCAAAAGGCGTTTTCTATGGATATAGAGCATTCCCATAGATACAAGTGCCATCCATAAACAAGAAACTTCTGGCACTAATTCCTGCATTTCCAAGGTTGAAATGCTATGGTTGTAGATGCGCAAATCATCTATTGTCCCTGCAAAAAAATTGATGTTTCCGCCACGGCTCGCAATATAAAGATCAGAGGTGTTTGTAGTATCGCCTGAAGTTAAGTCTGTTGTGGAATTTTGAAATATTCCATCAATGTAAAGGCTCAGTGTAGATCCTGTTTTTGTAAACAAGATATGATGGAACTGTCCGTCATGAATCGTATCGTTTGAGGAAGTTCCTGCTGAGGTAGTTCCATTATAGCGGGCAGCACTTACTCTGCCATTGCTGGAACTTTTCTGATTGATATATCTTACAACAAAAGGATAGCCTGACGTGCCTGACCATTTTTCTACCATATCGTTGTCAGAGTTGACAGTATAAGGTTGCACAACATCTGGCTTTACCCAAAAAGCCACCGAAAAATCTTGTGTTCTGGAAAAGTTGATCTGGGATGCGTTGGTAATTCTAAGATAGTCGCCATTTCCATCAAAGCGATAAGCAGAGTTTAGATTTCCAAAGCGGTCTTGGGTCAAGCAGGCATCTCCATAAACAACAGCGTTATTGCCGTAAATAGCATCGTTGGTGTTCCCATTAAAAGCATAATGAGCAACAAGGGCTGCTGGCAGCCTTATAGATAAAACAAAGAGCAAAAGGCATAAAAAAATCTTTCCCATAGCGATTCTCCTTT
>JABWCH010000296.1 GCA_013359215.1 Candidatus Brocadiia bacterium | reverse complement strand
AATCTTTACACTTGCACATAAAATGCAAATGCGCATTTTTAGTGTATACTCTATCAATAAGTTAGATCAGTTTCCATATTAGTGTGTAAAGAGTCAGTTTAAGATATAAGACTTATGACGACTTGTGCTAGAGGAAAAGAGTTTTTTTTTAAAAAAAGCTTTTTGGATGGAATTTTATTCCAAATTTAGAAAAATTTATGGTAAAATAAAAGAATTAGTGACTGTTGTTTTTTCCCGTTTAGAGGCAGGTTTATTAAAGTGAGGAGAAAATGCCTTTAACCTTAAAAGGCAAATCCAAAGCCAGGTTAGAGATTCAGTGGGATGGAAACACTCCAGTCGAGCTCTCTATTGTTCCATCAAGCAATACAAACACTTTGCTTTATCGAGAACAAATCCTGAAAGCAGGCGGATTTCAATTAGAATTAACGCATCTGGAGTTTAATAACCTATCAGAAATTGCTGAACTTGAGCTGGTGGCTCTTGTCAAAAGTAATGGAGTTTTAGTGGAGGTTTCTGAGCCTCTTAGCATTCAGAAATGCCCTCATCCAGGATGTGGACAATGGAGCCATGCCAGAGAAGATGGTTATTGCAAACATTGCGGGCGTAGAATTCGTGACCAGGCAAGTAATTATGGCTTTGCCAAATTAGAGATAAGCCATCTCAATGTGTTATTATGGAATGGAGTAGAAGGTCAGCTTTGGAAAAAAAGGGAAGCAAAAGAATACAGCAATGGTATTTATTCTATTGGGAAGTATGAAGATAAAACTCATCCTCGTGCTTATGTGGAAATTCTCGAAGAAAAATACGATCCTAAAGCACAAAAGCGCTTCATACAGTTGTTGGGGGTTTTAAAAGAGGCAAATCTTTTAGATAAATCTTGGAAACCTCCTTTGGCCTGTTTTCAGGAAGAGCAACAAAGAACAATATGGATTTATTATCCCTGGTTACCAAAGCAAAGCAAATGGGAAAGTCTTTCCGCGCTTTCCTATATTGTGAGCGAGAATATAGAGCCTCTGACAATAAAAGAGATTGCCCAAATTGGCATAAAGCTTTGTGATATAGCTAAAAAAATTCGCAGTCTGGGCTATTCCTGGGGAGGATTGAAACTAACTGATTTGATATTGTGCAGAGACAATCCTTCTATTTCTATTTATCTTCGAAGTAAAGAAATTGCATGGGAGGAAGTCCCACCAAAGATTCTTTTGGATAGTTGTCTGATACCTTGGGAGCTATTTTGGGAGAGCAATGGAAATGAGAATGCTCTATCCGAAGCAACAGAAGTGTATGTGATCGCTGCTGTGCTTTACTTGCTTAAAGCAAAATCTCCCAATCTACTTTCATATAATGCTATTTCTTACCATCATGGGCTTCCAAGTCTTAAGCTTTTTAAGCCAGTTTTCATGGAAAAAAGCCAGAAAAAAGATTTTGCAAGCGACCATTTTGAATCTGTTATCAACCAGGCATTGCTCTTAGATCCACAAGAAAGAGGCTACCAGACGCTTCAAGAATTGAAAACCATACTCGAAAATTTACTGCTGTATGGCAATTCGCCCATGATAAACAGAAACTATTTTCTGGACGTTGGCTATACATTAGATGTTGGTGATGAAAAGCACGAAGATGATCTTACCCAAAACCAGGATGCTGTCTTCTCTACATGCTTTACTCTAAGAAAGAAAAAATGGGGAATCTTTGTTCTATGTGATGGCATTTCTACTTCTACGATTGGTACAGGCGATTTAGCGAGTCGTGTTATTATCAATACCTTTCGCAGATGGTGGAAATCCACAACAGAAGAAGAAAAAAAAGGTGTTTGCGAGTATGCAAGCACGGATATTGCAAAAGCGCAAGAATTTTTTAGCAATATTATCCATGAAGCCAACCAGAAAATCTATAAAGAAGCAGAGAAAATAGCAGGCAAAGATGGTTTGGAAAACGCCCTCATCATGGGAAGCACCATCACCGCTGGCATGATTCATGATGGTGTTATGTTCTTTTGCTGGCTAGGGGATAGCCCTATTTACAGAATCAGCCCCTTCGGATGGGAAAGATTGAATTTCGAAGATAACGAAAAAAACTCCCGCATTCTAAAAGGTACGCCTTTGGAAGAATGCTTTGTAGAAGGGGGAAATGCCTTGACTCGATGCATTGGTGCTCATTTTTATCTGGAACAAAAGCTGGACATCCATTTTGGCTATGCCCATCTTTATCCTGGAGAGCAGATTCTGATTTGCTCGGATGGTATTCCTGATTATATTGAGCAAGAAGCATCCTATGCTCGCTATGAAAATTACCAGATGCTCCGCATTGCTTCTGTGATTCAACAATACGAGAAAGAGGAATTATTCAATGCCAAGGCTCTATCTTCTATCTTGCTTTCTTCTGTAAACAGAATTGGGGGAGGATATGACAATCTTTCTGCTATTTTAATCAATACAATACCAGAATCATCCTTGTCGTTTGAAAAATCCTATCAAAAGCTAAGATCTTTATCTCCTGGAATGAAAAAAATTTTAAAAGAGGCCAATTTAGACACTAAAGAGGCCAAAACAATGAAGTTACCTCGATTGTAAAAAAGAAATTTTTTCTTTTATTGACTATATTTTGAAAGGCAGAGCAGAATGGACAAAGAAATGCTCTTCTGCTTTAAGACTCCCATTGAGCACCTTTATGTAAAAGCAGATGCTCCAGAACCCGTAGAACGAGATATCTTGATTGAAGTGTATCTTCAAGATGAATTGCGAGTAGACCCTGGTTTACTATGCAATACCCATTTTATCCTCATCCTGGATATTAGCGGTTCTATGGACGATAGAATAGAAAATTGCACAACAAAACTAGAGGCTGTGATTGATGCAGCCTCTCATGTAATTGATGGCATCAAAGAAGATGATTTAATTTCTATCATTACATTTACGAATACAGATCGCGTATTCTGTTGGGCAGAGCCTACAGCCTCTCGTGAAAAGCTAAAAAGTAGGCTCAATGAAATATACAATTATCCCCGTGGATCTACGAATCTTGCCCCTGCACTCAGAAGGGTCAAAGAAAAATTGCAAAGCCTGGAAAACAATAAAAAAGACATGGCAACCAAGATGCTTGTCCTGACCGATGGAAAAATCCATGATTTGGAAACTTGTGAATCTACTGCACAAGATTTTCACACATCAGGCATAGACATGGATACATTGGGTATAGGCGTGGATTTTTATGCTGAAGACATGGAAAAACTAACCAGTGGTTTCATGGAAAAGCTAGAAACAGCCAGCCAGACCAAATCTGTCTTTGAAAGAAGCTTGAGAACTTTGCAAAATACCATAGCCACAAAGGTCAAAGTAGAGCTAGACACAACAGAAGGTGTTGAAATACGAGGCATTGCAAAAATTTCTCCTGATATTAAGCTTCTCCCCATGAACACAAAGATCATTTCTTTTGAAAACGTGGATAGAAATCGTCGTTACGCTGCTGTAGTAAGAACATTAATCGACCCTGCACCTATAGGCGAAAAAGCAATCTTAAATTGTACTTTGAGCTTTGATATTCCTAAAAAGGGCATCATTGATGAATCCATAGAGAGAATGGTAGCCGTACATTTTACAAACGATCCCGATAAATACCAGGAAGCTCCTAATGGTGAAGTTTTGCATGCTTCTGCTTATTATACGATTGCGATGAGAGCGCAGGAAATCCAGGAAAACAACGAAAATATGGATCTTATTATGCGCAATCTAAAGCTTATCATCAATCGTCTCAAGAAAATAGGCGACATGGAAACTATGGCTAGATGGGAAGCAGTAAAAGACGATTATATCCAAAAAGGAGAATTCTCTCTGGAGGAATACAACAAAGTCTCTGTTTCCAAATCCAAAACAAGCACTGCATACTCCGCACTCCCACCACCAGAAATATACCATGATGAAGGTGAGTTCGATGATGAGCTTACATGGTAATGTTTTTGCCAGAGAAGATGCTTAAAATAAGCATTCTTCTCTGTATCTCTGAAATATCATATCATCTTGTACGTTCATGATATATAATTGGATTTTCATTTCGATATTGAACAGGAGCAAACATGGCAGCCAAAATTATTTGCCCTATTTGCGATGAAGAATTAGGCAATTGCGTTGATGATGTTCCAGAAAAATGCCCTATATGCGACACAAGAAAGCATGAAATACTCCAGGAAATGAGAGATAAGCAAGAGGAAGAAAAAGGGCAAAAAGTCACTACTTTTATGGTGGAAGACTCGCCTAGTGAGGTACTTTCAGCAAGCCATGAAAAAGAAGTGAAACAAGAAAAAACCACTTCTTTTCCTAAAGGCATAGTAGAAGAGGTTTCTATTTTTCCTCAGGCAAATACTAAAAAAACTTCCCAACCTACGATAGAAAAGCAGCTTACGCTGAACAAAGCATCTGAAATAAAAGATGTTACCTTTTCTGAAGCGCAAGAAGCTCAGGAAGATGTTGTCTTCTCGGAAAAACAAGAAGCCCAGGAAGATGTTGTCTTCTTGGAAAAACAAGAAGTTCAGGAAGATGTTGTCTTCTCGGAAAAACAAGAAGCTCAGGAAAATATCTTTTCTGAACCCAAAAAGCAAAGCCACCAGGAAGAATCTATTTCTGAAGCAAAAGTAATACAGGAAAATTTTGATTCCCAAGAAACAGAAGATAGAGAAGAGGATGAGGGATTGCCTGTAGTCATACAAGCCCAGGTATCCGTAGAAAATAAAAAAGAAGATAGCAAAAAGCCCAAAGAATCGAAACCCTATAGAAGTGGTGCAAGCAGCTTAGAAAAATTGCCTGTTGGTTTTCAGTATTGTTCTTCCTGCAACTCTGTTTATGAAAAAAATGACGCACAAAAATCTTGTAGTTTCTGCTCTCATTCTCCGCTGACGAAAGTAGAGAAAGGTTTTCCCCCTGGGCATTACATCATTCTATACAATCATGAAAAAAAGGCAATCAGCTATTTTTGCCTTGAGCCAGAAGGTTCTATTTTTATAGGGCGTTCCAGCGAGAGAGGTTCACAGAAGGATATTGATCTGAGCATTGCATGGAAAAATTATTACTATAAACAACAGGCTTCCTCAGAAGAGTTTAAAGAGCAAATGACTCTTCTTAAAGGAATTTCACGCAAGCATGCGCTGATCCGATATTCCAAAGAAGACCAAAAGTATATCCTTTTCCATCTTTCTGATAAGAACTATACACTCATCCAAACTCCTAATGGAGAAAAAAGGGTAAGAGCGCCCAAAAATCGAAACAAAATTGAATTGCAACCAGGAACATGGATTTCTCTTGGAAATCAAAAGGAATTTATTATCCTTCGCTATAAAATTATCACTATTAACTAAAAAAAGAAAGGGAATTTGTAGAAAACCTGTTTTTGGTTTTCTACAAAAAAATTACCTTAATTTTATGAAGCTGCAAGAAGGACAATTAAAGCTGTACGAAACAAGATATGGAAAAGAAGAGGCATATTGTTTCCAGGCAGACAACAACACGCATTGGGTAAAACGCTATCTAAACCATGGGCGCTATGAAATCACAGGTTTGCTTGCTGTTGGAGGATTTGGCTGTGTTTTTGGTGCTTATGATAAATGGAATTTTGATAACAGGGTAGTTATTAAGACTCCCTTTTACATGGGTGATTATTGCCGTCCTTATATTGCTAGAAGCCAGGAAATCTTCGAAAAGCAAATCCAGGCTTTGAACAAGCAATATGAATGGGAAAAGAAACATTTGTGCGGTTTTTCTAATGCTGGCTTTGATAGCATTGTCAATCTGAACGACTATTTCCAAGATCGAACTTTAGACCTTTGTATGCCCTTCAGGGATGCAGCGGGTGTACAGTATTTTGTTAGCGAAGCTTTGAGAGAAAACGCACCCTATCTTGTTCTTAAATATATACGGGGTAAAACCCTCAAAGATGTTATAGTCAAGAAGCCCTTTACAGAAGAAGAAACTTTGCGCCTTGCTAAGCAAATTTTAGCTCTTATGTCCTATCTCCATAAAGAGCGCAAAAGCAAAAAAGGCTATCCTTTTTATTATATGCTGTGCGATCTCAAAGCAGAAAATATTCTTATATCTGACGACCAGATGATTTTGATAGACTTTGGTGCTGTCAAAGTCTATCGAGTAGACCAACAAGAAGTGGATATTCCGATTTTCGTCACAGATGGGTATGCTGCTCCCGAAGTATATTCTGGCAGTCTTGAATTTAGAGATAATCCGCAGATAGATAGAAGATTTGATTTATTTACTCTGGGGGCATTGATGGCGCAATGCCTTACTGGAAAGCATCCCCAGGAGTTTCTCATTAGTCATTCGCCACCGCAGCATGATTTTAACCTTAGTTCCTATTCTTCTATTCGTAAGCATATTCAAAAAATCATTGCCAAATCAACAGCAAAAGATAGAAACCAACGCTATTCTGATGTGGATTCCATGATGCAGGATATATTGCAAAGCTCATGGGCATAGCATTTTTGTGGGCTAATTTTACGAAGCAATTTTTTCTATTATGGATGGCAAGCTTTTTTGAAAAAGCTCTCTGGCGATTATTCTAAAACGGAATTAGTTTTAAGCTTTTATAGCGCCCACAAATTGTGGGCGCTATGACACGTTAAATATTTTATATATCTTGTAGGAAGAGACAATCAGGCTTGTATGAAATTTCAAGCAGCAAGCGGGTTCTACAATCGGGCTTTATTTGAAGCGATCGCTTCGTGTAAGCCTTCTTTCAGGAATCAAAAAAACAGGTATCCCATTTTTATTTTTGTGCCAGGGTTCAAGAGTTGAATCAAATTTTTTGCTTTGCCATATCGGGCTTTATTTGAAGCGATCGCTTCGTGTAAGCCTTCTTTCAGGAATCAAAAAAACAGGTATCCCATTTTTATTTTTGTGCCAGGGCTCAAAAGTTGAATCAAATTTTTTGCTTTGCCATGCGGTACTGTTTTTGATTCCTTACAGAAGGCTTACACTGCCCTCTGATTATCCATTTTGGAGAGCAAGCTTTTTTGAAAAAGCTCTCTGGTGCTTATTTAAAAGCAGAATCAGTTTTAAGCTTTTATAGCGGTCAAAAATTTTGACCGCTAT
>JABWCH010000295.1 GCA_013359215.1 Candidatus Brocadiia bacterium | reverse complement strand
AAAATGGTTTTGTATATTTCTTTTCGTGATCTTCGTGTTTTTTACTTCGCGTTCTTCGTGTTAAAAATTTTAGGACATAAACTTTTGAACATTTGCCTAAATATGTGAGCGTGAGCGTACCTAAACCTAAACACAAGCCTGGTTTTTAGTTTGAACTCAAAGCAATTTTTTGTTTAAGCCATTTTTACGTTTAGGGTTAGGTCTAGGTTTAGGCCAGTCCGCTTACTTAAGTTGACAGCGTTATGGGTAAAAGTGTTGTGACCCATTGCACATCTACTGTTTCGCAAATGCTTCTATTATATCTTGAAAAGTGGGATTTTTCCGTATTTTTTCCAAATCAGGGTCGTTTTGTATTTGTTCCCAGTTTTTATATCCTTTTCTTAATCCTTTCTCTAAATAGCTTAATGCTATACTTTCCTCACCTTGCAAGGAAAAAAGGCATGCCAGATTATAGTAGTCCATAATCAAATCAGGATTGAGTTCTATTGCACGTTTGAAATCTTTAAGGGCAGCATCATATTGTCCTGTTTTTGCATAAATCTGGGCGCGGTTATGGTATGCCTCTGAATAGTTGGGAAAAAGTGCTATGGCTCTATTATAATCGCCCAAAGCCCTATCGTTTTTTTCTTTTTTGGCATAGACATTCGCTCTATTATTATAGAAATCAGGATCACGATCATTGATTTCAATCGCCTTGTTGTAGCTGGCAAGAGATTTTTCCATTTCCCCTGATTCAAAATATAAAATAGCTCTGTTATAATAAGCAATGGCATACTGTGGATAGAGTTCTATTGCTTTTGTATATCCTTCGAGAGCTTGCTGCATTCTCCCATTTTTTTTCTCTAAGATCGCTTCATTGTTTGCTTGCATGGCCAACTGGATTTCTTCTCTGGAAGTCTTCGCCTGTTGCTTCATGGAATCTTCTTTAGGCGACGTTTTTTCTGCTTTTATAGCATTTTCATGAACAGGAACAAAAACATCCTGGTTAGCCATGGCAGGAATCTGCGAAAATTCTGATTCCTGGCTAAAATCAATCTCTTCTATTTGCTCTTGGTTTTCTGAAGCATCTGATAAGAAATCCTGCTGATCTTGCTTTATATTTGACTCTATTTCTAAGGAAGGCTCTTGCAAACTTAAAACCTCTGGCACAGCATCCTGCTCGTTTTGCTTTAGCTCGAATTCGGCTTCAGGTAAAGCATCTTGCTGTTGTTGTTTTTCTGATCCCCAAAATTTTTTAAACTTACCAAATACCATAAATATACCTCATTAAATAGAATGATCTTTTCTTTCTATCATAGCCTTTGTTTCTGATGTCTTCAAAAAAAGCAGCAAAGCCACTAAGAAAAAAAGCCCTGATAGGCTAAGAGCCAAATATTTCCATCCGCCTATAGAATCTATAAAGTTTTTACCTTCTGACCACATATTCAGAGCATCTGGGAAATAAAGATTCACTAAACAGCAGACACAAGGCAATACAAGTGCTAAAAACAATGCAAAATAAAAATACATAGAATGAACTATTTTAAAAGGACTCAAAAATTTAAAAATAGAATTCCCTTGATAGTAGATATCGATCCAGGCAGGAATATTTTTTTCTGTACAGCTTGTAGTATAGGGCGTTATCCAAAATCTGCCAATGCTTTTTTCTTTTGAAATCTTGACATAGAGTTTATCGGGTACTACCTGGCATCCTGGGAAATGCGGAACTACAAGCATATTAGACACATTTTTCTGTTCATGAGCAGAAGTGCCATTAAAAAATACCGCAAGAGGATATGTTTTCCATTTTTTCATTTTATTATAATACCACAGATTCGCTGTATGGATGGGTATCCCTGGGTCAATTTTCTTTGCTCTCTTCGGCTTAGGAAGATCAGCTTTTTCTAGGGGTTCTATATTTTCAGAAACAATATATTTCTCTTTTTCCTCTTCTGCTGGCTTTTGTATTGCCTCAGAAACATCTTGCTGCTTTGCAGAGGGTTCTGGCTTTTCTACTTTTTCTAGGATTTCTATTTTTTGCGATATTTCCTCTATTTCCTTTAAAGGAAAAGCATCCTGGCGGATTTTAGTTTCTATAGACATTTCTTGGATAAAATTATCTTCTGGTGCATCTTTTTTTTCTTCTAAAGAGCCATCTAGCTCTTTATCTATATTGTCTTGGGGCTTTTGTGTATTGTTTTTTTTCTTTAGATCTTCTTTCATCATCCCAAGTGTTTTTTTCAAAAGAGGCTTTTTTGTCATGGGCTTGGAAGGCACAAAGCGAGAAATTGTTTTAGGTGTATCCTCATCTGCTTGTGGTGCTTCAGGCAAGTCTTTTTTTTCGCTTTCTATTGGCTTTTCCTGGAAGATTTCATTTTCAAAAAAGGTTCTAAAGGAATTCTCATCATCGTCTTCTTGCTGATTATTTAAAGGAAGCTGTGGAGAAACTACTGTTTCATCGTTTGGATATTCCTCTTCTTCCTGTATATTTTTCAAAGGAAGCTGCGGAGATGCAAATGCTTCTTTGTCAACAGGAATATCCTGGTCGCTTTCCTGATCCAGAAAAAAACTGTCTAAAGCAACATCTTTCCTGATTTCTTCAGGCTCTTCTGTATGAACGCTACTCTTGGTGAGATGCCGCATATTCTGGGCTGTTTTTTGCCTGGATTTTAGCTCATCTTGCAACTCTTCCTCTGGTGTTTCTTTATCTTGCAAAAAAAAGTTGCTTTCTGGCTCTTCTATTTTAATGTCTTCTACTTTGAGCTTTTTTTGTGGCTGTACCGTAATGGAAGGCTTTTCCACTATCTCTTTAATCTGGGGTTCTTGGCATTCAAAAGATTTGAGAGCACTTTCCACATCAGAAAAAATAGGCAGGCAGCTTTCCAATCCTAGCATATCGAATAAAACGCGGAATTTTTCCGCTACGTGTACAAGCCTGACACCCCCTCCAACGACATTCACTCTATGAGCTATATTAATGAGCAAACCTAAGCCAGTGCTATTTAGATATTTGGTTTCACATAAATCCAAAATTAGACGGCAAACGCCTTTGCGATAGTATTCTAGCACTTTAGATTCAAAAATTTGGACACTTTTTTGATCAATTGGCCCGCAAGGCTTGAGCATCACTACTTCGCCCGTCCCTGGACACTGGTAATTCTCACAATGTATGGTAAGTTCCATAATTTTAAGATCTCCCTACAATGCCTCACTTCAGGCATAAAATGATTCTTCTTTTTCCTGAAATATTTTTTTTAGTAAATGGAATAAAATTTCCAATACTTCCATATCTTCATGAGGAAGCAAAGTCCTAGGCTCGATCAACAAGCAATTTTTATGTACTCTTGCAAACACAGGGGGCGTATTTTTCCTTAAAAGAATCTCCAAGATGGCTAACTTTGATGGTAATTCCAGACAAACAGCATAGCTTGGGATTTCTTTTGTAGGAAAAGATCCACTGCCAGGACTACACATAGAACTCACTACAGAAATTTTTATTTGAGGAAAATTTGCTTTAAGCGAAAAGGCTATTTTCTCTGCACGATTTTGGATGATTTCCAAAGGGGCGGTTATCATGGACAAGGCAGGAATCCTTTCCAGATGATTGCCTTCCCGATAGATTTGCAAAGTGCTTTCCAGTGCGCATAAAGTTAGCTTGTCTACCCTCAATGCTCTTGCCAAAGGATGCTTTCTGATTTTTTCTATTAAATCATGTTTTCCGATGATAAAGCCTGCCTGGCATCCGCCCAATAGTTTATCGCCTGAAAAAGAAACAACGTCTGCTCCTTTTTGAATGCTTTCCCGCACAACAGGATCTCCTTGTAAACTCCAAGGAGAAAAATCGAACATAGCTCCTGAGCCAGCGTCTTCTAACAGCAGTATATTCTTTTTCCTGGCTAAATCTGCCAAATCCTCTAGGGGAACTTCCTGTGTAAACCCTTGGATTTGATAGTTGCTTGTATGAACAAAGAGTATAGCTCCAGTTTTAGGAGAAATCGCTTTCTCATAGTCTCGAAGATGAGTGCAGTTTGTACACCCTACTTCTATTAATTCAGAGCCACTTTCAGCCAAAATTTCTGGTACTCGAAACGATCCGCCTATTTCTACTAACTGCCCTCTGCTTACAATTACTTCTTTTCCTCTTGTTAAAGATGCTAAAACAAGCAATATTGCTCCAGCGTTATTGTTTACTACTGTAGCATCTTGAGCCTGCGTCAACGAACATAGAATATCTCGGATTGCAATATCTCTGACAGAGCGTTTTCCTGTCTCTCTGTCGATTTCCAATACACAATAGCCGCTTATCTCTTTTACTAAAGCATTTATAGCATCTACAGGCAGCACTGCTCGCCCTAAGCCTGTATGCAAAACAATGCCTGTTGCATTGATAGCTCTTGTAACATTGGGAGATACTTTTTTTTGAATTTTTTCCTTAATTTCTTCTAATAGAACAGAATAGGAAATATCTACTTTTTCTCCTTGCTCTATTTTTTCTCTGAGGTTTTGAAGATACTTACGAACTTCCTGGCTCAAATATACAGGCGCACAACTATAAAGATTTTTTAAATCTTTTAAGATTTTATCAACAGAAGGAATCTTCCTCAAAAGCTCTACGTTTAAAGGATTCATGAAAGCCTGCTCTTATGCTTGGTTAATTGTTTGCCATTTTGCTCTGGATGATGCTTAGTATTTGTGCTGCCTCTTTTTTTTCTTCTGCCAAATTTAAAACATCATACAAGGCAATTGCTTTTTGCAAATGAGTGATGGTTTTATCCATTTGCTTGGTTTGCAAATATACCATAGCAATGGCAATCAATGTATTGGCTAATTCTTGCTTATCTCCAAGTTGTATTTGCATTTCCATATTAGCCCTATAGCATTCTATAGCATTTTCCATTTCCCCTTGCAGGGTATAAACCTTCCCAAGATTGGTATGAGTTTTGATTAAGTTATAAATATCACCCATAGCCGCAAAAATTTCTTCTGCTTTTGAAAAATAGTCTTCTGATGTACGATATTCACATCGGTTGCTGTAAAGGAGTCCTAAATTCGTATAAACAGATGCCAAATGCTGCCAATCGCCCATTTTTTCATAACATTCTAACGCTTGCTCATAGTACTTGATAGCATTATCAAAATCCTCAAGACGTGCGCAAACATGGCCTAAATTGCAATATACAAAAGGCATGGAAATGTGGTCTTGCTCTTTTTGATAAAAATGATATACCTTTTCATAATATACTTTAGATTGTGTATATTCTTGAAAATTCATGTAAATCAAGCCTAGAAGCTGATAGATCTCGCCAATAGAAAAAGTATCATGAAATTTTTCCGACAATTCTAATGCGTTTTCTAAATACTTTTTCGCTTCTTCCCAGCTTTGTTTTTTGAGCAGGCAATTCCCTAAATTCACATAAGCAATGATTTCTCCGCTATGGTCGCCCATATTGGTTCTTGCTTTAAGGCATTCTGTATAATATTTTTGGGCTAAATCATAGTCCTCTTCGCTATCGCATATTAAAGCGAGCTTTGCCGATACTTCAGCAATGCCTCTGTTGTCTTCCAGTCTATGGTAAAGGGAATTTGCTTCACCATAGTATTGTAAAGACTTTTCTACCGCAGAGCCAGACCAATAGTTATCGGCACACAGTGTGTATTCAGCAGCCATATTGGTTTCATCTTCACAGAGTGCCCAATAGTCTATTGCCTTGATGTGCTCTTCAATGGATTTTTCTAAACGACCCTGTTCCAGAAAAATTTTTCCTGTTAATCGGTGGGCTTCAGCAAGAAGATCATATTTCTTTTCCTGTAAGCTTTTGGTTATTACAATAGAAAGCAGATCCAAGGCTTTCCTTCTACTCATAAGAAAATTTAGCAATGAGGCAAAGAAAAAACAGCATTCGGTTTCTTTTTCGTCAAAAATGGAAAATTTTTTAGGTATAGATATATTTTGCCCTTCGCCCTCCTCTGAGCCTTGAAAAAATTCAGCAGGCAATTTTGCTTGTGAATCCAGAAAAATTTCTTTTAAAACTTTACTAACAGGCTCATTGATCAAAGCTCCGCCCGAAAGAGAAACAATGTGGGTTAAAGGAATGAGTTCATGGCTGCTTACCCAATAAATAGTCTTATTCTTTTTGGCATATTCTGTCAAATATCCATAGATGCTGCGCCAGGCAAAATCGCCAGGAAATAATCCAACCACAAGGACAGCCTCGCATGACTCCAGTTGTTGAAAGAATCTTGTTCCTGCTGGGCAAAGGCTATTGAATTTGTTGTTAGTCACAGCCAGACAGCTTTCAGAAAAATCTTCCTGAGAAATTTCTCCATTAAGCCATGTTGTATTTTCCAGGGAAGCACAGGACGCTGCCTTCAAAGCTAAAGACAGACGATTGTCTACTGCTGATATGCCCAAACTGTGTAAAAAATTTTCTTTTACAAGATAGGCAATTTGCTTGTGAATGAAAGTTGTGTCTTGGTATTGAAAGGCTTCCAAGAAACT
Source organism: Candidatus Brocadiia bacterium (assembly GCA_013359215.1). Lineage (GTDB taxonomy): Bacteria > Planctomycetota > Uabimicrobiia > Uabimicrobiales > JABWCH01 > JABWCH01. The sequence goes on along the minus strand of JABWCH010000295.1, from coordinate 632 downwards.
TGGTTTTTTATCTTTTGTTTGTTGGTATAGCATACGAAAAAATACCTCTACAGGCATGTCGCCTTCCAGGATTTCTTCTGTATAGCATCTAAGTTCCTTCTGGGCTTCTGAGAAGGACAAAAGAACCTTACTCATCAAGTCCTTCCATGTAAGCTCCTGGTTTGTCAACCGAGAGCCCAATACTACAGCAAGCCCTTTTTCTTGGGCGATTTTTTTCAACTTATTTAAATAAATATCTTCCATAATTATCATTCATTAAAGCTTGTTTAAATTCTAAAAAATAGACACAGGCAATCGCTTAGATTTTCTTAAAATACCAAAAAATTCCAAAGTTCACAAGTAACTTTTGGTTGGCTTTTGGAAAAAAAATTGAAATCAATTATTAATTATAGCAAAGTTAAAGAATGTTTCCAAGGAAAAAGAGCAAAGAGTTTTGAAATCGAAGACACAGATAGGTAAGTGTTCAAAAGTCTTTTTACTAAATATAAACTATTGATAAATATAATAGTTAAAGAATACTCACCACGGAGAGTACGAAGAACACGAAGAAAAATGGTTTTGTATATTTCTTTTCGTGATCTTCGTGTTTTTTGCTTCGCGTTCTTCGTGTTAAAAATTTTAGGACATAAACT
>JABWCH010000294.1 GCA_013359215.1 Candidatus Brocadiia bacterium | reverse complement strand
AGGAATTGCGATGAATGAAAAGGAAAATGTAGAGATCAACACAAAGATCGAGACAGATTCCGAGTCGGAATCAGGGGCGGCGTTATCTCAAATCTACTCCAATGTCAAGGTCACTTTTATAGATTGAAAGTACTCCAACACAATGTGTATAATTTGCCATTAAAACTATCTTTTGGCGAAGCAAATTTATAAGACAGGTAGGAGCTAAAATATGAAAAGCAGACAAGTGGAACTCACTGAGTTTTCGGAGATCATCACAAACTATACCAGAGACTTTGTAGGCCGTGAATGGTTAGTGAACGAGGTAAATCAACTCCTCGCTGATTCAGAATGCCGCTTTATTCTTCTCACAGGGAATACTGGTGTAGGGAAGACTGCTTTTTTGGCACACCTTGCCTCGCAAAATCCGCAATGGCTTCGCTATTTTATTCGTCGGGATAGCTTAAACCTCATGAGTCCAGGGGATGCAGCGACTTTCCTGCTTACCGTTGGCGGACAGTTTGCTACAGTCTATCCTGAGCTTTTCTTACCAAAAAATGTCCAGATAAATGTAGATCAGGAGATTGGAAATGTTACTGCCAATGGGAAATTAACAGGTATTCATATTGACGAAGTTTATGCATCTCCTTTCTATAAAGTGGCTTTGGATGTAAAACAAAAAATTGATGAACTAAAAGGCGAAGCTTTCGCTATAAAGATTGGACGGCTTATCAGAGAGCCACGCCTTCTTCCCCTGCAAACACTTCAATTTCTTGCCTTACTTGATCCTGCCAGGCTTTTGAAAATTAAAGAACCAGAGACTTCCCTAATTATTCTGGTAGATGGGCTTGATGAGCTACGCTATAGCCCTGCTCGACCAGATATTTTGCATGCATTGTGTGAACTCACAGATATTCCTTCCAACCTTCGCTTTATAATAACCTCCCGACCAGAACAATTTCTGGATCAGTTGTTAAAACGTAAAGATACAAAGCTATTTTCTTTGGATACACTGGAATTGATGGAAAAAAAGCAGGCAGATTTGCAACGATACATTCATACACTTTCAAAGGAAGAATTGGCAAAGAAGCTAGCGGAACGAGGGAAAAAAAATTTCCCTGATCAATTGCTTCAAAAAGCCTGTGGAAACTTTTTGTACTTTAAGAGTGTACTCAGAAGCATTCAAGAAGCTTTGGAAAATCAACAAAAAGAGGAGATGCTGGAAAAACTATTAAACATTGACCAATTGCCTGACAGCTTACATGAGCTCTACAATTATTTCCTGGACAAAATTGTCGGTTGGGCAAAACAATATTTTAAATGTGAAGCGTGGGTAAACTATCTTACTCCTCTCCTGGGTATCCTATCTGTAACGCAAGAGCCGCTCACGGAGGAGCAACTTTTTCTTTTCACACAACTAACAAGACAAAGTATCCACGATTTACTCCGCGAACTCAAACAGTTTATAGAGACAGTTGACGAGAGAAACCCTGCCTACCGTATTTATCACACCTCTTTTGTCGACAACCTACGCAATAAATCAAGCAAATACTGGATTGACCCGCAAGATTGGCACAGACGCATTGTAGATCATTACTGGCAAAATTATAGTGGACACTGGAACAATTGCGACCTATACGGTTTGTGCCATCTCCCCAACCATATTCTGGAATCCGAGGCTATTGGGGAAAGTAGGAAAAAGCTCTACGGACTTCTTCGCCAGGACGACTTTATCCATGCTCAAATTGCTAAAACCCAAAACTATACCAGAACCTATGAATCTTTCGAATCTGCCCTTTGGGCATACACCACAGGCGAATCTCCAGAAGACGACTATTGCCTATGTGATCTTGCCCTACGTGCAGGGAAGCTTTCTTCTAAGGCGCAAACTGATATTACTATGGCCTTTGGATGGGCTAGAGAAGGGAAGATGCAAGAAGCCATCGAAAGAATCAGCGTAATCAATGATGAAAAAGAATTTTTTAAAGCAGTCTTGTTCAAGAGAGAAGCAGGAAAGAGGCAAAGCTGGTGATGGAAACATGGAACAAGAGGAGAGCAAAAGAGAGCGAATCAACAGATTGGGAAAAATTTTTAAGCGAAGATTTTAATAAAGTAAGAAGCATATTACAAACATTTCATAAGAGGAAAGCAAAAAAAAACGAATCAATGGATTGGGAAAAATTTTTAAGCGAAGATTTTATGATATTTTGGAGTGTAGAAATCAGACAAATTTTAGAAGCACAAGAAATCGCAGAAATAAACTATTCAGTTTTAAATAAGATTACGCTAGAACTTGCAAACGTTGGCGCATTCCAGAAGGCATTAGATACAGCACTAATGATCAAGGATGATAAGAGCCAATCCGCTACATTATCAGAAATAGCAAAGGCGATGGCGCAGGTTGGAAATTTTCAACAGGCCCTAGATACAGCACTAATGATCAAAGATGATAAGAGCCAATCCGCTACATTATCAGAAATAGCAAAGGTGATAGCGCAGACTGGAAATTTTCAACAGGCTCTAAATATAGCATTAACTATTAAGGACGATATAAACCAATCTTTTGCATTATTGAAAGTGGCGCAGATAATCGCACAGGCCGGAGAGTTTCAGTTAGCACTGGATATAGCACTAAACCTTAAGAGTAATACCTATACTTTTGCTATATTCCCTGAGATAGTGATAACAATGGCCCATGCTAGAGCTTTTCAGCAGGCACTAGATACAGCAGAAAGTACTAGTTTTGCATGGTATAGGTTCTCTGCATTTTTAGGAATAGCCAATGCGATGCTTCAGACAGAAAAAGATGAGAAAGTGCAAAAAATTATACAGAAAGCAGCTGATGCAGCCTTAAGGATTGATACTAATGATAAAAAATCCTATGCATTATCAAAGATAGCAGAAACGATGGTACAGATTGGCACTTTTCAACAAGCAATTGATGTAGCACTAAGCATTGATGATACTACTAAAAAATCCTCTACATTACTAAAGATAGCGGAAATGATGGCTCAAGCTGGAATTTTCCAGAAAGCGGTTGATGTAACACTAAGCATTAAAGATGATGGTGAAAAATCTTTTGCATTATCCCAAATAGCAAAGGTCATAGCTCAAGCTGGAAATAAAGAAGGAGCGCATCAGGTATTTCAGAAAGCGATTGATGTAGCACTAAGCATTAAAGATGATGGTGAAAAATCTTTTGCATTATCCCAAATAGCAAAGGTCATAGCCCAAGCTGGGGATAAAGAAGGAACACAGCAAGTATTTTTACGGGCAATCAATATAACATCAAACATGAATGATGCTGATAGAAAGTCCTTGGCATTATCCCAAATAGCAATAGCAATGGCCCCGTTTATGGATCAAGAAAGAGTACAGCGAGTATTTCTGCAGGCAGTCAATATAACATCAGACATGGATGATACTGATATAAAATCCTCTGCATTATCAAAGATAGCAATAGAGATGGCTCAAGCTGGAGCATTCAAACAATCACTATATATAACACAAAGCATTCAGGATAATGGAACAAGATACTTCGCATTATCAAAGATAGCAATAGAGATGGCTCAAGCTGGAGCATTCAAACAATCACTATATATAACACAAAGCATTTATGATAATGGGACAAGATACTTCGCATTATCAAAGATAGCAATAGAGATGGCTCAAGCTGGAGCATTCAAACAATCATTATATATAACACAAAGTATTTATGATAATCAGATATTATTGAAAGTAGCCCAAAAAATTGCACAAGCAGGAGGTCGTCAGAAAGCACTGGATATAGCACGAAGCATTCATGATAATGATGATTCTGTATTAGTACGAAAAGCAATAGTGCTAGCGCATGCTAGAGAGTTTCAATTAGGTATAGATATAGTACTAAGCATTTTTAATGAGCGTAAAAAATCTCGTCTATTCTTGAAAATAGCTCATATAGCAAAAAAAATTAATGATACTACTAATCAAGAATATATTTATTTTTGGGAGAAAGCAATGACTCTGGCAGATGAAGCCAAAGAGAAAGCAAGAGGTCAATGCATAATTGGTGATAACAACATATTTCGTAAATTAGAACTACAACAAATCAGGTTTTTAATATATGATTTGAAAAAAATAATACGCCAACCAGGAGGTGACAAAAAATTCTCCTTGGAGCAATAAAAGAAAATCCCAAAATATTATTACATGTAGCGAAGAGAATATCTAATAATAGTCAGGAATTCCAGTTTTTAGTAGATTTTTTAGAAAAAAATTCTTTATCTCGCACAATGATTTGCGACACACTTCATGTTTTACAAGAAGCTTTGGCCGAACGTGTTGATTCCCCCCTTATCCCTTTGCGTCGTACGTTTGCTATTTTCCCATTTGATTATTCATTAGCATACCACAGCGTCTGCATGCTTGAGGTTGCCCATATCAAGCAAAAAAATTGGGAACACTATAGAAAAATAGAAGAATGTTTAAAAGAACATGGTTTGGGCATCTAATAAATCGGACTTCTTAAGCTCAGGCACAAGATGAAAAAGACCTCTCTGCACCTTTGGAGCTTTAGATCATCGTAGTTTTAGTCACGTGCTTTTACTTTTTTCTATCTAAGGCTCTCTCTGGATGATTTGCACAATCAAAGCAGAATCTTGATTAGAAAATTTGTATCTAGGGGGGGAAAATTCAAGATACTTATCGCCTTTCCCTATAAATTTGATAGTAGTGCATCCCCAACGAGTATTGATTTCTTTTAAAATTTCTAAAATTTTATCTTTTCCTAAAGGAATAAAATATTTATAAGAATCTAGTATTTTCTCCAATTCTTTTTTAGATTCTTTCCATTTTTGTGTATTCAAAAAAATCAAAAAAATTTCAAATCCTTTACCTCCCTCAATAGGATTTTTTTGTTGTGTTATTTGGCTATCCCTTTCAATTCTACCATCTAAGATGCCATACCATTGACTTGGAATAACAGGTTCGTCAATTGTACCAAGGCATCTCAATGTTAAATTTTCATCAAAATTAAAAATCTGTATATATTTTTTGGCATTTAAATGTAATTTTATCTGCAATTCATGTTCTTTAGAAGAAATTTTTTGTAACTCTAACCTATCCATAGCTACAGCTTGGAGCTTTGGCGGGTTTTGGAAGAGATTACGTGGTTGTAACCTGATGAAAAGCAAGCAGTAGAAATTCTGCTTCAAGTTCAGGCTCAAAAAACAAATAATTTGGTTGATATATCAAAAATGTGGATACTGTAATCAAAATAGCTCCCAGAATGACACATAAGCATTTTCTTTTTAGGAGTTACGCAGGCATCCGTTGATGCCCAAAAGAATTGAAAAAAAAGGAAAGAATGTTTGGAAAAGTTGACTCTTCCTTGTTATAATTAACTAATCAATATTTTTCTTTTCCGTCCGTGAAAAATCTTTACACTTTTACACTAGATTTCACTCGTAAGTGATTATTGGGAGACAATAATCCTAATTTAACATTGTCAAGATAAATAAATTTTAGGAATTGCGATGAATGAAAAGGAAAATGTAGAGATCAACACAAAGATCGAGACAGATTCCGAGTCGGAATCAGGGGCGGCGTTATCTCAAATCTACTCAAATGTCAAGGTCACTTTTGAGACCTTGAAGACCACTGCTAAAAGCAAGAAGATGAAGGATACGCTGGACGAAGCGGAACGCCTGGCACAGTTTTCCATTCCCATTCTTATCATAGGGGAAACTGGAGTAGGAAAAAATTGGCTGACCCAGGCTGTCCATAACAAAAGAAAAAGTCTTGGAAAGCTAAGCAAAAAATTTTGTGAAATAACCTGTACAGGGATACCAGAAACCTTGTTTGAAAGTGAATTGTTTGGCTATAAAAAGGGTTCACATAATACTGCTTACAAAGATAAGGACGGTATGGCCAAAATGGCGGATAAGGGCACTTTGTTTTTGGATGAAATAGGAGAAATTTCTCTATTGCTCCAGACGAAATTATTGCGACTGGTGGAGCAAAAGAAATTCTATCCATTGGGTGCGATAGAAGAAGAGAAAACAGACGCTCATTTTATCTTTGGCACCAATAAATCTTGGGAAGCACTGAGTGATCCTGGCGTATTCCGAACCGATCTTCTTTATCGAATGGGTATTCCCCTTTGTATTCCCCCTCTCAGGGAAAGACAGGAAGACATCGAAGCTTTGATGATAGAATTCAAAAATTCCTGTAGCAAGCACATTGGTGTACTCCCTTTGGAAATCAATGACGATGCCAAGGAGCGACTAATCCAATATTCCTGGCCTGGAAATATCCGCGAATTGAAGTATGTGATGGAATATGCGGTGATTCTAGCGGCTACTGCTCCTGATACGAGAAAACAGATCAAACCATGCCATTTGCCCAAGTGGATATCAAAAACAAAAAAACAAACCCAGGCAGAAGATGTAAGCATGGATACTTTTGAAACAACGCATATCCTTCCCATGCAGATAAAGCATATTCTGGATGTAATGGATCAAGAGCAGGGAGATCGGGAGAAAGCCCTAGAAAAATTGGGAATCTCCGAGGAAAACATGCGTCTGAAGTTTCAATCATACCTGAGAGAAGGTGAGGATGAAAGTCTCCAAAGCCGAATTAAACAGTATTATCGGCCTTCGAAAAAAGGAGGGAAACCATAATGGGAATGTGTAGAAATATGCACAAATATAACAATGAAGAATGTCCCTTTTGTTCGGAGAAAAAGTTTGGGGAAATTGCCGTACAGGTTATGAATATCCTCAAGCAAGAGGATTTGAACCGAGCCAAGAAAGCCCAGAGAGAATGGGACAATGACAACGAAAAAAGCAAGCTGCTAGGAACTATCCTCGTAGAAAAGGGGCTTCTCGTTCCCGTTCAAGTCAAGGAAGTGCTCGCTCATCAGGGAATCAAGACGATGCTTCTCTGCGCAAAATGCAAGCTTTTTTACAATCTTTATGGGACAGAGCTGACCGAATTTCATCCGAGCTGCCCTTCTTGCCAATCTTTTCCCCTGACCCCACAGGACACAAACACCATCCTGGCAGAAGAATACCAATATGGCGGCTATCTGCCGAGAGAGGACACCCATGATTCTTCCAACACTTCGGTTCCTGCGCAGGAAGAACAAAAACCGCAAGCAGCCTCTTCCTCCCCGTCTTGCCGAATCGGAGAAATTTTTGCGGCTAGATATGAAATCAGGCAAGAACTGGGACAAGGAGCGATGGGGATTGTCTATCGGGCATTCGATAAAAAGCTGGAAAGGGAGGTAGCATTAAAGATACTGCATCCCAAGGCGAATACGCCAGAGAAAATAGAGCGGTTTGGGCAGGAAGCTAAAATCATTGCGAGATTCAAGCATGAGAATATAGTACAAGTGCTGGATTGTGATACCAAACCCTTTTTATACTATACGATGGAGTATCTGCAAGGAGTCACTTTATCGAGAAAAGGCAAGCTCGATCCAAACCAGGCTGCTGTGATTTTTGAGAAAGTAGCACAGGCTTTGCAATATGCCCATGAAAAAGGAGTGATTCATCGAGACATCAAACCATCCAATATTATGCTCAATGAAAAAGAACAACCCAAGATCATGGATTTTGGACTGGCTAAAATCCTCAGTTCACCTTTGCCAGAAGATTCCAGTGCTGTCCTGGGTACCCCCAATTATGCTTCCCCAGAGCAGGCTGCTGGCGAGAGCGTAGATGCCCGAACCGACATCTATGCATTAGGTGCTACGCTTTATCAAGCCATTACAGGTAAACCGCCGTTTGAAGGCGACTGGAGTAGCGGAGTTGCCCAAATTTCATCCCAACCGCCCCTTCCACCCAGAAAATTGAACGCCGATATTCCAGAAGCGTTGGAAAACCTATGCCTGAAATGCCTTGCCCAAGATCCACAAGAAAGATATTCCAGTGCCAAAGAAGTGGCAGAGGAACTGGAAAGGATTGCACGAAAGAATTCTTCGCAAGAGCCTCATGTCGCAGATAACAGCAAGATTCATGTCGAACAAGACATAGATATTCTCACGGACGGAGGAAAAGTAACGGCAGTGAAAACTGGAGAATGGATACCAGCACAGACCAGGCAAAAAATATGGAAAGTAGAAAAAGGATCAGAGGTTGTCGGTTATGAAATGGGCAGCTTCCCTAAAAAAAAGAATTGATAGTAGTTGCTCATCGTGAGGGAGATAGCCGAATTGGCTGATCAATGCTCAGTTTGACAATGTTAAATTAGAATCCTTGTATTTCAACGGTTAGCGTGAATTTTGGATTTCAATGGAGGGCGAGGCTCCTGCCGAGCTTTCTTGGCTTCCCCATTTGGAAAAAAAATTCACCGAGGAGACACAGAGTTTTTTTGCCAGGTACTTCATTTTTCGCATCATCCGGCGAAGCGAAAATCTGCCGCTTTCGTTATTTTTTCCCCTTTTCCCTTGCAGCATATACAGTTGTCTCAAGATTTTCTCCAATCCTGTATTTCCCTCGAAGAGAGAAGCGCACTCTTCAGCAGTGCCTTTGTCTGGACGGGGGAGAAGGAGAAGGGTCGTTGCGGAGGAATCATCTGGACGAATATTCAGCCAGCTCCAATCCATATTCTCCACACACTCCCCTGCTTTGCGCAATAAATGGGCGCGGAGAAACGCTCGTGTTTGGGAAGGAGGCTGAGACCGTAGCTGCTCGATCTCTTCCTGTGTTACCAGTTCCTCCACAAAACCACTATTTCGGGCTATCCAGAACAAGCCTTCCTCCTCGTTCAGACTGCTGTAGAGATGATCAAGGTGTTTGGTTTGCGGGGAATCCCATTTCATCTCACACCTTCGACCCATGGCCTCTTCCAGAATTCGCTTTTTCAAGACCCAATCGAGACGAGGGGCGAGGCTGTCCCAGTTGCGATTCTCCAGATCACAAAGCACTTCCTGCCATAGTTGCAAAATGAATTCAGCATGGGGAACGATGCCTTGGGATCCTCCCCTGGCTACGAATTTTTCCGCCTCTTCCCAAAACCCCCTTTGTATTTCCACTGCCGTTCGCTTTTTCTTGCTCACGAGAAGCGTGCCTTGCGCCGTAAGATTAGGGTCATGGCTCCACATCTTCAGGGTGTTCAAGGGGTCGCCCAGAATGAGATCAGGATTGCAAAGATTGTTTTCTTCCAGCATGGCCAATATCAACTGGGTCACTCCAATCTTTAAAAAATGGGCAACATGGCAAAGGTTGCTGTCAAAGAAGATCACATGCAGCCTTGCCAGTGCTTGTGCCCCTTCTTCTCCCTTAAAACCCGCGTGGGGTTCGTCGCGGGTGTTCAGGAGAGGGCGACGGTAAGTCGTTTGTTTCCCTTCTATGGTTTCAAAAAAATCAGCACGTTGGGAGATTTGGAATCCTGTCTGTGGCGAGCCGTTTTCGCTCCCTACTTTGCCCTGCCCGCTAACGACAATGCTTGAAATGAGATAGCTCAGAAAATATTGCTTTAGATCTGGCCGTTTGCCCATAAGGTTCTCGAAGCATTCTCGTGTAAGGAGAAAATTCAGGTGCGAACCGTAGCTATGCCCCAGTCCATCGCTATTGTTCGCCAATACCTCGATTTTGTCCCCGTTGGGCAGTTTCCGATTCGCTGCCTGTCTAGCCCCTTCTGCAATTTTCAGCATGGCGAACCAGGCTGACAGATGCTCATGGGCACTGGAAACTTCTGGAAGGCAAAGCTCCAGGTGGTTCAGATCAATATAGACGCAACCGCCGTTTTCGGACAAAAACTTCCGCCCCCAATCCTGGGGAGAATCGGCATTCTTGCGCTCTTTGGGGAATCCCTGGATTTCGACAAGAAGCCGCCTGGATGCTTCGTCGGCTGTGTCAGCTAAAGAAGCGGCCTTGCTTTCCTTCCCCCTGGCCCTGAGAATGAAATTCGCCAGCTCGATGTCCCCTCCGCAAATTTTGCTAATTCTATCTTGCCTCATGTCATCGCTCCTTCCTTGTGATTTGTTTTAGGTAACCTGTCGAAATAATTCTAGCATTGCTGAAAATGAATAAAATTAAGTTATAACGAATGATTATCCTCTGTAAGTCAATATTTCTCATAAGAAGCAGATGGAGGGCGAGGCTCCTGCCGAGCTTTTTCAAGGCCATGCTACTGGCTATACATAAGAAGCTCGGCAGAGCCTCGCCCTCCATTGCTTTTTAAACACACATGACATCTACACGGATTTTCACCTATTGCAGAAGATCATTCATCTTAACTCATTATCTTTATTGCAATTGAAATATGCTAGATCTATTTTGTCACCCTACCTAACCGCAGTTTTGCCAGTAAGCCGCTTTGCCGAAAGGATCGGAGAGATCGAGCTTGCGTCCTCTCTTCCTGTCAAGAATGCTGCCCCAGTCTGCAATATAGGTTCCTTCGGTGCGAGAAAGCCTGTCTATTTCCAACCCTCGTACTCTCGCTCTTCCCTCTTTCGGGGGGATTTTCAGGATATTGTTGCTGATTTTCACTCCAGATAGCCGATGTTCCAAAGCTCCGCTCTCATCCATAGTATGAAATATTCCGCTTTGCCTCAGGCGGCTAAATTCCATATCCAGCACGAACAAGCATCGGCGGATATCGGTGAAATGGAGGATACTTTGCAGTCGCTCCTGAGAAAGAAAGCCAGAGGAGAGAATTCTTTTCTGAACATCAGGGCGCAAAATGGTTTCCTCGCCGGGATCTTGTAGATCAAGCTGACGACAAACCCTCTTAAGTTCCCTGTGCGCTTCGTTGATCCTCTCCCATGTGAGATTGTTTTTCATCAGAAAGCAGGTAAAAAGATTCCATTTGATATAGGCATCCAGAGACTTACGCAAATAGCTGGGATCGTGGATAAAGGCGTTGAGCACCTTTTGCCAAAGATTGCATACCTGCCCTGCCCATGATGGCATAAAAGGTTGATTCTGGTGGATTTGAGCCAATCTCAAATAGTAATGCTGCATTTCCCAGGCATTGGTGCAAAGGCCGTTGGCAAGGGTAAATTTTTTGAATCCCGCCAGATCGCCCGCTACGACCTTGGCAGTGAGCAATGGTTCTTCAAGAGCGATATTCTCCAAAGGAATCAAGTTCGCTTCCGCTAAGGCAATAATCAATGCCGTAGTCCCACATTTGAGGAACATGGAGAGATGGCTGCAAAGGCTTTCGCCGTAAATAATATGGCAGCGATGATAATCGCCCCCTGCCAAGCTTTCATCTTTGGTATGGAAAATCGGGCGATCCGTAGTAGAACTAGGGCCTGTGACTTTTGCCAGAAAGGCACTCCTTGGCGACAAGACGAATTCAAAAGATTCTCGAAAAGGATCGAGACCGCCCGCCCCTGTATAGAGAACCCTGGTGACGAGATGAGGGATCAAAAGCGGCGCAAGTTTTATCGGATTCATCCGATGCAGATAAGATTCATGGCATCCCCATGTCTGCTGGCTAACGTAATCTACGTTGTGTTTGAAAAATTCGCATTTTTCAGATAAAGGAGTCGAGCCCAGTGATCGCAGAAAATCGTCATACCCTACCAGATAGCCCACCACCTCTTCTGGCGAAGAGCATTCGGGCGTACAAAATTCGGGATGAGTGCCATCCAGATACATTCGCCCGCCATTGCTAAGAAAAATACCCTCGGAATTCTGGTCCTTCAAGCTGGGAAAGATACTCTTACAATGATCGAGGAGCAATTTCCCCGCCTTTTCCGTGCTAATGGCGTTTTTGGTAACCAGGGCATACTCGGTCTCTACTCCCATCAATCTCAAAGCAGACATGATTTTTCTCCTTTATCTGTTTGCATGCGCTTCGCTCCTATTAAGGAGGAGCGATTGCCATGGTCATTCCCCGCCTTTTTGCATGACGTATTCCAGGAAGACCTGGCTGTCTATCTTCAATGCCTTCTCCAGTATCTGCTCGGTAGCACGCGATAGCATGTCTTTTTTATTGCCGAGTCGGTCAGGATGGGAAGAAGAGGAAAAAAATAGGTTGAGTTCTTTTTTTTCGCTTATTATCATTGGTTTGTCCATAGTGAGACCCTTTCTTAAAGAAAAAATCCATGCTCGATACAACTTTTGTTTCACATTGATAAGATTAGCAGATATGATGCCAAAGTTTTTATTTTTATAAAAATATTCTTAAATATTGGGAAATAAGCAGATTATGATATTGGAATCAAGCGGTGAAGCCGTAGGAACATGGATGATCTACCCCAATTTTTATGGACTACCACCAGAATTTTTGGGATACCGTTGCCGACGCATACGCCCTTTTGGGACAAAATCCTTGTGTTACCTGATTCCTGGGCATAAATACCCAGGCTTTATTACTGTCCGCATCAGCGGCAGGGACTTTTTACACAAGCATCAACATTGTCAAACTAAAAAGCGTCCTCAGTCGGAGGGCCGTGTTTTGCGATCTCTGCCTTAATCTCATGCTTTCTCTGCCACATTTCTTCTGCCTCCTTTTCTTTCTCCTGTTTTCCTAACAGCACTGCCTGGTTATTGTAACAACTGGAAAGCCCTGCCTTATCGCCCAATTGCTCACAGATCTGCTCTTGTTTCTTAAGCAAGGTCATGGCCTCATCCAGTTTCCCCCATGCTTTTAAAATGAGAGCCTGATTGCCATAACAA
>JABWCH010000293.1 GCA_013359215.1 Candidatus Brocadiia bacterium | reverse complement strand
AAGGATAATCTGGCTTAAGGATTGTTCTATAGGGATTTGAGTTTCCAAAAAATGGTAGCCTGCCATAGATTCCATTGCACCGTTTCTCATTCTATGCAAGTAGGCTTCAACCTCTCTTTTGTAGGATTCTTGGATTTCTTTTATATCCACAACCATCTTTTCTTTGCTTTCTAGCTCCTCCATTTCTAAAACTCCTTCAAAAGGAAGGCGAATTTCTGCAAGGTCCAGAATATGGAGGAGAATCACCTCAACACCATTGTGGCAAAGGCTGTGGACTCCTTTAAAAAGAGAAGATGTTTCTTCCAAAAAATCAGAAATGAGAACCACCATGCTTCTCCCTGGTATTCTCTGGGTTGCCTGGTAAAGGCAGGATTCTAAATTGCTTCTTCCAGATGGCTTGGTGCTTTCCATTTCTGTAAGAATTGGCCTTAAAGCATCTAAACTACCAACAGGTTCAAAAACTTTTTGCAGTTTAGAGCTAAAGGTCATCATCCCAGCCAGATCACCTTGGTGTATGAGAATATACATAAGCCCCGCGGCTAGATAGAAGGCATATTCCATTTTATTGCATAGACCTTCTTCTTTAAAAAGCATGCTTTCGGATATGTCTACCAAAATGTAGGCTTTTACATTGGTTTCTTCCTGAAACTTGCGGATCGTATACCTGTCGCTTCTTGCATAAACCGCCCAGTCGATTAGAGAGGGCGGATCGCCAGGCATATATTCTCGGTATTCTGCGAATTCCACAGAAGAACCATGCATGGGTGATTTATGCAAACCTTGCCGAAGACCAACTACTGCTTTTTTGGCAAAAAGATTGAAGTTGCGCAAGCGATCTGCCGTGCTGGCAGGAAGATATTTATAAACGGGCATGGTTTAGCTGATTTCCATTTTATGAATTTCTTTTTTCTTTTGCTCGATTTTTCCTTTGGATAAACCGCCAGAATGTTCTATTTCTGTGCGAGCATTTTTACCTGTTTGTTTATCTTGTGCCTCCACTTCAATGCGGCCATTTTCATTGTATTTGAAAGTAACCTGGACAGGCGCGCCAGCAGGTCGCGGAGGAAGATCAGAAATCGAGCAATCCCCTATAATGATGCATTCATCGGGGTTTTCGCTTTCTCCTTCAACTACCTGAACATGAACTACCATCTGGTTATCCACTTCCGTGCCAAAAATTTCCGTTTGGGTTGCTGGCACAGGAGTTTGCTCTGGGATTAAAATAATATTTTTCTTAACACCTTTGTCTTTTGCTATGATTCCCAGGCTATGGGCAGTAACATTGGTGACTTTTAGCCCGCAAAACATTTCCTGGATTTCTTCAGGAATGTACTTCAAAGTAAGATCAGAGGGAGATTTTTGTAGCTTGAGGATAGTAGCATAGAGTGCTGCCCCTAAAGCAACGGATTCATCGGGGTTGATGGAACAGTCTGGTTCTTTGCCAAAAAATTGCGTTACGCTTTGCTTTATCTGGGGCATCCTTGTGCTGCCGCCAACCAGGAGAATCGTATCCAGGTCTTCTTTTTTTAGACTGGCTTTTTCTAAAACAAGAGGAAGATAGGTTTCTGTCTGGGCCAGAAGGGCTTTCGTGATTTCCTCAAACTGCTCTCTTGTAAGTTCTATTTTAAGGCTTTGCCCCTGGCATTGGCAGACGATTCTTGTTTTTGGCTTGGTCGATAGAGTGATCTTCGCCATTTCAGCAGTATCTCTCAATGCCTGATAAGCGTCCAGGTCATCTCTGGGATCTATGCTGTATTCTTTTTGGAAGCAGGAAGCAACATAGTTGATGATTTCATCGTCCCAATCCTTACCACCAAGCTGCACTTCTCCTGCTGTAGCAAGAACCCGTATTTCTTTATTTTCAATGGAAAGGATAGAAACATCGAAAGTCCCGCCACCCAGATCATAGACTAAAACTTTCTGGTTTCTGTTGAGTTTATCCAAACCATAGGCAATAGCAGCGGCTGTTGGTTCATTTAAAATTCCCAACACCTTGATGCCTGCAATTTCTCCTGCGTCCTGTGTGGCTTTTCTTTCGCTGTCTCCAAAGTATGCTGGCACTGTGATTATAGCCTCCTGGATTTCCTTATTCAGCATTTTTTGGGCATCCTGGACAATACGCTTGAGTATCAAGGCAGAAATGCTCTCTGGCGTGTATGTTTTTCCAAAAAAAGCCCTTTCCCATTCCCTATTGCCCATTTCTCTCTTAATAAATTGAATAATATGCTCTGGGTCAGCTATGGCATTCGCTTTTGCGATCTTACCAACAATGACTTCGTTTTCATCGAACAGAACAACGCTCGGCGTGATTCTTTCATTGTCACTATTAGGAATGATAGCTGCTTTCCCATGCTCATCCAGATAGGCAATCGCGGAAAAGGTAGTCCCTAAATCGATTCCTGCAACTATCTTATTTTCTGTCATTCTTTATTCCTTAAAGGTTCTTCATTGCAAGCACGGCATTTTTTGCATACAACATCTTGAGGTCTAAATACCTTATTTCCTCTATAAAAGCCTTCGCGCACAACTTCTACTACATTTCCGTCTTCAGAAGGGATGTCTGTTGCCAATGTCTTTACTGCCCTTTGTGTCTTTCGGTCTACTTTTGCATTTTCCGAAAGAAGCATTGGCTCAACATCTCGTCTGTATAGAATTTCCAAAATTTCTTCTTTGATGCTTGCCATAGCATCCTTTGCTTTGGCATCTTCTACTATTTTTTGAAATCGGATGACATTATCATGCAAAAGCAAGAGGTCTGCCAGGATGGGTCTCATGGCTTCAAACAAAAAGTCTTCTTTGTATTGCTTCATTTCTTCATAAAGCTTGTCAAAGGCTTCTTTGAGAATAGTATCGCGGAGTATTTTCTGGTTAAACTGGGTTTCCAGCCCTTCTAGCCTTTGAAGTGTCTGTCCTGTAAAATTTTCCCAACCCTGGCATACTTTTTCCATGCCAGGAAAAGGAGGCTTTGTCTCTTGCAAATCTTGGCCTTGATTGCCTGGATTGTTTTCTTCCTGGCTCATTGTTTTCCTTTCTGTTCCTGCGTAGTTTTGTTTTGTAAAGCTTCTTCTTTTTTTTCTGAAGCAGGATGTTCTCTTGGAAAAAGTAAGCCGAGCGGATAAAAGGGAGTCCCCAGAATAATCCCTATAGTATGACTAGTTGCCTCCATAGGTGCTAAAATAAAAGAATTCCGATCTTTTTTCCTTTGTTCCATATTGTCTTCTATGTCAGGATAAGCCAGGTATCCTGCTGGTGCGCTAAATAAAAGAAAAGGCACGCCAGCAACGCCTCCTGCCAGATTCCCTATTAATGTGGGGATTTCGCAGACCAAGGAAGTTTCTATTAATGTATCGTGGTACTTTTTGCCTGTCTGGCAACCTGAGATAAGAAAGATACAGCAGACACATAGCAGGAAAAAATTTTTTTTGCCCATTTTCTTATCCTTTGAATCGGGAAGAAACCCCTAGTAATTTTTGTCCGCATCCATAATAAACAAGGCCAGAGTCTTTGTTGGCATCTTCTTTATCATTTTTTATAGCTTCGCAAAACCTCGACCCTTGCAATAGTTTACAATAGATATTTATGATTGTTTCACAAGGGAAAGATTTTTTTAATGTGCCAATAACATTCGGGATCTGGAGCTGGTACAGATTCGCAAGAAAGTTGCCTTGCTCTACTTCCTGATCGCCTGTTCTTTCATGAAAGAGAACTTTGGGAAGGCGTGGTGCATTCTCCAGGAAGCGCAATTTGAGTATTTTTTTACTATCCAGCATCCAGCCGCTTTCCATAGGCGAAGCTTTGCAATATACAAGGGGAAGAGAGATATGGACAATATCGCTCTGAGATATTCTCTGTAGAATATCATAGGAATCTTCCAGGGAATGAGCTGCCTTTATTTTGATCCAGGGGAATTCTTCTGATAGTCTTTCTGCTATAGAATCTCGTCTTTGCAATTCTTCTGGGGAATGCCCTGAAATCAAAAATACCCTGGGAGCTTCTATTTTCTCTTCAAGGCAGGAAAAAGAAACAATCGGAAAGATTCTTCGTTCAATAAAGGATTTTTGGTGGAGGAAACTTTTCCCATTGTGAGCCATTTCCCAAGGAAAGGAATGAAGCCTTTCGTCTAGGTTGAATACAATATGGTTAGAATCGTTTTGTTCGAGTATTTTTTGTATTTTTTTAGGATAAAAGGCATTATAGAATTCTTGCCCAATACGGATTTGTTCGCTTTCTTGGGTTGCTTCCAGAATTTTTTTGAGAAACGATTGAGCAAGCTCTTCTTTCCATTCCAGGCGGCTGGCATTTTCTCCTGAGAAATGGAATAGCAGAGAATTTTCCATCTTGATAATTTCCAAGATCTTTGTTTTCTGGCTGAGAGACTTGGGACTAAGATAAGAAAGCAATATATTTCTAAGACTGCTGCTTATTTTATCCCAGCATGTCGCCTGCTTCTTTAAAATATTGCAAATGATTTCCCAAAGTGGGCATGGGATTCGCGTTATATGCTTTTGCAATTCTTCCTGATCTAATGTACCAATAGGCGTGAATGGCAGATTGCGTCCGCTGGCTAGCTGGAAAAGAAAAGTGCCATAAGAATAGAAATCTGCGGATTCCCCCAAAATATCTTCATAAACAACAGCAGGAATCAAAGCAAAATAAGGCAATTGGTTTTTCTTATAAAAGATGCTTTCGCTGGAAAGATCAAAGCCGCTGATTCCAGCTTCATGCAAAGATTTCAACACATCGGCAAGAACCAGAGCAATCTCTAAAAGCTTGACTTCTGGCAAAGGTAGGCCAGCGATATTTTCTCCAGGGTCAGGAAATACGCGATAGGCTCTTTCTTCGTATTCCCCTTGAGACTGCGGCAAAAGAAGATGGGGATGTATGGGTATAAGATTCGGAATCAACATGGGTTCTTTGCTATATTGTATAAAAATTTTCTCTTGTTCTTTGCCAAGAGAACATTGAAAAAGAAGACAGCTTGAGCTTTCCCCCCGTTTTTTGATAATCTTATAGCTCCCGATTTCCTGAGATGCCAGCTTCATTGATCTTCGCCTCAAGCTGGAAGGAACATTTTGCTGCATCATGGCCCAGGATTCTTGGTCTAGGACATTGGCAAAACTTTTTTCTTCTTTGGCTGCTATTTTTTCAGAAGCAAATACTTTTTCTTCAGGTATTTTTAAGGGTGGAGGCGTTGAGCTTTTGGGAGCAATAGAAGGAAGCTTGTCTGTTTTGAGTGCATCCCCTAGCAAATCACTAAGAGAAATCCCTATTACAGTTTCCATGCCTCCAATTTCCATTCCGCTGGACATAGGCGAATCTAAGGTTGGCCACATATTAGCTTCTTCCGTTGGAACATCTTCTTTTCCTGTAAAATCTAAAGAGGGAAGCGATGGAATGTTCAGGCTTTCCTCTTTGGCTTCGCTTTCTTCCAAAATTTTTACCTGGATGCGTGTTTCTCCTACCTGAAAATGAGATCCGTCCTTTAGCTCTGTAGGCAATGTAATCATTTTATCTTGGAAAAAAGTACCATTGCTGCTTTGGAGATCTTCTAACACGAAAAGCCCATTTTTTTCGTATACTTTGCAATGGAATCGGGAAGACTTTATATCTTGAGGAATAGAAAGGCCGCATTTGCTGTGTCTTCCCACAGTAACTTCAGGATCTCCTGGGCGGATGATAGTATTTCCTTTACAAGGCCCAGCAACAATGGTAAGCTCAAGGGCATGGCTGCCTTTTGCCTGGCATTTTTGGAAACTCTTAAGGGCTTCTTCTTTTGTTTCGCAATAAGACAAGGGAGGGGCAAAAAAGTTTTTTTCTATGGGGACTGGGATAGCGCAAATGCACAATTCTCTTGCCTGGTCGCTAAACAAAGTTGCTATCTTTTGTAAAAGAAGTATACATTCTTTTTCTATGTATTGAATTTGTGAACATTCCAACAATACAAATTCAGGAGTAGAATGTTTTAGAAAATTCTTTAAGACAGATTCTAACTTAAGCCAATTTTTTTGAGAAAAATTGCCTTGCATATACAAAATAGTAATCTCTTGACAATTCTCTTCGCGAATACTTAATTCATTCATAACAACCCCATAATCTATTGAAAGGTTTCTGCTTGTATTCTTTCCCAATCAGCCGATTTCAATAGCAATTTTATTCCTGGATTTTTAGCTAGTTCCTTAGTGTTATCTTTTCTAAGGATCTCACAAATTTCTAAAATAGTGATTTGAGATAAAAATTTTAATCTTTGGACTTCTGGATCATTATCCCAAAATTTTTTTGCTTCTTTAATTTCTAAAAAAGATTTATAGACTTTTCTTGCTTCTTTGGATTTGCCTAACTTTTCGAAATTAGCAGTATCTTGCGATAGCCACAATAAAAATTTTGTTGTTTTATTTTGCAAATCCATTTCCTCTGGAAAAAGATCATAAGCGATATCTTGCATGCGGATTTTAAAATGCATATTATTGAGTTTTTTAGCCAATTCCATTTTAGCCAAATTATCCAAAATATGGTAGCGATTTTCTAAAATATTGATAAGATAAGCACCATAAGAGGACTGAAACTGGCCTTCCCATGATTTATCTCTGCTGGAAAATCCTGTGATATTGACTACAGCAATAAGAATATAAGCAATAATCAATGCCTTGCATATCCCTAAAAAAGAACCAAAAAATCGATTGAAAATTTTAAGACTATATGCTTTCTCTACTTTTTTTTGCAGATAATGGCTCAGAAAATAGCAAACTATCCAACATACTGTAACTAAAAAAGCAAAGCAAAGTAACTCTGTCCATAGAGCATTGTTGTAACCAAGCCCCAAATTCATTTTACTTGCAAGAAAACGGTAACCATAAATGGCTATCAGCAAAGAAGCAAAAGCCCCAAAAAAACCGAAAAATTCTTTTATCCCACCTCTTGTAAAACCTATGTCAGCAAGCAATATCATAGCAAAAAAGATAAAGCCATCAAAATACGAAAGCCATTTCATGGAAGATAGCCACAAGAAAAGAAACGCACAGCAAGAAATGGTTAAATAGAATGTAGTTCTATCGTTTTCTTGTATGGGAGAATTTTTTTCTTTTTCCATTTTTGCCAATTTCTTGACTCCTATTTTTTAATTT
>JABWCH010000292.1 GCA_013359215.1 Candidatus Brocadiia bacterium | reverse complement strand
AAGTATTTTAAAAAAAATAGCTTGTATTAGCCTAAAAAGCAAGAGGGTTTTATCTGAAACGATCGCTCCGTGTAAGCCTTCTTTCAGGAATCAAAAAAAACAGGTATCCATTACAAAAGGCTTACACTTCGCTCGGCTTATCCTTAATCTGGCAGCTTATTTTTTAATCGTTATATTATAATCTTTGCCCCATGTGTCATCTACGTAATGGAAAACGAAATTGACACTTTCCACTTCTGTTTTGTTAAAGGGGCCTAGCTTGATAATATATTGATTTCCTGATGGCAACATTTCGCTTTCAATCGATTTACCATCATTCCAAGGCGCAGAATTGGCAGGCCAGTATTCTTTGGCTGGAATTTTCCAAGAATTTGTGCCCCAATGCAAAAATGCTTTTTTATCTGAGACAATCGTGATGACATCAGAGCTTGTAGGATACTGTGGCTTATAAGGCATTTCCAAAGTATTTCCTACATAAACAAAAAGCATAGGAGATGTGGCTTTGTTGCCTTTTTTATCCGTGGCTTCGATATAATAGCTGACAAGAGCCTTTTTTACGCCTGTGATTTTCACGGAATATTCCTGGGCCTTGATGATGGGTTTTGGATTTGTTTGAGAAGGCACTACCTTGCCTGTCATTTCCATCGATGTCCAGTTTCTTTGCTCTCTAGCCTCCAAGGTTGGGGTATATTGTCCTTCTGCTACAGAATAATACAGTGTAACATTCTTTAGCCCAGAAATATCATAGACATAGCTCCAAACCTCGAAATCCGTAGATTCTGGTGTTGATCCCCATTGCATTCCACCAGGATTGTAAGGTCTGCGCTGTGGTTGATAGATTGTGGGGGGAACATTATCGACAAAATTGCTTCCTAAAACTTTCATCGCATGTTCATAAGCTTCATTGCAGGCGCGTGTAGGATGGCTATCCCACATTTCTGTTCCGTCCCAATATTCATAGCAGGATGTTTGGGAGCAAAGGAAAACATGCCATGCTTTTTGCGTATATTCATGCTGAGCATTAACATCATCGGCTGTGAACACTATGTTTTTAACTGCTGTCATTACACCCCAGGAATTTCTATCTGGAGAATATCCATTAGAATTGGGATCGCCATTCCATTTTTTGAATTCAGGGTCACCATTGTCAGCACCAGACCATGAACCAGGTTCTACATGGATGACATCTTCTTCATCAGGAGGGAATTGTGCGAGGTAATCTTCGACTGTGGTTGCTACGAAACGATCTGAATTCTGTTTGACCCATTGTACAAAGCTATTGAAATTGCTATGATAGTAGCTTTCTGTTCCACCACCATAGTTATCGCCATCATGATGCAGTACCAGCAAAATAGGATGCTTTGGATCTGTGTTGTATTGCTCCAACTGGCTCATCACAGCTTCGTAATTGAGTGCGCCAAATCCTCCTCGACCGTCTTCATTGCCCATATATCTTTCTGTAGGGACAGCGATCATCTTAGCCTCTTTACCATCGGGCGTTACCAAAGTCATGCCTGTTTTAGGGTCAATCATACGGACATAGTGAGGTCTGCATCCCCAGGCAGATATTTTAGAAGGTGCCCACAAACCATTCAACTGTATCCAAGGCTCGGTCATCGTATTGACCTGGTCTGCGCCATTGGGAGGGAAAAGATTTTCCCCTTTGACCCAAGGATAGCCTTTTGCTGCCCTATGGAAATGGATATTATCAACAAACACCCATTCGAGTCCTTCGTCTACAAGAGCAGGAATCATCCATTCGGCAAAGGCATTTTCTGGAGGGAAAATTCCCTTGGAATAAGGCACATCCTGTCCAAATGTCTTGAGCAGAATGTCACGATGAAGAGCAATCTGCTTTCGGGTGTCTTTATAATCGCAAAGTGCCATCAAGGGATGATGATAGCCAAAAGCGACCATATCAAGACGTGGATTGCCCAATGCGGTTTTCAAATGCCGACCTTGAGTATAAAAGCGATTCCATCCAGAAAATCCAGCGCCAGCCTTTTCCATATTATTCAAATTTTCGATGAGAGAGCCAGAAAAACTGACCTGAGCACCTCCATGGGGAAGCCCATTGTCTGCCATGTTCTTGACAGCATTGAAAGGCCAGCTCGTATAAGGCCCACTTCTGGTAAACATAATGTCCAGAAGATCATAGCTGTATACATGACGATTGTTGGTTTTGATGATATTTTCGTATGGCCAATAGATAGGCTGATGCATGTGCCAGTGGAAAGAAATATATATGGGGACTTTTGTTGCCGAACTTGGGTTGTCTGCATACAATAAAGTGCATAAAATAAAAAAGAAAATTAATAAAAGGACATTTTTATACATGATTTTCTCCATACTGCCATTAAAATTCTAAATTTTAAACCATACATTATTTTGCAATCTCACATTACGCTAAAAGGCTTATAGCCCATTCACTATTTTTTTATCAATACAATACAGCATAAACCGAGGAGCAAAAGGAAGCAAGATACAGGTTCAGGAACAGAAGCTATGGCAAGATAGTTTGTGTCTGTATAGCCTGTAGCGAGGAAATTATCGGCATAGGCTACAGTGTTTCCACTACTTGATCCATCGCCAGCAACAAGGTTAAGAAAAACGCCACTGCTGCCAAAATTGTTGTAGGTATTTTGTAAAACCCAGTTTTGTTCCCCCAATAGGCGGCGGTAGGTATAAATATTATTTCCCGTCCTTTGTATACGGAATTGCAGCCATTGGTTGACTACAGTATAGTCTGCTGCTCCAGGAGCAGAATAGCACCACCATTCTGTAGTGTTGGGAAACCAGGAATATATGCTTCCCGCAAGACCCCATGTAGAACCATGAGTGCTACTGGAATGCGTTGCGCCTTCTTTAAAAAATCGGAAGGTAATATAATGCGCACTTCCGCTTTGTCGATAGGCATCAATCTGGGCATCGAAATCGCCAATAAAATAGTAATTAGTCTTAAGCTCTCTACCACCACATCCACTTCCAGACATCGAAAAATTGCCATTCACACTATAAGAAGAAAAACTTCCATTGTAGGATGTTTGCCATAAAGTAGTATTCAAGGAAGGACCATTGAAACTATCATTTACATTAACAACAGGAGCAGCATAAACCAAAGCAAAATGGCAAGCTACAAGAAACATCAAAAATTTTGTTATTTTCATAGCAAAACCCTTTCTGTAGAATAAAAATATTCGATTCGCTTACAATATTTTGGCAATGTCACATTAGAAAACATTACAAATCACACAGATAGTATACTAAAAATCTCTTTTTGGAACAAGAGCGAAAAATGTAAAAAAAATACAAAAATAGAATTACTAAAATTTTACAAATGGCTAATGAACCAATGCGAAATTTCTCGACAAATTTGGGCTATTTCCTCAATCATTCTGATTTTCTGGCATATAAAATCTCTTAAAATACATATTCATCTCTAAAATTTAGAAAATAGAATAATAGTGTCTCTCAAACAAGGCTTTGATCTAAAAAAAAAGCTTTTAATTCTGTCTTCTATTTTCTTTTTTTTCTTTGCAATTCCTCTTGTTGCATAGTGGATTTCTTGGACTTCAAAGCCTGCTTGCGCCATTAGTTTTCCTATAGTATAGGGTGTAAACCAATATTTATGGTCAGAATTAATTTTTTCAATTCCTTTAAAGGCATTCACGATATTTCTTAAACAAAAAGCATTGGGTACTGTTAAGCAAAAATATTCACATTTGTTTTTCAGTCTTTCGTGCAGCTTTTGAAGAAAAGAAAAAACGTCGGGAATATGCTCAAGAACATCAGGCAAAAAGGCAATATCCCAATTTTGTTCATCCAGAAAAGAAAGGCTATCTTTAAGAATATCAGCACAGTATATATTTTGTATTCCATAGTGGGATTTTAGATATTCAATTCCTTCCTGGTTGATATCGATTCCTACGCACTTATCGGCTACTTCCATAAAGTGCTGGTGTAGCCAGTTGCCTTTTTGAATTTTGCGGTCAATAGAATCTTGGTGGTCTACTGCGCCAATGTGAATCACATTCCGATGGCGAGCAAGTTCTTTTAAAAAATCTATGCTTTCTTGTAAATTTTCTTTTTTATCTGCTATTGTTACTTTTAAAGCAGAATTAAATTTTTCATCTAAAAAATATTTTTTTAAATCTTCTGAAAACTTCATATTTTTTATCTTTCTTGAAAAGCATTAGCCAAAACAATGCACTCTTCGAGAGAAAGCGTTTCTCCTCTTCTTTCAGGGGAAATTTTTGATTTTTCCAAAGATTGATGAATGCTCTCTGTGCTGAGATTTAAGGATGTACTATTTCTTAAACAATTGTATAGTGTTTTCCGTCTCATGCTGAAAGCACTTTGTATGAGAGAAAACAAAAAATCTTTGTTTGTAATGTCGCTACGCAAAGGGTGTGGCCTTAGCATAACAACGGTGGAATCCACTTTGGGTGCTGGATAAAAGCAGTTTGGTGGAATATTTCGTATTTCTTTTACATCGCTATAGAGCTGAGTGTGTATACTAAGCGGGCCGTAGTCCGATGTGTCTGCTTTAGCAACAAGCCTTTTGGCTACTTCTTTTTGGACTGTAACTACCAAAAGCGAAGGCTGCGGTATTGCTTCCAGAAAATTGGAAATCACGGGAGCAGAGATATTATAAGGGAGATTGGCAACTATTTTATAAGGCCGATTCAGAATTACCTCTTCTATTGCTTTCCAAACCTCTGGGTTGATTTCATGCTTGGACGAAAGTATATCCATAGAAAGGATTTGGACTCCTGGGAGAGAAGAAAATCTTTCTTTGAGTAGCGAATGTAGCCTTCTATCGATTTCAATACCCCAGTATATTCCTGCTTTTCCAATAATGTGTGTTGTGAGATGACCAAGTCCTGGGCCGATTTCTAGCACAGCGTCCTCCTGGCATAGCTCCGCAGATTCCACAATCGCTTTATGGATGTTTTCATCCAATAGAAAATTCTGGCCGAATTTTTTTGCAGGAGAAAAGGAAATTTTTTCCAGATACTCATGCAGTTCTTTACGAGAGAAAGGGATTTTTTGCATACTATTTTTTTTCCTGGTTATACTTTTTTATTCATGAGAAAATTGCTCTTTTTCGCATGTTTTTTCTATTTTTTGGGCTAAATCCAAAGGCAAAAGATGGCGGATTCTTTCTAAGTAGATTTTGGCTTTGGAAAAATTCTTTTCTTTTATCCATTCTTCCAGAGGAGCTATTTGTTTGCGTATTTGAAAACGATTCATCTGTTTTTCCCGAATCTCTTGGTGCAATGGATTTCCAATTTTTACGCTGCCTATTTCTATAGCCTTTTTCAGATTATTTTCCTTCCATGCCTGATAAATTCTGTGTTCTTCATAATAAAAAAGAAAATAAGGGTAAAGTGTTTTTCCTTCAGGCGATAAAAAAATTTCATCTTGTATTAAAGATAGAACTTTATCGAATTGCTTTGTTTGAAGCAAAACAAGATATTCTTTCCAGCAAATCTGCCATAGAATTGAATATGCCTTCTCTGACAGTAAATCTGCATTCTTTTGAGAAAAAAGCCCAAATAAAATACGATTTTTTTCTATTACCAAAAGAGCTTCTTTTGCCAACCTCTGGCTTGTCCCCCATTGAGACTGGGTAAGAGATAGTTGGGATTCCTGTAAAAGATTTTGTATATGTTTATTTTGATCGTAGTAATGAAAAGATAAAAAGATGGAAATAAGGCAAATAATGCTTACAAAAAAGACTAAAAGCTGTTTATAGGAAAAAACCAAACGGCTATTCCACGCTATATCCAAAGCATCCTGGAACGATTGGATGTCTTTATAGCGGGATTCTGGCTCTAAGGAGAGTGCATTGGCAAAAACTCTGTCCATAAGGCGCGGAATTTTGCGAAAGCGAGAGGGAGGTATGGGGTCTTCTTGTAAAATGCGATAAATCAATTCTTCTGGGGATGCAGCCTGGATCGGAAAACGCCCTGTAATCATCTGGTATGTACACACTGCTGCCGAGTACAAATCGCTTGTTTTATTGCCACTACTTCCCAGAAGCTGCTCTGGAGACATATAAAAGGGAGTCCCACCAACTGTGCCTTTCTCTGGAGCGTATACGGCAAGCCCAAAATCCACAATGCCAAGCTTCCATCTTGACCCTTCTTTTTTGAGCATCAAGTTGCCAGGCTTTATATCACCATGGACTAAACCATGCCGATGCGCCTCTTTTAGCCCTTGCAACATCTGGCTTGAAAGATCGCGCACTTCTTCCAGGGACAATTCTCTTTCTTGCATCAATTCTTTAAGGCTTTTATCAGGATAATAATCCATGACCAAATAGAGAGTCTGCTGCCATTCGCCTATTCCCCGAACAGAAACAATCGAAGGATGCCTTAAGCCAGCTATAATTTTGGCTTCTGTTAAAAAAAATTTCCTTTTGGACGGAAGGCAGGAAAGCTCTTTGCGTAAAAATTTTAAAGCATAGGGCTTATTCAAGTCTACATCTTGTGCTTTATAGACAACGCTACTGCTTCCTTCCCCCAATTTTTTTTCCAAACGATATTTGCTTTGGATCACTGTCCCAGGTGCTATTTCCATTGGATTGGCTTTCGGATAAAGAGAAATTTTGTTGCATTACAGCACTTCTCACTTGCGTTGCATACATAGAAACTAAGAAGTTCGATGTATGCCGAAAAAGCAAAGATTTTTATCACGAATAAGACGAATGGTCGAATGGCACGAATAGTTTTTATAAAAATTTCATTCGTGTAATTTGTATATTCGTCTCATTCGTGATTCATACCTTCTTGGCTGCGGCTTGTCCTAGATAGTATACATCGGATTCAAAAAAATTTATCCACAGATTACACAGATTTTCGAAACCTTTATCTGCGTAATCTGTGTAATCTGTAGATTATTTTATAGGCGATTTTTATATGCAATACAACGCAAGTGGGTTTTATCTGAAGCGATCGCTTCGTGTAAGCCTTCTTTCAGGAATCAAAAAAACATCGAGAGTCGAATAAAATTTTTTGATTTGCCAGGCTGTACTGTTTTTGATTCCTTACAGAAGGCTTACACTACGCTCTTCTTATCCTTAAGTAGATAACGTAATCTATTGTAAGACAAACTATTAAAACTTAACACGTATGAAGATTACGATTACGATTAAGATTAAAATATCGAAAGTCCACAACGAAGAACTGCTGTAAGATAAGAAATCCCTAAATAAAAATAGAATCCACTGCAACCTGTATTTTTGTCTTTTACATTTTTGCAATGAATTCTATCTTTAGTCTTATTTTTTTATAATATAATTTCAGAAAAGCTTCTATCTTTTTTTTGCAGC
Source organism: Candidatus Brocadiia bacterium (assembly GCA_013359215.1). Classification (GTDB taxonomy): domain Bacteria; phylum Planctomycetota; class Uabimicrobiia; order Uabimicrobiales; family JABWCH01; genus JABWCH01. The sequence goes on along the minus strand of JABWCH010000292.1, from coordinate 1,653 downwards.
AAAAATAGCAATGGCTATTCCTAGAAGAATCATGCTGGCAGGTTCAGGAACCATATCTTGGGCAATGGTAAAAACTTCGAGTTCGCCTACAGTCCATGAACTGTAAGTTCCTGTGAAGCTATTGCGGTAGGCTGTTGTTGCATATTGGCTTGTATCCCCATAATTGTGTCCGATATTGGCGTAGCCACCAGAAAGGGTGGAGTTGATATGCAAATCGTGACCACCACCCCATGTAGGGCCATAGTTGACATGATCATATACATAATGATCATAGCGAGAATGCGCATACAAAGTAGAGCTTGTCAGGTTAAACAAAAAAGACCCTGCTGCACTATAGTTGTAACTATTCATAGAAGTCCAGCTTAAGGAATTGTAACCACCAACTACTCTTACATCGGAACCATTGATGATCTGGATCAAGGTAAAGGTTCTTCCTTTATTATCGGATTTGGCATGGAAAGCAGAAGCAGACGCTCCATCAACGCTTTTAGAGAAGACTTTTGTTAATGCCAGATTGCTTTCTCCAAGCCAGCTTTCCAGTTGAAGAACATTGGATGTATTGATCAGGCTAGAGCCACCTATAATAGAAGTAGCCTGCAGGCTGACAATGCAAAAAAATACAAAGATTATAAGACTTAAAGATTTCATTTTAAATCCTTTCCATAAAGAATAAAACCAACAAGACTAACAAGCAAATTGTTACAAAAAGCACAAAGCATGTCAAATAAAAAAAATTTAAAATGATAAAATAATTTATATCCCAGGGATTGCTTCATGAAAATGCTTGTCTAACTTTGGGCTTTCCAGGCTTTTCCATTGTCTCAGTACTTCGAAGAGAACAACGCCCAGAGCCGTGCTGACATTGATTGTTGTTTTCTTTCCATACATAGGGATGTAAAGGCACGTATCTGCCATTTGAAGCACATCTTCCCCCACGCCCAATACTTCATGCCCAAAAACCAAGGCAACGGGTTTAGGAAAGGAATATTCCCAGAAATCGACACTAGCGCTAGTCAGTTCTACAGCGCAAATGGTAACCTGATTTTTTTTGAGTTCCTGGATTGCTTCTGTTGTTTTATGATAGTATTGCCAGGGAACGACTTGTGTGCTGTTTAAAGCTGTTTTTTCCAGCTTAGAATTAGGAGGAGCAGCAGAAATTCCTCCTAGATGAATTTTTTCAACCCTTGTTGCATCTCCTGTCCGAAAGGCTGAGCCTACATTAAAGGCACTACGGATGTTGTCCAGAACAAGATGAACTGGGTTTCTTTCCTGGTGTAAAAAGTCTTCAGGAACAACATTCCTGTCGAGAGTGTTATATTTTATGACATTTTGAATCATATAAATCGCCAAATGATTTGCTATTCCAAGAAAAAAGACCCGGCATGGCCGAGTCCTTTTCATTCAAAACGGTTTCTATAAAAATTAGGATTTTTTAGAAAATCTTCTCATTCCCAAAAAGATTCCAAAAGCGAGCAGCAAAAGAGAAGCAGGCTCTGGAATAGTGGGTGTAATGACTGCGGTATTCACAATGGTAAGAGCTTGTCCTGCTCCTGTAACAGCAACAGTATTGAAACCCTGTGGGAGTGTGCTAAAATAAGCATCGTAGGAATTGCTCCCCCAATTGGACAGATCGCCGTTTTCCAAAGGCAACCA
>JABWCH010000291.1 GCA_013359215.1 Candidatus Brocadiia bacterium | reverse complement strand
TAATAAATAAAAAAATTACTTGACATTTTTTTAATATGTTGTATAATATTACACACTTAAACATACCAAAAAACTGTCCAGCCAAATGGGTTCACTACAGAGCTAAGGAAAAAACAATAAGCATCCACAAAACATTTTTCTTCATGATTCCTATTCCTTAAAAATACTTTATGTATTTCCGTTAAAATAAAAGAAAAAATTTCACCTATGTTCTGCCTATGAATACCAATTTTACCATTTTTAGTAATCTATCCTTCTAGTTTTCTGCTTCGCTTCTTGCCTGCTGCTTTGTCCTGGCTGTCCTTTTCGTTCCGAATTCGTTCTAAGAGGGCTTCTGCTGGTTCATCGTTTGTGTCTTGGGGAACAAGCTCTCCTCGAAAGGCTTTGGCTAGAATGGACTGGGTAAGATGATCTACATAGGCTTTGGCCTTGTTGTATTTTTGTTCTACCTGGTCGGCAAGATGGAAAAGGGATTCCACACGTTGGACGATTTCCTGCTGCTCGGCAAGAGGTGGAAGGGGAATGGTAAGATTTCTTACTTCATTGCTATTTATGTTATTCACGCCACTTGTTGATCTAGCAGGCATCTCGATTTGTAAACGGATATAATATGAAGATAGAATATAATTTATATAAAAAGGATTAAAATTCTGACTATCAAATCTTAAACGAATCAAATATCCTGCATAAGCAAAACCCTCTTCTTCTTTTCTCCCTACAATAGCCGTTTTTCCAACCAAAGAAACACTTCCATTGCTTCTTATCAGCAAAATATCGCCCTTTTTTAATTTTAATTCTTCATATTCTCTATCTGATAAATCTGTGTATTTTAAATCAGAGAAATCTATTATACCACTGCCTATATTAGGAATTCTAAGTACAGGAATTGTATCTTTTTCATAGCCACATTTTTGTGATGTTCCATATTTTATATTGTTTGTGAGCTGCCCAATTCTTGAATATTCCCATGTTGATGGTATTTCGAACGGAGCTTCATCAGCATTGACTATTTGGTTACCTTTTCTTACAGATACCCTTATTCTTTTTAGCAACTCTATAGCAGGTTCTACATCTGGATTCTGTTCCCGCCAATCCTCTGTCAATCTTCCCGAACAAGCAGCAGCAAGAACGGATTGTCTGAAGCGTTTTAGAATTTTGGGTATTCTGTCCAGTCGTTCCTGGCACGATTGCACTTTGGATAAAAGCTGCTCTAGCTTGGCAACAATACGATGCTGCTCATTCAGTGGGGGAAGGGGGATTGGATATTGTTCTAGTAAATCTTTTCTTACTCCATCTTGTCCCACTGTTCTTTCTGAAGATTGAATAATAAAACTTCGAATTTCATTTGTTTTTAAAAAATAACAAAGAAAATTGTTGTCAAGCAATTGATTATTAATAGGCTTTGCTTTGATAAGAGCTACATTATAAGCTCCTTCTAATCCTCTTAAAATTTGGAATAATGGTGGCCCATATCTTCCAATCATAACATCATCTTTTGAGCATAGCCGTTTAGCTTTCGATAAAGGAATAAAAGTCAAATAATCGTTTGATTTATAATCACGTATTTGAATAAGTCGAATATAGCCAAGTTTATGTTCATAAATAAAGTCTTTTTTGGAAGGTTGACTACCTCCAATAAAATCACAAACTTGCCTTAGTTCTACTTGTATCCAGTTTTTTTTTGTCTCAATGAATTCCATTCCTTTATTCCCCCATCCTTTTGCCAATTTCCTCCAAATCCCCCAATGCTCCTTTAAGCTCCAATATGGCTTCGTTGATTAAATCTTGCGGTTCAGGGAGTTCCTGGGAATCGTCTAGGGATTCGTCTTTGAGCCAGGTAATGTCGAGTTTGTAATTGCGTGCTTTGATTTCCTCAAGGCCAAAAGGACGAAATCGGCCTGATTCTCCTGTGTCCTTTCTTGGGCTACGACCATTGGGGTCAGTGCCATAGCACTGCTCGAATTCCTCAAAATGGGAAGGAGCAAGAGGGCGATCCTTTTTGGTTATACCAGGGACATTGGAGCGGGCATCGAATATCCACACTTTTTCTGTTGGCATTCCCTTTTGAAGAAAGATCACATTGGCCTTAACGCCCTGGCTATAGGGCGTGAATGTTCCCCTGGGAAGGCGCAATATGGTATGCAGGTTGCTATCTTCCATGAGTATCTTAAAAACTTCGCCTGCTTTGTCCTCAAAGAGGCAATTGTCAGGGAGAACGATAGCAGCACGGCCTCCTGGCTTTAGGATTGTCATGACATGCTGAATAAAGTTCAATTGTTTGTTGCTGGTCTTGACGGTGAAATCATCTCTGGTCGGTTCTTGGTTCGCTCCTTTTGTGCCAAAGGGAGGATTGGTCAGGATGCAGTCATAGCGTTCGCCACGATCCGCTTCATAGATCGTATCGCCCAGGTAGATTGTGGGCTGAAGCCCATGCAGAAACAAATTCATCAACGCCAGTCTTCTGGGTCTGGCGACGAGTTCCTGACCAAAGTAAGTTTTGGCCTTGATACGACTCACCTCCTTACGCTCCAAAGCTTTGTTTGTAGCGTCCATAAGCCAATCATAAGCAGCAAGAAGAAACCCTCCTGTTCCACAAGCAGGATCGCATATAGTAAAATCAGGGCTGACTCTGGGGTCGGGGTGCATCACCTTGACAATAGATCGAATCAGGACTCTAGGCGTAAAGTATTGGCCTGCTCCTTTTTTTCCTTCACTGGCTGCTTTTTCCAGCAATCCTTCAAAAGCCTGGCCTTTGACATCCACGTCCAGGAGAGACCATTCCACCTCATCTATCAAGGTGATCAACTTCTTGAGGTTCACCGCATTGTTGAAACGGGGCATGGCCTGGTTGAAAATGGCCTTCAGCATCTCATTCATGCCTTTGCCCTGCAATTTTTCCAGGGTTTTAGCGTATTGCGTCATAAGATCACTGCCTGATTTGGTTTTCAGGCTCTGCCAGTTATATTCTTCGGGAATCTCCCTTTCTTTTTCCTCTGCCATCTTCAAGAACAATAAATACGTCAATTGTTCGATATAATCGCCATAGTCTATTCCATCGTGCCTCAAGGTATGGCAAAATCCCCACAGTTTACCTACAATATCGGTCATAGTAATGATTCTCCTGCTTGCTATAGTTTTCAACATTGGTATTTTCTTTGTGCCAAATGAGTAGCTCTGCAAAGCAGAGTCTGTTCCATTTGGCTGGTGTTGCATCCTTTGGGAACTTTAGTCCGTTATTTATCCTATGCTGCAATGAAGTAATTGATTTCTTCGATCAGTTTTTCCAACTGCCCTTCAAAGACCTGCCTGACTTTTCTTAGTCCCCCTTTTCTCTCGAAGATGGGCATACTATCGAAATCCTGCAAAGCAATGGTCAGATTGCGAACCAGGTGTTCTCTGATGAGGGAAAGCCATTGTTGTTGCTCTTGCGTAAATGTTTTGTTCTCCATGATCTTTTGCATCGCACGATCTACTCTTTCCTGTGAGTTATAAATCGGAGACTCTTCACGAGTGGCATGTTTGACCATAGAGATGATGTCCGCCAGGGACTTCTTATAGACTACGCTATATGCCTTCTGCAACTCCTGCTTTGGAAACTTATTCTCTTCCAATCTCCTCTGTAAATCTTCCAGGACTTCGGGATTCCATGCTTTGGGTCTTTCTAGCAAAACCTGTACCGCTTCGATCTCATTTTGTTTTTCTCGTATAAAATGGCTAAAGCTGTCGAGATAGTCTTGTGGCTTAAGATGCCCAATAAGACATTCTGATGTTACGTGGTCTTCCACTTCGTATCCAATCAGAAATTCCTTCTTGGGCTTGGGATAATGAACCAGAAGTTCCTGGAAGTTTTTATTTTGTAGCAACTTGACCGTCTGGGTAAAGTCATCCTGAAGCCTATCGGGCAATTCTCTGGCAAACCTGCCCATATCTCCATCGGGAATATATCGGGCAAACTGTTCTCTTGCCTTTGCGCTCATGGTATTCTCGATCCTATGCAGCCTCTTGATAAATAAGTTTGTATTGGACTCCCGATCTTTGTCTTGAGCGATATGCTCTATCAACTGGGAGATAGGAATCACCTCTTTTGCGGGAAGAGCTACAGTAAAATCTGTAGTGTTGCGGAAATATTCGATGAGCGTGCCATCAAAGCAGTCAAATATGGTAAAATGGGTCTTATGGATTTCAGAACACCTGCGAGTTCCCCTGCCGAGCATCTGAACCCATAGAATTCTGGATTTTACTGGTCTGAGGAACACAATGAACTCCAATACTGGTATATCCACGCCTGTACTGAGCATGTCCACTGTAACCACAATTCCAGGATTGGGGCGATTGCGAAATTCCCTGATCTTCTGCAAAGGGCGATCTACTGTAGCACTGCTCGTGATCTTGCAAACAAAATCATCTCCACGCTGGAATTCTTCTTTGCAAAGACGTACCAATTGGTCTGCATGAGAAATATGGGGAAGGTCATTGGCTGCAAAGATCAAAGTTTTAGGGAAATGACCAGTTCGTGCCTCCCATTCCAGGGCATACCTGGCAATCTCCTTGATGATCTGGCGATTGCTTTCTGGTGCTGTGATCTTTGTTTCGATTTCCTCTGTGCTAAAGGCTCTTTCATCCTCCAGCTCGTCATAGATTTCTTGCCCTGTTACAGTGTCTACCACTCCAACCTGCTCTCCTGGACGTAAAAAAGCTCCATATATCCGAACGTTCGATTTGATCTTTATTGCTTCATAGTCCACCAGATAACCATCCAGAACAGCCTGTTCTGTAGTATAGCGATAGACAACATTCTTGAACAAAGATAGAGAATGAGGTGCAGGGGTTGCTGTAAGGCCAATCTTGATTGCGTCAAAATATTCGAGTACCTGCCTCCATAGGCCAGTTTCTTTTGTCGTATAGCCCCTGTGACACTCATCTGCGATAATCACATCGAAAGCATGAATCGGAATATTGAGAATGGCTGCATCCTCATCCTCATATTCCACCTGCTTGCCAAATAGATTGATTGCCATGCGCTGTATGGTGCATACATAAACAAAAGTATGAGAAGAATTGGGATGTGTCAAATAAGAATTAGGCAATGTCTGTAGATCAAAGGACTTCTGTTCTTCCAGATCATTCTTCTGAAACTGCTGATAGTAAACCTCATATTCCTGATTTAGCTTCTTTCCCTGTGGTGTAGTAAAGGAATGGAGCGTTTGGACTGCCTGAGCAGCTAAAGCTCTGCGATCCACAAGGAACAAAATCCGCTTCCCCAACATAGATTCTAACAAGCGATATATTTCCGCTACGATCATAAAGGTTTTCCCTGTTCCTGTAGCCATAGCAACGAGCATTTCCCTATGGCCTTCTTTGATCGCATTCTCTATGGACAAAATCGCCTCTTTCTGGTAATGGCGCAATTGCGCAGGTTGGACAGGATTGTTCTCCATCCAGGAATAGGCTCTAGCCTTTTCCTTTTGCAACATTTCCAGCATAGCCTCTTTTGTATGAAACTGAGCAATCTTGCGAGATATGTTCTTGGGATCACGTGTATCCAGAAAGTATATGCTTTCCCCATTGCTTGAGTACAGAAAAGGCACTCCCCCTAAAGCTCTGGAATATCGTTTCGCCTGCTCCAGAACATTCTGCGCACCAATACTGACCTTTTTCCCCTCGATGATGCCCAGTATCTTTCCGTCCACAAATAACGCATAGTCCGCTTCCCCATCCTTTGTCGGATATTCCTCCACTGCATGACACTCCAAAACAGAGGTGTCCATTCCCTTATGATGGTGCAGGATAGTCCATCCACTCAGTTTTTTGTCAATGCGATCTTTTCTGGTTTGGCTTTCGTTTTCCATAGGGATCACTCAAATGGATTTATGATTTTTAGCTTCTTTTCTATAACAAGACCATTATGCAAATCTTCAGAATAAAGAATATCAGCATTCCCCACAAATGCTGCGGCGACTATAATTCCGTCATAGTATCCAAAACCATATCGCTTTCTTAATTCGGATGCTTTTAAATAAACCTCTTTCGCCATGTCTACAAAAGTAAAATAGGACGAAAAAAAATAATGAATCACTTCCATCAATTCATCTTCAGTATAATGAAATGGCTTCTTGGGACTTCTTAGATTATTTCCTACCTCATTTACAACTTGAACACTCAATATAACCGTGTTTTCTCTAACAATCTCTTTTGCAATTTTATATTTTGCATTCTCTATGTCTCTATCTAACAAATATAGCCATACATTACTATCTATAAAGCACCTACTCTTTTCTTTCATTCGCTTCTTCCCTACTTAAGGGTTTAAAATTCACTGGCAAAAAAGGGGTATGAACTTTACGCCTTAACTCATTCAACTTTTCTTCTTTCATTTCGCTCAAATTTCTTTGCTTTAGACCACGAGAAATGATCTTCCATTCCACAATAGTTCCATCTTCTAACTGTTGCTCTCCACAAGTGATATTATCAGGGATCACAATGGAACCAAGAATATTTGCGTTCATAGAACACCTCCTTTCTCTATCAAAAGATTACCCTTTGAATCCTTCTATTTCCGCCACTATATCGTCTACAGACATACCTTTAAATATCTCTTCTTTCATTTCTACATAATTGACTTTTCCTTCAAACTCCTGAATGATATGGTCTGGCAGAGGTTCATCAAAATTAACAGGAACAAGAAATTCTCCCGTGCATAGACCTAATGGTCTTTGCTTAACGCTAGACTGAACAGGCTTAATTTCTGCAACAGCTTTACCGCATTGAAGAATGACAATCGTTTCGCCTGCCTGGACTCGCTCAAGGCAACGAGCAAAATCTTGTTGGATTTCTTCGACATTGAGTAAAGCCATAGTAAATCTCCTGTTATGAAAATAGGTTCAACTGTAAAACTATACTGTTCTCAGTATATCATAAATAGTAAGAATAAATCAACTATCAAGGGTTGTGAAAATTCATAAAATTGTTCGCTGTTAATCGATGGATGAGAGAATGCTAAGGAGAAAAAAAAAGAGAGGCACAAGTCCTCTCCACCTTTATCCCATAGCATAATACAATCTGTTGTATCTCCTTTGGGGAAGGCTTCTGAGAACTCTTTAGGCCATTCCACTACAGAAAGGCTTCTCGCTATCC
>JABWCH010000290.1 GCA_013359215.1 Candidatus Brocadiia bacterium | reverse complement strand
TCGGCAAACATCTAACTTCTTAGTTTCTATATCCACCATATAATTTTCTCTGCCTAGCAAATTTTTCACAAAGGAAATGTTGATGCAAAAAAAAATTTTTATCTTCCTCGCCCTATATCTTTCTCTTTTTCTATCTGGCTGTGCTGATAAACCCAAAGACGAAAAAATAGATTTACAACAAATCAAAGAAGATCGCCAGGGCCTTGATTATAGAACAAAGCCAGAGGATCTTTTCACCCAACTTGACGAACTCCTCAAAAACTGGCAGGCAGCTCAAAAAATACAAGACCACGCCCTTGTCATCGCAGCAGAAAAAGATCTGGAAGAATTGAGCAAAAGCCATTTCTCCGAAATAGTAAAGGCCATCCCAGGCGAAAAAGGATATGTTGCTGTTACTGCCCTAGGCTTTAGCAACGATGTTCGAGCCATCCCTTATCTTAACGATGCACTGAAATCTCAAGCTCCCATAGTACGCAGCAACGCCGCACTTTCTTTAGGCCATATCGCTTCCGATCAGACTCCTATGGAAGCTTTATTTGAAACCCTAAAAAAAGATACCGAAGAATCCGTACGTGCCATGTGTGCTTTTGCCATCTCCCAAATCATCACCAAAGATAAAGACCAGGGCGCTTTACCTCATCTTCTCGTTGCCATCAAAGACCCCGCTCCCCCTGTGCGCAACAATGTTGTGATTGCCCTTGCCAGGACAAACAGCCCTGAAGCACGCAAAGCCATCCTCACAACAACCTTGAACGACGAACATCCTGCTGTACGATACAATTCGATTGGTGCAATTGCCACCATTGGATATACAGAAGAATGCAAAATTCCTCTTGTAAAAAAAATGCGTGATAATGTAGGTAATGTAGGTAATGCCGCTTATGCAGTATTAAAAGAACTGACAGGACAAGACTTTGGCCCTAATCCAGACAAATGGGAAGAATGGGCAGGAATAAAGGCTCAATAAAGGATTGGGGAATGAAAAAATACGTATGGGAATTGCTAGAAAATTCCACAAAAACTAGTCTACATAAAGCTATTCATGGCTTTTTGATAACATTGATTGTTCTTAATATCTTTGCCGTTATCATTGGCACTGTTCGAGAAGTAGAAGTATCTATTGGGCATTGGCTTCATTGGTTTGAAATTTTTAGCGTAGTTGTCTTTACCATAGAATACCTTGCCAGACTCTGGTCATGCACAGAGAGTGAAGATTTTTCAAATCCATGGAAAGGCCGCTTTGCCTTTATCTTTACCCCTTTTGCCATGATAGATCTTGTTGCCATATTGCCATTCTATCTATCTGCATTGCATATAGACTTAAGACTGCTTCGTATGCTTCGGCTTTTAAGGATTCTCCGCCTTAGCAAGCTGCTTCGTTACATGGAAAGTCTCAGGCTCATTGGCAGAGTGTTTTATATGAAAAGAAGAGAACTTGTAATGTGGCTTGCCCTCATGCTTATTCTGGTTGTAATCACTTCTTCTCTCGTATACTATGCCGAACATGGCGTAAGACCAGATGTTTTTTCCAGCATTCCCGAAACCATGTGGTGGGCAATCGTAACACTGACTACCGTAGGGTACGGAGATCTTTTCCCTGTTACTTTTTTAGGACGTTTCTTTGCTGCAATAACAGCCATTTCTGGTATTTTCTGCTTTGTTCTTCCTACTACCATTTTAGGCGCGGCCTTTGTAGATGAACTACAAAAAGAAAAACAAGAAAAAAAATGCTGCCCCCATTGTGGAAAAGAACTTTGAAAATAAATAGGTATTTGTTCAAAAGTTTGTGTACCTATCTCGGACAAGCCGAAACCAAAGAGGTATGAATCACGAATGAGACGAATATACAAATTACGCGAATGAAATTTTTATAAAAACGATTCGTGCCATTCGACCATTCGTCTTATTCGTGATAAAAATCTTTGCTTTTTCTGCAAACATCTAACTTCTTAGTTTCTATTGCAACATATTGATAAAAAATAATTAACAGCAGAGGTACAGAGGTCGCAGAGGTTTTCTTCTCTGCGTTCTCTGTGTCTCTGCGGTGAAATCTTATGTCTTGAGAAGTTCAAGATTAAAGATTAATACAAAGACTTTTGAGCAGTTACCTATATAAAAGTTTTTAAAGGGGACTTGGGGGAAAATTTTTATAAAGATTTTCCCCCAAATAAAAATCTCTTTGCATAGACACTGAAGTTCTTTCTTCTAAAAGCCTGATTTTTTGAGCTTTTCTCGCCATTTTTGGACTGCTTTTTGTTTTTCCTCTTTGTTTCCTTGCAAAGGGAAGTCTTCTTGGATGCCTGTGATGCTTTGGAGTGCAGATAAAAACGAAGAAGACATCTCGGAAATCTCTTTTTCCAGCATAGAAAGAAGAGGATAAACAGCAGAACGAGATTTTCTGTTTGACAGGGATTTCAAGGCAAGCATGACAATATAACGATCTTTGTCTTCTAATGCCTGGATCAAGAGAGAATCTGCTTCTGGTTTTTCCGATTTTCCTGCTTTTAACACAGCATTCATTCGTATGCTACCAAGGGGCGATTGGAATTGTTCTGCCCACTCCGCTATTTCTTCGTCTTGATACTGCTTTTTTTTCAATTGCTCTTCGCTGGGCTTTTCTGCAATGGATTCTTGTTTTTCAGAAGGCGCGGCCATATCTATTTTCGTTATGGAAGCAAGCATAGCCTTTAAAGCAAGGATATCTTCTTCTAACCTTTTTATTTGTTCCTGGTGCTTTTTCACTCCATTTTGCAATATCTGGTTTTCTTCTTGAAGCTTGCCAATGGTGGATTCCTGATCTTTGATAGTTTTTTGTAAATGATTTAGTCGGCTTTTCAAATAGTCTTCCAATATCAAAAGGCGGCTTTCCAATGTTTCTAGCCTTTTTATTGGACTTTTTTCCTGTGCCTGTACAGAGATGAAAGACAAAAAAAATAGACTTAAGAATAGAGACATCTGTATTTTTTGAAAAAACATATAATTTTCCTCAATGGTTTATCGTTTGCTTTCCTCTTTTGTTTTGAAATTTTTATCGCAAAGTATTGGGACTGTTGCTTTGTATAGCGTTGCTTCTCCTTTAAGACTATATTGGGCAACAGAAGCAGGTATTACAATAGAAGTTCCCTTTCTGGTAAAAATTTTTTGCGATGAAGCTATGTCAACAATTTCTGCTTTTCCATGATAGCAGAACAGAATCTCTACATTTCTTCTTTCCTGGCTAAAATAGGTCTGGTCTTTCTCTAAATGGATTTCAGACAACTCAAACTCGCTTGCCTCTGTCTTGTATTTTTTTTCCTGCAAGGAAAGCATCTGGGGTTTAACCAGCTTTATTTTCCCTTCTTTAAAATCCAGAATTTTATAAAGCTCTTCTCTATCAATGTGTTTTGGTGTTAATCCACCTCTAAGCACATTGTCAGAATTTGCCATCAATTCCAGGCCGACCCCTTGAAGGTAAGAGTGCAATTCCCCTGGCTGAATATAAATCGATTCTCCCTTGCGGAGTTTTCTGAGGTTTAATAGGATAGGAAAAAGGCTGCCAATGTCCTCTGGATATGCTTTGTTCAAGAAAACAATCCACTGAAACAAGGTTTTTTTTAGAAATTCCCTGCCTAAAAGAACGACCAGTTCCTCTACAATGCCGCGTTGTTTAGATGCAGGAAGGGTAACGAGTTCGAAAAAAAATTTTTTTAAGCCTTTTTCTGTGGGGTTTTGCCTTAGAGTGTTTCCCATTTTATGGAATTCACAAAAAGGCAGTGTATCTAAAATTTTGATGGTATCAGATATAGGGCGAAAGCCTTTTAGCAGCCAGAAATCATTTAGAGCATAGAGCATTTCTGGTTTATGGTTATCATCTTTATAGTTGCGATTCGGTGCAGAAAAAGGGATTCCAACCATATTTTCTCTCAGGAATCCTATTTTCGCATAGGATTGGCAAGGATGTGCCTGGATAGACAAAGGTTTTTCCACTGCCATTAGCTTAAACAAAAAAGGAAGGCTTTTGAATCGCTGAAAGGCATTTTCTCCCAAAACATCCCTTGGATTCTCCTGAATCCATTTGTCGAGAGAAAGAAAGCTTTTTTCCTTGATAATCTGGGAGGGAGCTAAAGGATGCGCTCCCATCCAGAGTTCAGCCTCTTCCTTTTGCGAAGGGATGGATCTGCCTAGAATTTCGGAAATTATCCTTTTAGAACCCCAGCTATAGTTTTGGATACAGTTGGTCATTACATACATCTGGTTAATTGGGTTGTGGGACACAAGCTACCTCTCCTTTACCTTTTTTACATCGCAATTGTGTGCAATATACCCCGAAAAGAACAAGAGCAATCCCTAGAATTTTATGGTAGCTAAAGCTTTCTTTTAATAGGAAATAGGATGCAATGGCTGTAAAGATAGGGATCAGATTGTTGAAAACATTGGCTTTGCCGATTCCAATTTCCTTGATGACATAGGTGTACAAAACAAAAGCAAGAGAGGAGGCAAAAAAAGACAGGCATAGCATAGAGCATACCAGCTCCAATGTGAGAGATGTTTTTATCACATCAGAAAATTCCCATGCCAGAAACAGGGGCAAAAAGAAAAGAAAGCCTATGAGATTCTGCAAAAAGATGATATAGATGGGATGATAGACTACTGTCATCTTTTTCATAAAAAGCCCGTACCCTACGGAAGAAAAAATAGCAAGAAGCAACCATAGCAAGCCCTCTGGGGACACGCTGAACCGAAAATCATGGGTTATCAGCATCATGAGTATGCCCAAAAAAGAAAGGGAAACGCCCAAAAGATTGATTCTGGAAAGGCTTTCCTTAAGTATATAAGTGCCGACAAGAGCGTTAAACACAGGAATCGTTGCAATGCTCACAGAAGTAACGGTCGCATCAACGGTTTTAAGCCCAAAATTTTCCCCCAAAAAATACAAAAAAGGTTCAAAAAAAGACAGCAAAAGAAATAGTTTGCAATGCCCTTTGGGAAAGATAAGATATTGTTTATAGAAAAAATAAAGAACAAAATACAGGAGAACAACGGAAATCAAAAGACGGAGTGTTATGGTCGCTATAGGGCCATAGTATTTAAATACAATTTTAGAAAAGATAAAACTCATGCTCCAAAAGAGCATAGAAAAAATAGCAAAAGCATAGATTACAGATAAAGAAATTTTTTTAGTCATAGTTAAAATTTTATTTCCCTTTACGTTTATTTAGTGAGAAAACTCGTGATTCATAAAAATATCTTTTTTCCCGCACTGGTTATTTGTTTGCTGGTTTGCTTGCTTATGGGCTTTGTTCTGGTGCTGCAAACCTTATGTCAAAAAGACCTGTATTTTATCAACAAGGCTTTTTTAGGATATGATTATTATAATTTTTATCAGGCATCGATTTGCGTGGAAAATGGCCTAAGCCCTTATGCTTTTCCACTCCACATGGTTCCGCCTATTCCTTCGATTTTAGGCACACCGCTTGTTCCCTTAGGTTTCTTGAACGCAAGATGGATCATCGTGATTTTGGTTCTTCTGACTACCATCTTTTTCTATTGGATTATGGTTTCTTACTTTGCGCCAAAAGAAACGCAAGACAAATGGGCAATTTTGGCTTGTGGCTTTGCAAGCCTCTTTTTGAGCTATCCATTTCTTTTTCTTTTAGACCGAGCCAATGTTGACAGCTTTGCTGTGTTTTTTATGTGCTTGCTTTTGGTTTATAGCCATAAGTCTGTGTTACTCTCTGGAATGCTCCTGACTCTTGCTGTTTGCTTTAAAGTCTATCCAGCTCTTTTATTGCTTCCTCTCGCTATTTTTAAAAAGAATAAGATTCTACTCTGGAGCGGCATATTTCTTTTGATTTTTATAGCTATCACTCCTGGATATTGGGTGGATTTTTTAAACCGTATCTCTTCGAGAAGGGCCTATTTCCGTACGGATGAAAATGGAAGCATTGCATGTACATTCTTTTGGATAGGAAGCTTTGCAGAAAGCATTTTGTTTTTAATAGCAGGATGGAAAATAGATCTTGCTCTTTTCTTTAACTACCTTTCGTCTCTTTGCTATGCAGGCTTGCTAATCACCATACTTTGGATTGATGTCAAATCAAAAGAAGTAAAAGAGGAAAAAGACTATGTCTGGAGATGCCTGTGGTATTTCCCTTTTATGGTAGCAATTCCCCAGTTAGCCCATCATTATGAGCTTGTGATTCTTTTCGCAATGATTCCTGCTATCTGTCATCTTTGGGTGCAGGACAATACAAAAACTCAACAAATTTTCCTTATGCTCATTTGCGTTGGGATTGCTCTGGCACAAACCCAGGCAGTTGCCATGCAGAAGCTTACACAGAGCATGATTCCACATTTTATCCCTGGATTTGGCCTTTTTCTTGTTATGATAGGATGCACTTTTTACAAAGTATCGTCCTTCGTGGTGAAATTAAAATAATGCATGACTTTCGGATATTGTAAAGCGGGTTTTATCTGAAGCGATCGCTCCGTGTAAGCCTTCTTTCAGGAATCAAAAAAACAGGTATCCCATTTTTATTTTTGCCCCAGGCTCAAGAGTCGACAGGCGGGCTGTTTTTGATTCCTTACAGAAGGCTTACACTACGCTCTTCTTATCCTTGAGTAGATAACATAATCTATTGTAAGACAAGCTATTAAAACTCAAAACGTATGACAATTAAGATTAAGATTACGATTACGATTAAAATGTCGAAAGTCCAATTTTCAAAATAAGTTAAGTTAAAACTGAAATCTATGGATTTTCTCTATCTATAGAGGGTGCGTATGGGATCGTTTTCTCAAAAGAGGGGATTTCCATTTCCTCTTTGATTTCTTGCCACTGAAAATTAGACGATTCCTGTATCTCTGAGGAAAATTTTATAGAAATCATATCCTTTTTCTGGTGAATGCGATTCCATCTTTTGTGGGAACTTTCCAGCAAGCGGCTGTCTATTTCATCTGTTTCTTTGCTTTCAATATACTTTAGATTTTTTGCTTCCCGTCTTTTGGGACCTCTTGGGTATTTTTCTAGCAAAGAAGATACTACGGGAACATGCTCCTGGTGATAGTAGTCATACTTTTCAAAAAAGGGATTTTCGATAAGGTCAAAATCTAATATAATCGGCCCAACAGAAGCACCCCAACCTGGACGTGCCTTGTTTTCACTTAAAGCGCATTGCTGCAAGATTCCCTTTTCATTAAAATAGAATAGTCCCAGTTGCTCTGAATTGATGGCAGAAGAAATGTCGAACTTGCCTTTTACTCCACTTTGCCCATAAGAAAGCATCAATTGCCCTTCGTTGGATTTATAGCTTGCATAAACAAACAAGAAACCATTTCGATAGGGAATGACCTTAATGGGTGGGCCTAAATGGTTAAGAACTGCCTGGCAATCGCTTTTGCCTTCCTGAAGTATCCCTAGCTTAGAAGGAGCAACAGGCATGTCGATTTTGACAATGTTGTGGCTACAGCCCATGCTTAAAAAAAATATTGCCAGACCAGCCAGAAATAAAAAATTACACATCTTTTTTGGGATTGCCATAAGAAACACCGTAGTATTCCAAAATGCCGTCTTTGTTGAAAATAAACATAGCTCTGTCATATTTGATGTCTACATTCCAATAGTTGTATACAAACAGATATAAAGACTTGTTTTTCAATTTTTCTACCCAATAATAGTAGATTGTGCGACCTTTCATGCTCTTGATGTCTATAAGGGAAGGTGGGCCGAAGGATTCCAGAATTTGTTTTTCTGTGGATGCATTGATTTGAACCTTATCAAAAGACCATTGCTTGGAAGTGCCAACCTCACGGCTTCCCATGGTGCACGCCAAAAAAAACAAGGGCAGACAAAACACAAGATAATTTATTTTTGACATATACTAGCCTTTCCTATTTTCGTTTCAATAATCACTATCAAATAAAAATTTCTTTGCGTAACTCCTAATTATCAATTTATGTGATATTTTATTTGAAAAACATAAAAAAATAAATAAAATATTTAAAAAATAGGAAGAATATGTGAAGCGTATTGTAAAACAAATACTTAGGATATAATGATGAAATATTTATTATCAGCGATTTTAATTTTTCAATATTTTTTAATAGCCGACACGGAAAAATTTGCAGCGATGAATCCCGTTGATGCTAAAATATTCATGGATCAGCTACGACAAGAAATGCAAAAAGTAAAAACAATCGCCTTTGATTTTTACCAGGAAAAGCATTTGGTGTTGTTTGATGATGCCTTGCATTTGAAAGGCTGGTGCTATGTAGAAAAGCCCAATAAAATCAGATGGGAGTATATTTCGCCTATTCAGAAAAAAATATTATTATGCAATGATAAAATCAGAGTATACAAAGGTTTAGAAGAAATATCACTTGAGGAAAACCAAGGATTTCTCCTGGTTTATAAATACATACTGGGTTTTTTTGAAGGGACTTTCAGCATAGACACTTCTCATTTTATCTGCACTTTGAAGCAAGCCAAAGAAGACCAGGATATATTTCTGGTTGAAATGAAAAGCCAGGGGAAACTAACGCAGTTTATTGATCATATTGAAATGAAAATATCCAAAAAAGCTTCTCGTCTTATAGAATTTTTGCTCTTTGAACCCAATGGTGATTATACGCGAATCGGGGTGGGATCTTATATCCTGAATCCTCGGCTATCTCCTGGTCTATTCGATACAAAAATCATCAAAGAATTTCAAGATGGCTTTTTTCAAAGATAGAAATGCAACCATCATGGCAAAAAAAAGTTACAAACAGCAATTTTTGGAGCAACTCCACGAAGGTACAGAAAGCAATTTCAGCCTGGGCTTAGGCATAGGAATAGGTATTTTTATGGGAATAGTGCCTGTCTGGGGCTTTCAAATGATAGCGGCTCTTGCGCTTGCCCATATTTTAAAATTGAATAAGCCTATTGTGTTGTTGTTCAGCAATGTTTCTATACCACCGATAATGCCTTTTATTCTATTTGCTTCCCTGCAATCAGGATCGATTCTTATATCAGGGGAATGGGTGTCTATATCTGTCAGAGAAATTACCCTCGACGCATCGTATCATTTTCTTTTATACTATTTAGTGGGCAGCGTTGTTTTTGCCTTTGTTTGTGGAAGCTTAGCTTTTTTGATTTCATGGTGTTTATTGAATCAATTCAGAAAGTCGGAGAGGCTTAAAAATGATGATAGAAAATTTCCTACCTCATCGTGATCCGTTTTTGCTAATCGACAAACTCATAGAACATCGAAAAGATGAAATTGTTTGCCAGGTAGACTGGAAAAAATCCCAGTTTTTCCAGGATGGGAATGGCGATTTTCTTGCTGTTTCCATGCCTGAGATGATAGCCCAGTCCGCAGCCGTGATGTATGGTCTGCAATCAACAGAAACATCTCCAGCCTTAAGATTGCTCACAACGATTAAAGAATTTTTTTTTTACTCTTTGCCAAAAAAAGACGTACTCCAGGTAAAAGTCCGCGTCCATAGCTCCTTAGGTTTGCACCAGGTTGTTTATGGCGAAATCTATGAGGGCGAAACTCTTTTGGCTAAAGGGATGGTATACCTTTTCCATAAAGAACAGACCGAGTAAACAACAATATGAAAAAAAACTATATTCTGATAGGCTTATTTATCGGGCTTTTGGGTTGCTGCCATTTCCCTGATTTTGGAATCAGGCAAGAGTTGCCTGATGCTTCGAATTCTTTAAAAAATATATGGTTTTCTAGTATGCCTTCTAGTTGTGTTATGAAGCATTTTGTTACTATTTCTTTTAGCAAACCTCAGCCAAAACAGATAGATTTCTTTGGCTATGTTCTCATCAAAAATGGCGATTTCCGAATTATAGCCATGAACGATCTTGGTTTGACTATGCTGGATATTTTTGCAGAACAAAAAGCCAGCAACCTCATAATCGTAAAAGCATGGGAAAAATTAGGAAACCCTGATATCATAAAGCAAATTGCAAAAGACATTTATTATATTTTTTCTTCACAGTATGAAATCGTAAAACCAGATTTAACCCAATATACTACAGCCGATAATTCTCAAATTTTTGTTATAAAAGAAGACAGATGCGCATGGCATGCGTGGGAAACCCAAAATCATCGTCCTTTTAAAATCCAGTATGGGCGAAATGGGCAGGAAATTTCTTCTGTTAGATTCGATTATAGCGATGGTCTGATAGGAGGCTTTCCCAAAAAAATAGCTGTTTCGTATCCTCTCTCTGAGGTTCATATACAAATCCAAATTTTATCATTACAACCGAAAGAGATTAGCAATGTCCAATTTATCCCAACCATCTCTCCTAAGTGATATACGAAGGATGCTTTTCCCTGATAGTATTGTAAAAATTCCTGAAGATCTGGATGTATTTGCTGGTCATTTCCCTTCTTTTCCCATGCTCCCTGGCATTTATTCGATCCAGATAGCTTTGAAGCATTTAGAAGAAAAGCTTCAGCATAGGATAAAGCTCCATTCTATCCAAAGATGCAAATTCCATCAACCCTTGCTGCCTGGAATGGTGGCTCGCATAGAATCCAAATTAGGATCAAAAACAGGAAATGTGCAGAACGCTACTGTGCTTCTTCTTAGCGAAGACAAGCTGAATGCCCACACTATTTCAGAAGTAAACCTTGTAATAGAAATTAGCTATGAATAAAAAAAGATATTTCGATTTTTTTTTTAAGATTCTACAATGTTCCTTTATAGCGATTGTAATTCTCGCTCTTTATGGCTGGTATAAGCTAGAATTAAATACGGACATTCTAAAGCTGTTGCCTGAGACTCCTTCTTTAAAGAATTTACAAAAATACAACCAAATTTTTTCTTCCCTGAATCGAATCGCCATCACCCTTGTCCACAAAGAGAAAAAGGAACAGGATCTCATCAAAGCGGGCGATAGGGCTATAGAGCTTTTAAAAGCCAACCCCTATTTTGCCAATGTCCAGGCAAGGCTGGATATGCTTTCTGGTGCAGAAGTTAAAAAATTTTATGAAGAGCAAATGCCGAACTTCCTGGAATTAAAAGATTTTGAAAAGATTTCCCAAAAAATAGCACCAGAAAATGTCGAGAAAAGGCTCTCCAGCATCTGGGAGCAGCAAATAGGGATTGCTCCCACATCATCCAACGTCCGCATTGACCCATTGCAATTTTCAGAACTTTTTTGGAAAAAGCTGTCATGGGAAGTAGATATTTACCAGGGGTATTTGCTTTCCAAAGACCACAAGGCTCTATTGATACAAGTCCCCTCTTTTCCTAAACAACTAAACCATGAAGAGAATATTCGCTGCTGGGATTTTCTAAAAGAAACAAAGCAAAAGCTAAATGCTGAATTCCCAGGCATTGATATGATCGCGATTGGCGGTCAAAGAATCGCCATAGACAACCAAAAAAGGATGATTTCCGATGTAAAGCTAACTTCGTTCTTAACAATCGTGGCTTTATGCCTATTATTTTGGGGTACATTGCGAAATTTTTTCTTTTTTCCTTTGTTTTTATTGCCCTCTTTTTTTGGAATGTTTGTGGGCATAGGCATCTGCAATCTATGCTCATCCCAGCTTTCTTTGCTTACCTTGGGATATGGAAGCATTGTCATTGGGATTACTATAGACCATGGAATCCACTATTTTACTCATATTGGCGCAGCACCATCCATAACACCTATCATGATTATCCGCAATATTTTAAAGCCTTTAAGCTTTAGTATGATTTCTACTTGTGGAGCTATGATGATCCTTTCCTTTTCATCTTTTCCTGCCTATGTGGAACTGGGTCTGTTTATAGCATCAGGAGTTTTGGGAAGCTTTCTCTTTGTGGTTGTTTTGTACCCTAAGATTTCTGAATCCATGAAAAAAAAGAATATCCAGAGCATATTCAAGGATTTTCCAGACTTCCTGAAAAAGCTAGAGCAAGCCAAATGGGTAAAAATAGGGAAAGCATTCATGGTTCTCTCCGTAGTAGTTTTAGCGGCCATCTCCATTCCAAAAATCTCCAAAATGGAATTTGTTACGAATCTGGAGCAATTCAGCTACCGATCTCAAGAAACACAGCAAGAGGAAGAAAAATTTTTCTCTATATGGGGAGACCAAAGAGGAAAGATTGCGATTGTTGTCCAGGGAAAATCTTTTGAAGAAGCTTTGGAAAAGAACGATGCTGTCTATTCTCATCTGCAAAGCGCGGCAAAAAAAAATGAATTGAAGATCGACAATCTTGCTGCCAGGCTATTGCCTTCCTTGAAAAGAATGCAGTCTTCTCATGAGATGTGGAAAAGCTATTGGACAAAAGAAAAACAAGAGCATATAAAGAATTCTTTCCATAGTTCCCATTATGGTTTTTCTTCTCGCGCCTTTGCTCCCTTTTTCCAGCAAATCAGCAACCCTTCTCAACCTCGCTCTATGATAGAATTGTGGAAAAATACCGCTTTTTCCGCTCTATTCCAGGATAGTGTAGTGGCAAAAGAAAACCATTGGTATATACAAAACATTATCCAGGTAAAGGATGCCGCGAGCATAGATCGTCTGTATGAAGCAATAGAAAAGGCAGCCCCTGACACAATCCTTGTAGACAGAATGCAAATTTTGAAAACCACAGATTCTTTATTAAAAAGAGAAATCTTCTGGACTGTGGTCGGCGTTTCTCTTTTCCTTCTTTTGATTTTGAAATTGTATTTTGTTTATTTAGAGATGATTTTGTGCAATTTCCTTCCTCTATGCCTGAGCATAGTATGCACTCTGGGAATTTTGGATATTTGTGGAATCCCTGTCGATCTTTTCAATGTCCTTGTCATTATTTTTATTCTTGCTCTTGGAATAGACTATACAGTATTTCACACCTGCTCCTATCTATCTACAGGCGGAGTAAAGAGTAGCACCAGGACGAGCAATACCAGCGTTGTCCTTTGCTCTGTCACTACTATATTGGGCTTTGGATCTTTGGTTTTTGCAGAGCATCCTGCTTTATATAGTTTAGGCTTCTGCTCTATTGTTGGTGTGAACATGGCATGGATCAATAGTTTGTTCATTACGCCTATTTTTCTACACTTTTTTCTGCCCCCTGATAGGAAATCCCATGCTATTCATTTTTATCATCTAATTCCGACATTTTGGTCAGCAATAGGCTATTTTTTCGGATTTATTACTCTATCAACAATCGTTTTTCCTGCCATCGCCTTCTGGCAAAAAATCACTGGCAAATACAATAAGATTGTCTACCTTAGAATCATTGAGTATCTGAATAAAAGAGTGCTGAGCATTGGCCCTTTCGGAAAAATAGTACACCATAATTTTCCACCAAGAGAGAAGATATTGGGCTGTGTTGTTGCGTCCAACCATCTGAATACAGCGGATATTCCTGCATTCAATAGCTTGCCATGCGATAAAATTACCATAGTCAAATGGTTTTGGAAAATTCCCTTTGTCGGTGCAGTTCTAAAAATGGCAGGGTTTATTCCCATCCAGGATACCCAGGAGATTTCCTATAACAACCCCCATATAGAATATTGTAAGAAAGCCTTGGCAGAAAAGATCAATGTATTCTTTTTCCCAGAAGGAACACGTGTTCATGGCTTTAAGATGCAAAGATTCCACCAAGGGGCTTTTGTCCTGGCATGTGAGGAAAAAATACCTGTGTTGCCTGTTTGTTTTTTTAACTCTCGGTGGATTTTTCCCAAAGGAAGGTTTATTGTTAGAGACTTTGAGATGATTGCGAGTGCTTTGCCTTTTATAAACAC
>JABWCH010000289.1 GCA_013359215.1 Candidatus Brocadiia bacterium | reverse complement strand
AGCACATAAAAGAAGGTTGCAAACAAATAAGCGTACAAAGCTATATCAAAATATAAAGATTTTTCCATGAGTTCCTTTCTGCGATTTTACATTTCTTGCTCTTGGGGCAATTGTACCATAATGGGATATTTGCATTTAGGACATTTGCCTTGTTTTCCTGCCATACTTTTATAAATATGCAGTTTTTTACGGCATTGAGGGCAGGTAAACATGAATTTTTCCTGGGCAATGCCTCTTAGGGCAGGAAGGATGTTCAGGCATTTTCTATGTATTTTCCTGGCGAATTGTATCTTGTTTTGGTATTCCTGGATGGCCTCCATTTCTTCCAGTTCATCAGGAATCCTTTCCTCTGGCTCTTGAGAAAGCTCTGCCTGGTATTTTATGATGATTTCATTGAGCTTGTGTTTGACTTCTTCAATGGGCGTTCTGGATTGTGGATCATTGATCATCATGCCAGAAATCAATTCGCTTAATTCTTCGATTAAAGGATCGCAAGGCAATGCATCTTTGATTTTGGGCTTTTTATGGTACAAAACCTGGGAGATAACCTCTGTTAAATTTTCACCTTCTACGGGTTTTTTGCCAGTAAACATGGTATACATAACTGCGCCAAGTTGGTAGACATCGCATTGCACAGTAAGTACAGTTTCCGCTTCGAATTGCTCAGGGGCAGCATAAAATAAAGAGCCTGCAAATTGCCCTTTTAGAGCATTTTCTTGGGCACTCATGAGCCTGTAACGATCCTGTAGGCTTTCCGCTCTTTTTTCTTCTTGTATGCAAAGCTGAGGGAGAAGCGACTGGATTTCTTCTATCTCTTTTTCTAATGCAGGCATGTTTTCATAGTTGTTTTGCTCTTGCAGCTCTTTATGTTTCCTTTGCAATTTAATTAGCTTTGCCTCTGCTTGTTCCTTTTCTCTGCTAATTTTTAGAAACTCTGTATCCAGAAGTCTGAGCAATCTTCGTCTTTCTTCATCTAATGCTGTTCCCATCTGTTCTGTTGTGATCGCTAAACCAAAATCAGAAAGCTTTGGCATGAGTTTGGCGTTAAAGAGAATATTTTGCGGTTTAATATCTCTGTGGATGATCCCTTTTTCTTTTAGCTTCACTAAAGCCTCACACATTCCATACATCACTGTAGTTGCAACAGTTACAGAAAGTTTTCCTTGGGGGAATTTTTTATACAGTTGTTCCGCACTTCCCTGACTCGCGTATTCCATCATAAGATAGTATCCAAGATGCTCGTCATTGCAGGCACTATTCATGGAGGCCAGCCTGCCTTGTTGTATCATACCAATGACAAAGTTTGTTGGATCTTTGTCCTGGGCGATTTGCTCCAGACTTTTGCCTTCCTGGATTAACGATTCCTCATGCCCTTTAAACGCGACTTTAACCACAAGAGAAGTCTTGGCTGGTACTTCTGCGTATACAATCTCTGTATCATCCTGGCCTTTGCGAATCTGCAAAATGTCTGAGAAATACTCTCTTGCCCATCTGTTTTCTGGGCGCAGAGAGAGGATGGTGGCATCCTGGCGAGTGGAAAGCCTTAGGATAATGCCCATGCCTCCTTTTCCTAGCTCGCTGATTTCATAATCGCTTTGAAAAAAGTCTTTGATGGCAGAAATGTTGTCCTGTTTTTTCTCGTAATCTAAAAGCCATTGCAAATCAATGCGATATATTTTTTTTTGGGATTTGTCTTCCTGATCTCCTAGCAGGCTGAAGTGTACATTTCTTTGCAACTGGTTTTCTCGTAAAAATTTCAGCCAGCCTTGGGTTTGATAGCGATTGTCAAAGTTTACCTCAATGTCAAGATAAGTCTGGAACTCTTTCTGGTATCTTTTGGTATTAACAGCTTTTGCTTCCTCTGCTTCTGCGAGTACCACTTCATTAGAAACAGCTTCATGGCTATCTTTTTCCGCCAATAAAACCTGGTTGTCCCTGGCTTCCTTCTCCTTTTTGAGATCACGGACAGCATTTGCAATCTCCTGGCTGGCGGCCACTGTATCCTGGTTATCGCTATCCAAAAATTCTTCTGTTTCTTCTTTGCTTTTTTGAGCTATTTGGAGAATTTTGTCACTATCGACAACGGTTTTTTCTTCCTCTAAAGAAAACGCTTGTGTTTTTTCTGAATCTGTAGGAAGAAGCTCGGTTTTTTCCGATGCCATCTCCATCATTTTTGTATTTTCAGAAGCAATTTGAATGACTTCGTTATCTGCGATCAAGGTTGCCTGCTCTTCGCAAGCTTCACGCCATGCACTTTCTTGAGAATTTTGTTTGATTTTTTCTATTCCTTGCTCTACCAGAACCACATCAATAACCTGGGACATCTCTAAAACCGTATTGATAAAATCGTATACTCCTTTTTTTTGCGTGCTTTCTTTGCTTGGAGCTTTTCTTTTTCTGGCTTCTAGTTCTTCTCGATATTCGAAGTTGCTTTTCAGTTTTTTCAAAGACTCCTGGATTTTTTCTTCAAAATCATATAAATAATAAAAAATCAAAGCCTGTTCAAAGTCTATTTCGATTTCTATTTCGCCATTCCCTTCTTTTTCTTTGAGCAGCCAGCATTCTCTGTGAAACTTATTTTGCAAATATTCGATAACCTGGTTTTGGTAGATTTTAGGGAAATGAATGCTCTTTCTGGTAACGCCTATATCCTTTTTGGAAAAAAAGTTTTCCAGATTTGTCAATTGATCCAGAATTTTTTTTAGTTCATCCCAGGGAATTTCTTTAAAAGAAAGACTTTGGTTGCTCTGGTCTAGCAAAAAAAGTTTTTTTGTGTAAGACTTTGTTTCTTTTTTGGATACAGAAGGGGTTTCTTTCTGCGCGATAAGATCTTCCCTATCTTTTTGGATCAATTCTACAATTTTTCCAGAAGTATCTTGCTCTGATAAGGAGCTAATGTCTAGTGTTACAGCACGCGAAAGCTCCATATCATCCATAATAATTTTTTTTAATAGAGGCAACAGGTCTTCATAGCTCTGGTAGCGGTTAGAAGGTACTTTTGCTGTCATTCTGTAGAGCATATCAGAAATCGTCTTTGTTACGCTGCTCCTGAATTTTACAATATCAGGCAAAGGCGTTTTGGAATGATGGAACATCACTTCTTTAGAGCTTGTTTGAGCAAAAGGGAGGCATCCTGCTAAAAGATGGAAATAGAGAATCCCAAGGGCATATATGTCTGACCTTGCATCCGATTTTTTCCCTTCACACTGTTCAGGAGACAGATAATAAGGCAGGGTAGGAGGTAGAGAAAAATCCAAAATTTTCAACAACCCTGCATTGTCTATGATAATATTAGCAGGTTTGATGTTTTTATGCACCAGCCCTATCTTGTTGGCAAAGGATAAAGCATGGCATAAGTCAATGAGAATCTTATGGATTTCCTGTATAGAAAACAACTTTTTGGCTTCTAGTTTTTCTTTTAAACTAATTCCATAAGCAAATTCACGAAGAATAAAAAAACACTCTTTTTCTCCTATTTCATGGATCTGGAGGAAATTTTTATGTTTTAAAAATTTATATTTCTCTAAATTTTGTAAAAATTTTTGAAGGAAAGTTTTGTTTTGTGTTACCTTACCTTCTAAAACTTTTAAGGCGCATATTCCATATTTAGGATGATGGATTTTATATACACTTCCCAGAGGACTTGTGCCTATTTTCCCCTGCACTTGTAAACCAACTGGTTTGTTCAACAATTTTGCAATTTTTTCCTCGACCGATTTCATAGATGTCTCCCAGGAATTGTCTCCCTTTTGCCTTTTTATGTTATTGGAGTTACGCAAAGAGTGTATTGTCTGGGGAAAATCTTTATAGAATCTCCCCAGACCCCCTTTAGAAACTTTAAACACGGATTGAATTTATTTTGGGGGTTTTCAATGCTATAGACTTTTCATGATCTGTTGCATAAAACGTTCTATCTGGTTATAGGCTTTTTCCAAAATTTCTTCCTCAGGCAAAAATACAATGCGGAAATGTCCCTTACCAGCAGCATCTCCAAAACCTGAGCCATGAACTACAACCACACCTGTTTCCAATACTAGCTTTTCTACGAATTCTTTATCAGGTATAGGAATTTCTATTTTAGGAAAAGCGTAAAAAGCACCTGTTGGTTTTACACAAGAAAGCCCCTGGATGCTATTCAATCGTTTGTAGGTAATATCTCTTCTTTTTTGTAGCTTATTGTTCATCATGGGAATAAGACGCTGGTCGCCCTCAAGGGCTGTTTTAATAGCATACTGCATAGGGTGCGTTACAGAAAGCCTGGCCCTTGTCATTTTATGGATAGCCCCGATATAATCCTTTAAAGAAGAAGATGGGCCACTCAAAATTCCCCACCCGATTCTCCATCCTGGAGCGATATAGCATTTAGACAATCCACCAAAGGTCACGATGGGAGTTTCCTCTGTCAAAGCAGCAATGGATGTGTGCTGCAAATTATCAAAAAGAATTTTGTCGTAGATCTCGTCTGCAAAGATCAGGAGATTGTGTCTGTTTGCAATTTCTATGATTTTAACAAGAACTTCTTTAGAATAAAGACTTCCTGTGGGATTATTGGGGTTGATAAGAACAATGCCTTTAGTCTTCTGATCGATTTTGTTACAAATATCTTCTACATCAGGCTGCCAGTTGTCGGCTTCGTTTAAACGATAATAGCGAGATTCAATGCCCAATTTGCTATTTAAGGCAGAATAAAGAGGATAGCCAGGCGATGGCAAAATAACATTATCCCCTGGATCTGCTAAAGCTGTTAGGCAAATTTCAATGGCTTCACTTGCTCCATAAGAAACAAAAACATCCTGCACATTTTTGATGCCTTTTTTTGCTGCTTCTTTGCGGATGGATTCCAGCCCTTCTTCTACTCCTGCTGAAGGCGCGTATCCATTTTTTGCGCATTTCATGGCATCATAAACGGCTTCCACCATAAAAGGATGGACATAAAAATCAAATTGAATGGGATCGCCAATGTTTAGATAGATCATCTCTTTGCCTCTTTTTTTGGCTTCATTGGCGACTAAAAGAACGTCCCTTACCGCATAGGTAATTTCGTTGGTTCTTTTAGAGGGGGAAACGACAAAACGGTTTACCATTGATTTCTCCTAGAGTATATTCCAAAGGGGCGAAATATAATAGCCAGGGACAACGCCCTGGTAATTGGTTGATTTTACTTTCTGCTGCTACTATATCAAAGAAATGCCTAAGCGTAAAGAGAAAAATTTTCTTTGTATTTTCTTTGTTTTATAAAAAAAATTTTGATACACTCTATTAGAGTAATAATTATGTTTTTATGGACAATGCTTGGCATTTTTATATTTCTGGCGTTATGGGTACGCAAAGCCAGATCATTCAATTGGGCTATTCTAGCCCGTGTTCCCTCTATAAAGGATTTCCTATGATTAGGCTATTTATCGTTGTTGTTTTTGCATTTTTTTTGGTTTCTTCTTTTAGCTATTCTCAGGCACTGTATGGGCATGAGATGAACCAATTCAGAGAAAGAGTGGCAATCCCTATTGAAAGCAAGCAGGATATTGCCCGCTTAGTCAAAGCCGATATAGAAATCGACAGATGCAGTCTCGAAGAAAAAACTGTTTATGCCTATGCTACTCCTGAAGAAGTAAAGCTGATAGAATATTTGGGATTTCAGGCAACTCTTTCTCCCGATATTATTGGAAAGAATACAAGAGAAAACTCCTATCATACATACGAAGCCCTTACTGCAAAGCTAAAACAATTCGCTAAAGACTATCCTTCTATTGCAAAGCTAGAATCCATAGGACAAAGCGTGGAGAAACGAGAACTCTGGATTCTCAAAATTTCGGATAATGTAGAAGAAGATGAAGCCGAGCCTGAAGTGAAGTACGTTTCCACCATGCACGGAGATGAGGTTGTTGGACAGGAGATGTTCGTTTATCTGATACAGCTTTTACTAGAAAATTATGGAAAAGATGCTCAGCTTACAGCACTGGTAAATGATCTTGAAATCTGGATCATGCCCAATATGAACCCTGATGGTACAGCCAAAAAAAGACGCTACAATTCTCAATGGGTAGATCTCAACCGCAATTTCCCTGATGTTCAGAGCGATATCAATAACGACCCCACAGGAAGAGCAGTGGAAACACAAGCAATGATGAAATTTTCAGGATCTCGGAATTTTTGCCTTTCTCTCAATTTTCATGGTGGAGCTGTTGTCATGAACTATCCTTGGGATACTATGGCAGGCGATCCCCCCAATGTAGAGCTGGTTAGATTCCTTTGCCTGGGATATTCCAAACGCAATATTCCTATGTACAAATCCACTTCTTTCAAGGATGGGATTACCAATGGCTATGACTGGTATGAAGTAAATTCTGGCATGCAAGATTGGAATTACCACTGGCACAATTGTCTGGATTTGACAGTAGAAGTTTCTCAACAAAAATGGCCTGGTGCAGATACTTTGCCTCAATATTGGAAAGACAACAAAGAATCTCTTCTATGGTCTTTAGCTCAGGCAAGAAGAGGCATCCAGGGAATCGTCAAAGACAAAGTAACACAAAAAGCAGTAGAAGCTAAAATACAAGTAAGCAACATATCGAAAGTCTTTACAACTAACAAAGGGAATGGCTTTTACAATCTGGTTCTTATGCCTGGAAAACATACAGTAAAATTTACTGCCCCTGGCTATGAGGATTATATTTTAAATGTTCTAGTAGAAGACAATGATGTCAAAATATATACAGTAAATGTAAATATGATTCCTCAAATAAGATAAAAGCTTTTTACCGTAATGAAAGGATGGAAAAGAAAATATTGAAATCACGAATGACGCGAATGATGCGAATAAGACGAATAAAGAAATAAAGATAAAATTATCCATTCGTACCATTCGATCATTCGTGAAATTCGTGATAAAATGCTTTTCCTGTTTATCCGGGTTAGGGCTATGGATTACATAAGCATAAGCAGGAACGTACGCTCGCTGCCGCCTAAAGTTTCATAAGAGCCACTATGTTACGCTTTGCATAACTTTTTTCATGATGAAACTTTAGGGATAAGAAGAGCGTAGTGTAAGCCTTCTGTAAGGAATCAAAAATAGTACCGCCTGGCAAATCAAAAAATTGGATTCGACTCTTGGGCCTGGCGCAAAAAGAAAAATGGGATACCTGTTTTTTGGATTCCTGGAAGAAGGCTTACACGAAGC
>JABWCH010000016.1 GCA_013359215.1 Candidatus Brocadiia bacterium | reverse complement strand
TTTCATTTTTATTGCTCCTAATCATATTTGTTTTTGATAGGAGTATAATTCTTTATTTTTTGTTTTCAACAAAATTTACAACTAGCAAGTTGGGTAAAATATATGGTACAACCCAAAATTTTTTGCGATATTCTGAACAATCTCGAAAAAATCATACAGGGAAAGCAAGAAGTTCTTAAGCAATTCTTGGTTTGCTATTTTGCTGGAGGGCATGTTCTATTGGAAGATGTTCCTGGGGTTGGGAAAACAACCCTGGCAAAGTCTCTGGCTATTTCTGTGCAGTCTTCTTTCCATCGTGTGCAGTTTACGCCAGATCTTCTTCCTGCCGATATTACAGGAAATATGATCTATAGTCCTAAAACAGGCGAATTCCACTTTCGCCCAGGCCCGATCTTTAGTGATATTTTTCTTGCGGACGAAATCAATCGTGCTTCACCAAGAACTCAGTCTGCTTTGCTTGAAGCCATGAATGAATCCCAGGTCAGCATTGAAGGCAAGGCAAGCCCGTTATCCAAGGTTTTTACTGTCATCGCTACCCAAAACCCTGTTGCTTTTCATGGCACTTATCCTTTGCCAGAAGCCCAGTTGGATAGATTCTATATGCGATTAGGTCTGGGATACCCTGATAGAAAAGACGAACTGGCTATGCTCAATACACAACAATACAACCATCCTATTTTGCATTTAAACCCTATTACACAAGTAGAATCTATTTTACAAGCCAGAGAAGAAGTGAAGGCCGTTACCATGGGCAAAGAAGTATGCCACTATCTTTTGGACATAGTAGAGCAAAGCCGCAAAGACACACGATTAAAACTAGGCATCAGCCCTCGCGGTAGCCTTGCCTTTTACAGAACAGCACAGTCCAAAGCATGGTCTGATGGGCGAAACTATGTGATTCCTGATGATCTTAAATCTGTTGCCAAAGAAGTCCTTTCCCATAGAATTGTTTTAGAAACCAAAGTATACCATTCTGGGATTTCTTCTGAGGAATTGATTAAAGATATTTTAGAACAAACCAAAGTTCCTGTGTAGCTTGACAATCTTACAAGTTCCTGATTTTGGACAATCAGGAAGAGCAAGAAACAAGCGTAGTGTAAGCCTTCTGTAAAAATTTTTCGGATAGGCTCTTAAGCCTGGCACAAAGAAAAAGTGTCCTACCTGTTTTTTTGATTCCTGAAATAAGGCTTACACGAAGCACCCACGTTCATGTGACATTGTCGAGGCAAACCTAAAGGGGGATTTGATGAAAGAATATAAAACTCTCGTTGTTTCTGTTTCTAAAGGCATTTTGTCTGTTGTTCTCAATCGCCCTGAAATACATAATGCTTTTGATGAGAATGTAATCCAGGAATTAAACGAAGCTTTCGTAGCAGCAAAAGAAGACAAAAGCATCCGATGCCTTGTCCTGAGTGGACAGGGGGCTTCTTTCTGCGCAGGTGCAGATATGAACTGGATGCGTAAAATGAAAAACTATAGCTATGAAAAGAACTATGAAGATGCTTACCTGCTTTCGGAAATGCTTTATCGACTTTACGCCTTGCCATTCCCTACCATTGCCAAAATCAATGGCTCTGCGTTTGGTGGAGGGGTTGGTCTGGTAAGTGCATGCGATATTAGCATTGCAGCATCTTGCGCTTCTTTTTCCCTGTCTGAAGTAAAGCTAGGGCTTGTGCCTGCCTGCATTTCTCCTTATCTATTAGGAAGAATACAGCCTGGAGTTTTAAGAAGATTTTTTCTTACAGGAGAAAGATTCGATGCTGGTAAAGCCAAGGAAATCGGGCTTATCAACGAAATCGTACCCAAAGAAGAACTAGACCAGAAGGTAGCAGAATTTACAGAAAAGATATTGTCCTGCGGCCCAAATTCTCTGGCTATGGCAAAAGAAATTCTGGAAAAAGTCCCAGGAATGCGCCCAGAAGAGTATATGCGTACGACTGCCGAATGGATTGCAAAGCTCAGAATCGGCCAGGAAGCACAGGAAGGATTGAGTGCTTTTTTGGAAAAAAGAAAGCCTCAATGGGCAAAACAAGATAAATAAGGATAGCTGTAACCTATTTTAAGCAAAGAACCAGCAAACAAATCAAGAAAGTATTAGGAAAAAAGCAAATTTTCAGTAGCAAATTTTTTTTTTTAATGCTAAAATACTTTTAATAGTTGTTTACTGTAGGCAAGAAACCAAACGGTTTTGGTCTTTAGAAGCGCAGATTTTTTTACTCAACGAAAGGAGTTATCCTTGAAGATTAATCTATTAACCAAACTAGAGAATATTCCTCAGGAAACTAAAGACTATGCGCAGGAAAAATCTAAAAAATTAGAGAAATTTTACAAAATCAGAAAAATCGATATCATCATGCAAATGGAGGGAGAAAAATACGAAGTAGAAATGGTGGTTTCTCCTGAACGAGGAAGCCAGATCGTTGCATCTTCCTTAGGAGAGGAATGGGCACCTGCGATTGACAGCGTGCTGGAAAAAGCAGAAAGGCAATTGCGAAAACTAAAAGAAAAAGTAAAAAGCCATCGTCTGAAAAAAGCTAAACCAGAAGCCGAAACAACTAAAGCCGAAAAAGAAGAAAAAGCACCCAAGGAAGAGGAAGACACATACGAAAAAGTTGTCAATAAAATGAAAAATGGATAGATCCTCTAAGCCTTAGATGATTTTTCCCTGTCTCCAGTTTTGAACCATTCAAAACTGGAGACTTTCTTTATTCAAAGGGAGGGGTAGAGTGTTTATGGAAGCTCATGCAAAAACTACTGTGAGGTGGAAAGCAGGACTACATATTCGACCAGCTACCTACATTGTAAAGCTGCTCCAAAAATATCCTTGCGAGATCAAAATCATTAAAGACAATAGCATTTGTAATGCCAAGAGCGTTATCCAGATCATCAGTTTGGGAGCAGAATGTGGTGCTAATCTTACAATAGAAGCAAAAGGCGAAGAATCCGACAGGGCAGTAGAGGCATTGAAAACTTTTTTTGATGAGTATGAAGATGTCGAAGATATGTTGTGGTAGGAAGGATGCTTATGGATATTAAAAAAGGAATTCCTGTATCCTCAGGAGTAGCCATTGGTGAAGCTTTTCTCTTAGACCATGAAGGCTACAGAATTCCTAAGCGTTTTATCAGCAATCATCCTAAAGCCGTTGAAAGGGAAAAAGAACGCTATAGGGATGCTGTAGAAAAGGCAATCTGTGAGCTTCAGGATATTGAAGAAAAAAACCAAGGCAATAAAGATATTGCTATCTTGTTTATGGGACACCGTTTCATCATCGAAGATCCTGGCATCCAAGAAGAAATCATAGAAAAAATAGAAAGTTTTTATTATACTGCGGAATATGCAGTGTCCCATACTATGCACAAGCATAGCTATAAGTTGAAATCTCTTCCTAACGATTACCATTCTAAACGAAGCATTGATTTAGAAGACATAGAAAATCGTCTTCTTAAGCACCTTCTCGGCGGACAAAGAGAAAATCTTTGCAATCTGAAGAATCCTGTCATTTTAGTGGCAAAAGATCTTACTCCTTCCGAAACTGTGATTTTACCACAAGACCGTATTCTAGCTTTTATCACAGAAATTGGAGGAAGGACTTCCCATACAGCCATTGTTGCAAGAACGAAAGGTATTCCCGCAGTCGTTGGTGTGAATGCAGCAACCAGCCAGATACGCACAGGCGATATTGTCATTGTGGATGGAGGGAAAGGGATCGTCATCATAGATCCAGAGCCATCTGCTTTAGAAAAATATCGTTTGCAGCAAAAAAAAGAGCAAGTACGTCAGGAAAAACTGAAAACCCTACTGAACCTCCCTGTTGAAACAATAGATGGCTATACTATTACCTTGAGAGCCAATATCGAAGAGCCTACTGAAGTCAAGATCGCCATGAAAAACGGAGCAACAGGAATAGGCTTATACAGAACAGAATTCATCTATGTAAATGAAATAGATCCCCAAGAAGAAACCCATCTTAGTGCCTACAAAACAGCCTTAAAGGATCTCAAGGGAAACAAGCTTATCATCCGTACTTTAGACTTTGGTGCGGATAAAAATTTCGGCCTGGAAGACTTTGTGGGAGAGAAGAATCCTTTTTTAGGATGCCGATCCATACGCTTGTGTTTTGAAAAGCCCGATTTATTTAAAAAACAGCTTAGAGCTATTCTGCGAGCTTCCTCTTTGGGTGATGTGGAAATTATGTTTCCTATGATTTCTTCTTTAGAAGAGCTTTTGCGTGCCAAAGGCATTTTAGAAGAAGTCAAACAAGATCTTTCCAAAGAAAACATTTCTTATAATAAAAATATCAAAGTCGGCATGATGGTGGAAATCCCTTCCGTGGCTATTACCGCAGATCTTTTAGTGAAAGAGGTGGACTTTTTTTCCATTGGTACAAACGATTTGATTCAATACACACTAGCTGTAGATCGAATTAACGAGCGAGTTGCTCCTTTATATAAACCAGCCCATCCTGCTATCTTTCGATTGATTAAAAGAGTTGTCGATATTGCAAAAGAAAACCATGTTAAAGTAAGTATGTGCGGAGAAATGTCAGCAGAATCCCATTATCTTGTGCCTCTTATGGGGCTTGGATTACGAGAATTTAGTCTTTCTTCCAGCATTATATTAAATGCGAAAGAAATGATTCGAAAAATCACGATGAGAAGAGCCAAGCAAATCGCCCAAAATCTTTTGAATTGTATAACACACGAAGAAGCACTAGAGTATTTAGATAAAGAACTCGGCTAAGGAATCAGAATTCAATAAATTACACAATAGGCGTTACTCATATATTCGTGAAATACAATATAATCTCTTTCGTAACTCCTATAAAAAAATGATTTAAAAATAAATTTTAGAGACATTGCCCATGCAAACATGTTCTTATTGTCTTCGTGAGATACCAGAGTGCATATCATTCTGTTTTTATTGCAATAAATCTGCTAATGTTAGCTTTTTAAAGCTTCCTGATCCTGATTTATCCCATTTTTTAGATAAAATTAAAGAATCAGACGATTTAAAGGATCTTGACCTCTTTGATTATTTAAGCAAAAAAACCATCCGTATTGATATAAAAGAAGAAGTAGAGATCCAAAGCACAGAAGAAATAGCACAGCCTGTCTCAGAAGAAATTCCAGGCAAAGAAAAAACTTTGCCTGAAGATATTCAAGAAGAAATTAAAATTTTGCCAGAGCAAGAAATTTCGACCGAAAAGGATAAAACCCCAGAACCAGCACAAAAAGAAATCCTAGCTCAAGAAGCAGAATTGCTGGAAAAAGAAGCTTTAGAAGAGGTCTATTTTGCTATTTCTTTAGAAAACGATATTAAACAAGAAAAGGAAGAAGGCAAAGAGCAGCAAGACCAACATAGCAAAAAAACTCCTATTGCCGAAGACGATGAGAAAAAAATATTTTTCGACTCTGAACTGGAAGAATCACAATATATCAGCTTGACAGATGTCCTTACTCAGCGTCAAAAAACACAAAAGAGACCCCTTGTCCAGCCTCAGGTAGCAATAACCAAAAAAGATCCTTTGCCAGAAATACAACAAGAAAACACTCTGGATTTTACCTTTGAAAACCATATTCCTGAAAACTGCGACTATTTGCTTTTTGGAGATATACCAGAAGGCAATCCTACTATTTTAGGACGATGCCAGGAAGAAAAATTCCAATATATGATTTTTGAACAAAAGCCACAATCACCTCCGCCCCAGAAGCGACCTTTTTGGTTCTGGTTTATCTTGTTTATAGGCATTGTACTAGGAATTTTCATAGGAAAACTTTTTTAATCTTACCCAGGCAATACTCCATCCTTGCCTGGGCTGGAATTTGCAATTATCTCGACTTCGTAAATTTTTTGTTATTTTAAGGTAAAGATGAAACTCCTCAGCGTTGGCCGTACCTATCGCAATTTAGTACGAATTAAAGAAATACTACAAGTTTTAAGCAAGCATGGATTTGGTCATCTTGTTTCACGCCTCAACCTGGCGATCCATTTGCCAAGCCTAAGACAAATTGGGATACTATCCCAATTGCCTGCCCATCTTTCCCAGGATTCTACCTCTGTGCGATTGCGCATGGTATTACAAGAACTTGGCCCAACTTTTGTCAAATTAGGCCAGGTACTCTCTGGAAGACCTGATATCCTCTCTGAAGATATGGTGCATGAATTTAAGCTTTTGCAAGACAGAGTTCCCCCTTTTCCAACAGAAAAGGCGATGGAAATCCTCACAAAAGAGTTCAAAAAAAAGCCAGAAGATGTCTTTATTTCCTTTGACAAGGAAGTGCTTGCGTCTGGCTCTATAGGGCAGGTGCATTGTGCTTTACTACCTGACAACACAGAAGTCATTGTAAAAGTCCGACGGCCTGGAATAGAAAAAGTCATTGCAACAGACATTGCGATTCTTCACTTTTTAGCAGAACTTGCTGAAAAATATATTGCAGAACTCAAATTTTTTCAGCCGATTCTCCTTGTGGAAGAGTTTGCAAGAACCATACAAAGAGAAATGGACTTTACAGCAGAGGCAGCCTATACAGAAAAATTTTACAACCTGCTGAAAGACAACCCTCATGTTTCTTCTGCCAAGGTATACTGGGAATACACTACATCCAATGTAATAACACTCCAAAAACTAAAAGGAATCAACATTGGGGAAAGGGAAAAGCTCAAAGAATTAGGGATTGACGAAAAAAAACTTGCAAAGCATTTTATTTCCTCTTTTATGCAACAATATTTCGTTTGGGGTATGTTTCATGCTGACCCTCATCCAGGCAACATTCTTGTAGGTAAAGACGGAATGATCTATCTTGTTGACTTTGGGATGGTAGGCCACCTTTCCGAAGAATTGAAAAACCAGCTTTCCACAGTAGTGCTTGCCCTGGTAAAAGACGATATAGACACCATCATCGAAGTCTACGCGGACATAGGTGTTTTGGGCGGTGAAGTAAACAGGAGAGAACTGAAAAGCGATATTTTAGAAATGCTGGATAAATATTTCAACACTCCTTTCCAGCACATGGATATTTCCAAAGTCTTCCAGGACATTGTACAGATTGGCAGAACCCATAAGGTGATACTCCCACGCGATTTTATTCTCCTGGGCAAATCCTTGGTCATGGCAGCATCTTTAGCCAGAGATCTTGATCCTGACTTCAATCTTGCCAAAGCAGCTTCTCCACATTTTTCTGCTATTTTGAGAGAAAAATTTTCACCAAAAAGGCTCTTGAGCATGAGCGTATTCCAGATGTGGTCTTTTTTTTCTCTCTTCCAAAAGCTGCCAATAGAACTCAAAGAAATCCTAAGAAGAATCAAAAGTGGTAATATCCGCATCATTGTCCAGCATGAGGCTATGGACAAATATATCTGCGATTTCAGGCGCATTTTCAACCGCCTTTCTTTTAGCATTCTTCTTTCTGCTGTTTTGGTTTGCTCTACCTTTCTTACAACATCAGGCGTAGGCCCCAAAGTACAGGATATTCCTCTTCTAGGTATGATAGGCTACGGAGTTGCCTGTATCATGGCTCTATGGCTTATTGTCGCCATCTTCCGATCAGACAGCCTCTAACTGACTTTCTACACACTAATATGAAAACTGATTACGCGAATAAAATTTTTATAAAAACTATTTGTGTCATTCGCTCATTCGTCTTATTCGTGATATAAATCTTTGCTTTTTGGCAAACTTCTTAGTTTCTATACTAGCCGATAGATCTTCCTAAATATCGGTCAAACCAAGAGAGGGTTCTTGACCACAAATCGTTCCAATCTTTTTCTGGCATAAAATGGTCTGCTCCTGGATATTCTTTATAGCAAAGGCTTTCTGGAGCAGAAGCATAGAATGGTTCGAGGCGTTTATGGAATTCTCTGGCAAAATGCGGAGGAACGCTTCTATCTTTTTCTGCATTCATAGCTAAAAAGGCTGTGGGAAAAAAGGATTCTGGGAAATGGTGTGGACTTTGTGGATGCTGTATTTTCCAGTTAGGTGAGCCAAGAATGGAAACAGCAGCCTTGAACCTTTTCTCCTGGAGAAGGGCGGAGTATACAATGTATCCGCCCATAGAAATCCCACAAACTCCTATATTGCCTGGATGGGCAAATCCTTGTGCTATAGAGGCATCAACAACCCTTGGAGTTTCCTTTGCTGTTTCATGAACCATCTGGATAAAGTCAGCTTCTAGCCGTGGGTTTTTCAGGGAAAACTTTTCTTCAAAATCATGGTATTTCCTTTCTCCATGACCAACATTGTCTATGGCAATGGTAAGAAAACCATGCTCTGCAAGGCTTACAATTTCTTTTTCCTGCCCTTCTTTGCTTGCCCCCAATCCATGATAAAATAAAATTGCGCCTTTTTGGATAGCCTTGTCCATATGATCCTTGTACAAAATCAAAGCAGGTGCTGTGCTCAGTGGTATATATTTTCTTATTATCATATCGCTATATATTGCTCCAACTTGTAAACCATTTATAAAAGCATAATTTTTTAATAATTCTATTTGATTTTCAAGGTCTTTCTTCTGTTTAGTCGTCGAAACTCTTGCATAAATAACTCATAAATAACTATTTTTCTCTGCACATCTTTGTTTAAAAACTTATATACAGATTCTCGGTCGTAGTCATAATGCCCATTTCTTAAAATCGTGATTTCTAGTGAACAGTCCGCTGCAACCAGTTGTTATAACGCTTCATATTCCCCAGGATCATTAAATTCACGCTTCTTGCCTTTAAACGATTCGTAGAGTTCCCGATGCCTTAAAAGCCCATATTCGTCAGTACGACTCTCGTAGGCGCGAACCCATTGGAGCAGATTTTCTAGATTTTCGTCTTGCTCTTGTCGGGATCCGAACTTTTCCTGCTCCCAAGGTCTTGAGAGGCAGTGTGCAATGCATGTATGTACACTAGGGTTGAGAAAGATGAGTTCATCGCAGTGCTTTAACACAGGCTCAATAATGTCGGCATAACAGCCCTCGATGATCCAGTTCTCGTTATCAGCGATCCAGCGTTCCACATCTTCAATACTGTCTTGAAGTGGCCGTCTTTCCATACCACCGTGAAACGCAACCTCATCAAGCGACAACCGAGCGGCAGGATGCTTGGCGATCAGTTTTCTGGACAGGGTGCTTTTACCCGCTCCAGCGTTTCCAAGAATGATAACTTTCATGGTAATCCAAGTCCTTCCTTATAGCATTTGAAATCAAATGCAAATAACTTCCCCATTTTTAATTGAATACAAGACAGCTTGTTATGTAAATTTTACTTCTGTGTATCCTTAAATTAAAGGGAAATCACAAAAATTTCGATTAAGATTAAGATAATGATAACGAATCGGACTACGATTCTTAATCTTAATCTTAATCTTAATCTTAATCTTAATCGTTATCTTTATCGTCTAAATGGGGAACTTATTTAATTCCGATTCCATAGAAAAAAACTTGACCATAGAGTTATAGAGGTTTGACCAGCAGCTAGAAGTTTGACCAGCAGCTTTTCGCTGCTGGTGGATGGGGAGATTAGCTTTTGAGAACGCCTAATTGTAAGGCGTATTTTTTGAGTGATTCAGCCATAGAGCCAATGAAGAAAGCACCTGTGAGGATGCTGGCAACGTGTTCGTCTTTGCTAAGTTTGATCTTATCGCCTGCTGCAAATTTTTTGACCACATCGCCGATTTCGGAAGTGACGGTAATCGCACCTGGTTTTGGGCCTTCTGCGGATGGGGTGCTTTTTAAGAGAACGCTGCGGAGTTTCAACACAAGACGGCCTTCTTCAACGGCTTCTGCTTCAGAAACAACTCCACCTTTGCCTGCCAATGTTCGGTAGGTGTTATAGATGCTCAGAATATGATCTTCTACTGCGGAGGCAATTCCGTATTTGGTTTTGAGATGCTGGATTCTCTGGGCAAAATCCATTTTGAAGAATTCGGCTCTTTCGTCTTGGAGCAACTTTTGCAGATCGCCTGTGATTTTTTTCGCATTCCAGGTTGCAATCGTGGCAATGGCTCTGCAATCGTCCAGGAAAAGAGCGAGGATAAAGAGAAGTTCATTCATGGTCTGGCGTAAAATCCATCCATTGGCTTCTTCCTTGGCGGTTTCATAGTTCATAGCGTCTTGCTGGGAGGGCATGACTCTGTGTCTTTGCGTATATTTTTCGTATTCTTCTTCGTTCAAGAGCCTTTCTGATGCCAAAAGATAGTTTACCACATCAAACACTCTCTGTGTGGCTTTAAGATAATTCATCACAACTTTTTGCAAATCAATGTTTGTTTCCTGCTTTTGCTCTTTGTTGGTTTCTACCATAAAACAAACTCTCCTGTAAAAAAAATAATCTATGCCCAGGATGTTGCCTGGGCTAGTATGTAAAGCCCCTTGGGGTTAGGCCAACCTTTAGCCAGAAGCCATATTCTGGCTATTGCTGCAATCTAAACTACATGATGACGGGCGCGTTATAGTTCACGCCATTGTAACCTGATACATTGCCTAGAATGATAAGGCGATATAAAGAAATCAAATCCACTTTTCCAAGCTGTGCATTGACCATACCCTTGAGAATGATGTCGCTATAGTAAAGCTGTGTTCTCAGAAGAATATCACCCGATTGCGATACAATCTGTCCATCTACGGAAACCAGGGTATCAGAAACCATGCTCAGGTTATTTTTCGCTGTGATATTGCCTACAGTCACAATCCTGCCCCACCAATATTGGGCTGTGCTTAAGGATACGCTTCCACCAGAGGTCAGGTTTCCTGTGAGAAGCAAATCTCTATTGGCGAACAGGGTAATGGAACTTTGCGCTGCATGGATTGTCCCGTTGATAATCAGATCCATTCTCGAAGAAATATCGACCGTACCCTGCCATGCAGAAATATCCTTTAGCTCAATGCTATTATAATTCAATCGGTTTTGGATCAGAATATTGCCTTGCTCTGCCTGGATCGAGCCAGTGACCTTGACCATGGCATCTGAAGAGATGCTCAGGCTATAACCAGCACGGATGTTGTCCGTTACTTCCACTTTTCCATACCAGTAATACAGGTTTTCCAGAGTCACGTTTGTCCCTGCATCCAGAGCAGCTACTTTTATGTCTCTATTGGCAAATATCTGGATCGAACTCTGCGCTGTGATCTTGCCTGTTACCAGAATATCCATAGCAGATCTCATATCAACATAGCCCTGAGCGGCTGTCAGTGTACCAGCTATATTGATATTGGTGTATGTCAGGTTGCTGCGCACGATAATATTCCCTCTTTGAGACAGCAAGTTGCCCGTGAGGTTCAATCCTGCATCTGCCAGCAAGGTCAGATTGTTTCCTGCTGTTACATCGCTCAGAATATTCATCTTGCCATAGCCATACATCTGGTTCTGCAATAAGACATCGCCTTGCGCTACTACAGGGGCATGCAGCGTCATGTTGTTGAATGCATAACCCGTGATAGAGCCTTGTGCCTGGATAGATCCACTTACAGAGAGATTGTACCATGACCATAGATTGACATTGCCCTGATCTGCCTTGATAGAACCTGCAATCACGATGTCATCTATAGAATTATAGACATGAGCCACGCTGTTGCGGATGGATACATTGCCTGTTTTGGCCCATACATTACCATCCAGCTTCATACCAAAGTCCGATGTCAGGTTAATGCTGCCCTGGGCTGTTACATCGCCAGCAATCTGGATAATGCCTGTACTCCAGTAACGATTTTCCAGACTGATGTCGCTTCCTGAATCCAGGTATCCACGAATGATGATGTCTTTGCCAGAGAACAAACGAATCGCTCCGCCAGCCTTGATGTTTTCTATCAGGATATTACCTCCTGTGACAACTTCAACAGCACGCTGCGTGACGATGTTCAGTTCTACATCTGTTATCTCATTCAAACCAAGCACGATACGAATATCCTGAGTTCCATCAAAGGAATTCATATTCACAACATCGGTTTCAAAGGGATCGATGCTGCCCGCAGCTATCATAATCACTCTATGGGCAACCAGGTCTATTTCAGGATCATTGTCCATCTCATGGATGCTGCCAGCACTGTTGATCGAGATCTGACCAAAGTTTTTGCCAGCCTTGATCTCATCAAGCACAACATCGCCGCTTGTTGTTGTCAGATTGATATTGTTGCCTTTTTTGTCTGTCAGCAATGCCATTTCATGAATATTAAGCGTTCCCTTGGCTACAATGTCGATCTTGCCATCCTGGGCAATTGCCTTAGTTATATTCAAGGAATCGACTTCAGTAACCTTTATGTTTCCGCTTGTCTGGCTTTCGACAGATAGATTGGTTACGTTGGTTATAAGATCTATGCTTTTCTGAGCAACTACCGTCAAGCCATTGGCAGTGACCGTGGCATCTACTTTACCACCTGCGGTCAGAGTAACGTTTCCATTCGCTGCTTTGGCGTTGGTAACGCTCAGATCATCGGTTTCGTTTACCGTAATGTTTCCAGATACTTTGCTTTCTACAGAGATTGCATCTACTGTTGTATTCAGAGTCAGCGAATTGTTAGCAATCGCTGCCAAAGTGTCTGCCACTACGGTCGCAGTGATTGATCCGCCAGCGTTCAGTGTAGCCAATGCTGTTGTGGCAGATTGCAACTGAATATTTCCTGCTGCATCGAGAACGATTCTTTCCGAAGCCACCAGAGAAGCATTGCTCAAATCCAGGTTCTGGCTGCTATGCCATTGTATCTTCGTTGCCTGGATGTTCAGGTTGTCGGCTGGGATGCTGCTCATGTCTTTGATGTCCACAAGACCCAAATCAGGCAATACCAGCTTTCTGACTGCCCCTGTGCCATCGACTTCGTTCAGCTTGCGATAGAGGCTGTTTGCCCTGATATGATCGCGCTCATTTTGAGACAGAGTACCTGTTCCATCGGCATTATAGTATAGTGTACCAGATCCATCGACATTGTCGCAGTAGAAAGTCTTTTCTTCTGAAGTGCCATTATCGTTCAGATATGTTCCTCGGAAAATATACTTGCCATTTTCTTTGTATTGATAGTACTTATTGCTTGAAGGATTCCAGACTACCTGCATTCCATTGGGCAAAATGTAAATTGGCAAATTCGTATCCTGTTCATATTCTTGTATATAAATTTCTTCGCTACGAGCGATGATGTTCACCTGCTGGATAGGAGAACCATTTCCGCTTCGTATCTCGCCATCAATAGATACCATTGAACCAGAAATCAGGGTCAGTTCCTCTGTGGCAGTCAGGTTTCCTTTGATCTCCAAAGGTCTGCCGCTTTCGAGAATCAGTCTGGCAGCACTCAGATTCAGCTCGCTTCCGTACATATCGCCTACGGTGTTGCCAAAATCAAAGTGGTCACCCGCTCTGAGTTCCAGAAGAGCAGGAGTCGTAATGCTGCTATGCAGAATCAGGATATCGCCTGCAACAAGGGCGACACCAGAGGCTGCCTGGATGGCATTGCCTGACACCTTCAGGTTACCGTCCAAGGCTTCCAGCCTTACGATTCCGCCAGATCCCATGGCACTAGCCTCGAAGACCTCAATCTGGTTATCGGAACGCACGGTCAGAGAGCCTGTATCTGTCTTGACAGAAGTGATCACAAGTCCAGGAATTGCTTCGCCAAAGCCATCATAGTCTCTCAGGTTGATGTCCCCGTTTGTCGTATAGACACGCAAAAGTTCATTGGCTGCGATTTCCAGATCGCCGATCTTGCCTTGAGCGACAAGACTGAGTTTATCGGCCACGATATCCACACCAGGATCATCGACTAGTTCTGTGATATAGCCGCCTGCTGTAATGCTTATGTCACCCATAGAAGTGGTTTCGCCACCCAAGGCTTCCTCTTGGCTGGCTGCATAGATTCCAGCACTCAGGTATCCTATGCTTACATTGCCGCCTGCTGTTACAGTAACATCATTGTCATCGCTGTTTGTCATAAGCTGGACATCACCCAGGATCAGGTTGCCAGCAACATTGACCGTCAAAGAACCATCCAAGACCTTGATATTGTCCAGACCCAGAGTTCCTCTTGAACCCAGAATAATCAAGGCAGCCATGTCTTCTGTCATGGTAAGGTTTGCATCATCGCTTACGACCATGTCACCTGCCACGATGGTAGACATACCAATCGAATTCACATTAGCCACAAGCATCATCCTGCCGTTGACCCTTACATCCAGATGGTCAGCCACCAGGCTGCTCAAAGATGTTCCCTGGATGCTTCCTGTGCATACGATGAAGATGTCACCTGCATTAGGATCGCCTACTGTCAGAGAACCAAGCACCATATCAGAACCATTGTGCGTGGTCAGACGGATGTCGCTGTCTTCTGAAG
This sequence comes from Candidatus Brocadiia bacterium, assembly GCA_013359215.1. Lineage (GTDB taxonomy): Bacteria > Planctomycetota > Uabimicrobiia > Uabimicrobiales > JABWCH01 > JABWCH01. The sequence continues at coordinate 25,642 of JABWCH010000016.1, read as the reverse complement.
TTCCCAGAGTCGCGATATTGTTGGCATACATTGCGCCTACGCTTTCGAGAGCAATTGTGCCATCGCCTGCGACAACACCATCAGCATAAAGGCTGCCGACTGTTTTCAGATAGATGTCTCCATGATCGCTAATCACAGAGGTTGCTGTCAGGTTTTCCTGCACAGTGACATAAATATCACCATGAGCAGCATACAGGTCAACTTCGATGTCAACAGGGCTGATGACCTCGATCATGCCTTCGCCTGTGACTTCTATGTATGCCTTTTCTACTCTCAGGTTACCAGAGAAGCCTTTGTTGGCTCTCGCTCTCAAGACATTGGCTGTTATAAAGGAGCCTGGCTGTTCGACTTTACCACCATCGGCTGTCATAAAGACTTCTTTTGCGTTCAGCGCAGCTTCTGCCAGCAAGATATCGCCTTGTACGCTTCCAGCAATCAGACTTATCATGCCTTCTTCGCCAAAAGCTTCTACGCTTCCGTAGATGTCTCCTACAATGTTGCCTGTACCATCATTCATGCCTGCTTGCAGAACCACAAGATCCTTGCCAGTGATTTTGCCTTTAACCTGAACATTGCTATCGCTTTCCACCAGTATCTGACTAGAGGAAGAAAGCTCGCCCAGGATCACCACATCCTCCCTGGCAAACAGATGGATTTCGCTGGCTTCGCCAACACCACCATCGTCTACTTTGAGAAGAGCAGAATCAGCAACTACAATCTGGTTCACTGCCTGTATGTCAATTTTGCTCTGAGACAAAAGCTGCGAAATGGCAGGAAGTGTGTCTTCCGTTGCGCCTTCAGGCAGAACGCCTGTCACAAACACATTGCTCAGAGAGTGGATGCTCATCACTCCATCGCTTTTGATAATACCGCTCAAGCTGGTGCTTCCAGAACGAATCACCAGATTACCGCCTGCTGCAAGAGAATCCACGCCGAATTCACCAAAAGGATGCTCGCCATCGTTCTGGTAGATACGGTTGCTGAATCTCACCACTTGCTGCTCGGTGATGGTCTCAGTCTTCCAATCGGTAATGGTCTTTGTCTCTACGACCTTGGTTTCGGTTTCATAGGACTTATATTCAGGACGTTCACCCCATATCGTATGGGAATTGCTCACCCACTGGTAGTTCAAGGTCAGGCGTTTATCATAGATGTTGCGCCAGCTAGAATACCAGTCATAGTCATAATCGTGCTGCCATTCATAGTAGTAGTCTCCCATCCAATCACCCCAGATTTGGAAGGAAGTCATGCGATCATTAAAATTCAAATAAGGCAAATCGTAATCTGTTCCTTGAGATCCCCCATGTAGTTCGTATGAAGTACCGCCAAAATTGTCATTGTCGAAAACTTTGACATGCATATTGGGGGATACCATAATAGAAGATACTCGATCATTCCACCAGGTACCTAAATTGCTTCCCCAACCTATTGGGGTAACCCAAGCTACGTTGCCATAATCGCCTGTAGCGACCTGGAACTGATTGCCATTTTTCCATCTGTCCCATGTGGCGGCATCCCAGAAGGTAACAGCATTGTTGGCCTTATGGTGATTGAATATCCACCCTACAGTCTCATAGCGAGCACGCCAATTATATTGATTGTAGATGGCTGAGTCTGGAGAAAAATACAGATTGGGTGCCCAGGTATAGATGCCGTGCATCCAGTCTGCTTTCCAATAGCTCTGATTTCTTATCCATTCTGGATCATAGGTGTAAGTCATTCCATTACGACCATCGTAGATATTGAACTCTCGCAAAGGATTAAAATAGGTATTAAAAGCCCATCTTGCCTGGCTATCATCCCAATCATCCACTTCGCCTCCATTATGCCAATACCCTTGCAAATAAGACCGATCCTGAACCATGCGGATGCGGGCATATTCGCGCCATTGTCCTACATGCTCGTTCCAGGTATTGGGAACCCCCTGAGAAACAACGCGGATTACGTCTTCTTGTGATCCAATAGGCATACGAATGTATTTGTCGCTCCAGCCTGCTACCTGGATATTGTATATGGCCTGTCCATTGTTCTTCCAATCAGGTGTCCAGTCATGAGTGCTTGGCACTCCGTCTATGTTTCTGTGTTCCTTGGCGTTGGCAAAGCTAAAGTTGTAGAGACGTTTATAGCCTAAATGATTCAAAACGACTGTCTTCTGGTCATCAGTAAGGTCGGTGAATGCTGTATCTCCGTGAACAGGGGCTGCCACGCCGTAGGCTGTCCAGTTAATATGTTCATTCCAATAATCCACATTCTCCACAAAGAATTCTCTTACAGTGCTGCCATTGTAATAGCCATCCTGCGTCAGGGTGACATCCATGGTGCGGAAGTAGTTGCCGATTTCAATGGTCTGCGTGCCAACCTGCTCGGTGACTGTGGTCTTGACCCAATATATCTGAGGAACTTCAATCGTTCCTACTGCCACTCTGCGGTAGCCTGTGACAACGTCCACAACCGAGGTGGTATTGCTGATGATCGGACGCAGCGAAGCCTTGACTCCATCGCCTGTGTCTGCGGATGCCTTCACATCCACATTGCCACCGCCCTGGAAAACCACATCGCCTGCGGCCTGAACACTGCCTGTCTTTTCGATGAGAATATCACCACCAGAAAGGTCGGTCTGGGCTATGCTACCAAGCAATTCGCTTTCCGAGAGCGACAGATTAACACCAGCATTGAAGGCAATGTCTGCGGCAGAGAGAACAAGCCCATTCACCACGATTTCCGAAGAGGCATTAGCCACAATGTTGCCTGTGCTTTCCACAATACCATCCAGAACAATGGCCTGAGCCATGAGATGCAGCAGATTCGAAGAATCCAGTTCGCCAGGCGATGTATTTTCCGTATTGCTGGCGACATAGACGCGCTCCTGCGCCTTAAGGGTCATGTTGGCATTAGCAGCATGAGTCTTGACAACCGCATTGGGCAGGACATGGATGCTCTTGCCCAGGATGCGTAGGTTGTCCTGTGTATCCACATTGCCTGTTATAGAAACGTTTCCTGTCTGGGAAATCAGATTCATCTCAGAGACAAAGGCCGCGCCTTGCAAACTGACATTACCCGCTATACCATGAATCACAAGATCAGCCTGGGATGTGATGTCCATCTTGCCGCCCATGCCTGTGGTCAGGATACCACCAGAAACAGGCGTATCGTTTGCATCATAGACTACAGGCTGCACGATGATGCCAGCACCAGAAGAATGCGTTCCGCCCTTCACAACCAGGTGATCCTGAGCCTTGATCGTGCCATTGACTACGATCAATCCTTCAGAATCCAGAACAAGCTTAGCTCCTGTGCCATTGGCTTCCAGAGTACCCGATATCTGAACATCGTTTTGGACATCCATGAGTATCTGGGCAGGTGCGCCGCCTCTGGTTTCTTCTGCATAGATTCCACTCAAGGCACTGACAGCCATTGTATCAACGGCAATGTCCACGAGGCCCGTTGCCTGGATAGAACCGCCGCGAACGGCCATATTGCCATCGCCATCCACTCCGAGGCCACCCATATTTAAGGCAGTGGTTATGTCAAGATCTACGATAGCAGAAGAGCCAGTCCACTGTACCTGACCTTCTTCTAGGACAGCACCAGCGTATATAGAACCAACCACTTCCAGATTGTCTGCTTCAATCCATACCTTGCTGCCAGATTCGGAAGTCATGATCTGAGAACCAGAACCAACCTCCACTGTTCCTGTTGCCTGGATGTGCAAGAGTTCATCGGTCTTGACCAAACCACCAAACTGGGTCAGCTTGCCATTGAGCATCTCAGCTTTGCCAAACACAACATCACCGCCCGATTGCAGCAGGATGTCTTCTCCATCTCCCTTGACTTCGAGAGCAGTATCATAGACTTCGATCTTCTGGCCTGCTTTTACCCATAGAGAGCCTGCAAGGTTCAAATCGCCATGGATGCTGGCTGTGTCGGTTACATCAATCTGGATTTCATAATCGTCTGTTGACTCGGTCTTATAGTGGCTCTTGACCACGCCGCCCAAATCTACGTTAGCTCCAACAATATGCAATAGCCCTGCGGTTTCAATCCAGCCGCCTTCTTTTTCGATATAGGCATTGCCATACATAGAGCCAATTTCGATAAGATCCAGGCTCAAGATTTCACCATCTTCTACGCCAATATGGCTATTGATGCTGATGTCGTTCATGCCATAGATATAAATCTTGCCATTCTCGCCTGTTGTCTTCATCATGCTTGTGGCTTCTGTGCGGATGCTTACCTCTCCTGGATTCTCCCCTATACCAGCGGAAAGAACGATTTTTCTTCCTGCGCTTAGATCACCAAAGAGTGTCAGGGTATGGTCAGAATGGACAATCACATCCGAATTCGCACCACCAGCAACAACATCACCCTTGACAACTCCATTGACTCCTGCATTAAAGATAATCGAGCCATTGATGGTTTCCAGCAAACCTGTGAAGTCCAGGTCCAGATCGGTTTCGTTTGCGGATTGTCCGCTATACATATTGATCGCAGTGTGAGCCAAGACCTTACCGCCCACATACAGCCTGCCATTAGGCCCTTCTGGTATACCGATGTTGATGACAGAGCCAGCCTTGGCTGCATAGAGTGTGTAAGGCAAACTAGAATGCAAATCGCTTTCGGATAGATTCTCGAACCCTAGAAGCTCTGCATTCTCTGAAGTGCTTTCCAGTGTCAGAGCGTACGCGCTGGTCAATACCAGACGAGAATCGTGCAGTTTGACCTTAATATCAGGATATTCTGCATCGCCTCTGTAGAGAGAATCCACAGGATGATCGGGATTTGTGGACTCGACCACCACAAAGTCTGTATTCAAGAAGGCAGCGTCAATATCAGCCATCAGGTCTTGCACCTGGTTGTTGTCTTGTGTTGCCTGAGCTTCAATGGTAACAGCACCGCGCACTTTGAATCCAACTTTGTCTATTTCCACATATAATGTTACATCCTGGCTAAGTTTGCCATCCGCGCTCTCTCTCCATCCGCTTGCCTGGATTTCATTTGTATGAGCAGGAGCAAGAATATCAATGTCGCCAGGAGCATTGAGGTTGATTACGCTGTTCTCTTGCCATGTGCTGATCTGCACAGAACCATGCAGCACGATTGCCTTGCCTGTTATGGGATCAAGTCCGCCAATCAGGTCAATCCGCTTTCCAGCACGCAAATCCGTTCCCAGGGTGATTTCATTATCCGCCTGAACAACGATCTGCGAATCGCCTCCGTAAGTGTTGATCTTTCTGCCTAAGTATCCGCCATTGCTATCATACAGGGTTTCCACATCACCACCAGCCACCAGAAGACCCATGATTTCGGTGTCCTGAGCAGAGCCAACCAGGATGGTACTGTCTGCATTTCTGGTTGTGATTTCGCTGGCTGCTGCTATCTTTACGCCAACTCCTTGAGGATTTTGGCCGCCTGTGATGCTGATGAATTCCGAGGCAGCGACATAACCTCCTGTTTCTACCATATTGCCTTGCTGGTTCAGTGTCATGCCACCAATATAAGCTTGTCCGCCTGCCTGGATCAAGGCTGCGGATTTTTCTGCTGACCAGGTTGTTGTTTCACCGATTCTTTCACCATCTTCATTGAATTCCTGGTTGCGGATTCCGCCAGAAAGAATATGACCCGAAATCTGCACATCATTCTGAGCAACAACATTCACAAGCCCGCCTGTGTTGTCCGAGGTCAAACCTGCTGCTGTTAGACCAGATACAGTAGGAAGAATCACGCTCATGCGATTGTCTTCCACGCTTGTCTGCCCTGTTGTGAGAATCTCTACAGATTTGGCAGCAACCACAGGAGCATTGAGAACAATCTGTTGTCCTGCTGTGATCTTTACGGTAGAATCTGGCCCTGCCAGGGTTACTCCTGTTTCGCCAATTGTTCCGCCTGCCACGATAGCTCCATAAATATCCACATCCTGGCCGCCGTGGATGATAACATTAGAACCTGCTTCTGGTGTATTGATGACAGAGGTAGCGTGTACATAAACGCTTGTGCCTTTGCTGTCGCTGCCGCCTATGTTGCTTACATTGCCAGCAGGATCTACCTGAACACCACCATAGACGCTAATATCGCCTGTGGCTTTGGCAAAACCTTCCCAATATACCCATTTATCGGATTGTAAGAAGATTTCGGAATTTGCTCCCAGAGCGTTGATGTTGCCTCGGAAGATCAGGTCGTCCTGGCCTGCGATCTTCACATCATAGTCATCACCCAAAGACGTAATCGTTCCTGTGAGCATGAATCCGAATCCTCTGTGTCCTACCAGATAATGCTCAGGAGACAGCACTCCAATTGCATCGAAGTAGTCTGCATGATCCAGAGCTTTGCCGCCCATATTGAACTTCATGCTTCCACTGGCTGTTACAGAACCAGCGACCCAGATTTCACTGGCTGAGGTAATCTCGATGTTGGAATCTGTTCCTGTTATATAAGGAACGGGTGTGCCTTCAACATCCATGAAATCAGAACCTGCCACAATAGCACTGCCTGAGTTCAGATGGACAAGGCCATCAATGTCAATATAGACTTCTGCCTCTTTGCCCTGTGCCTTTACAATACCGCCTTCCAGCAGCGTGAAAGAGCCTGTTCCTCTTATCCAGGCAGCAGAGCCTTCGCCTTGGGCATCTATAGTTCCAGCTACTTTGACCGAAGCAACAGGTCGAATTTCCAGCAAGCTTCCTGCTTTTGTGGTTCGGATTGCGCTACCGACATCGGTTCGCAAGCTGTTCAAACCATCAGGATAGCTGGCAAAGTTGTCTGTTCCCTGGGTGCCATGGATTTCCAGCAGCAACCTCTCCTGGGCTTCGATCCAGCCAGAAACCTGCATTTGTTCGTCTACATTGAACCAGATCATTCTGGCACTTACGCCAGAATCAGGCAGCCCCATTTCATTATGGACATTCTGTGACTTGATCTGGGCTTTTCCTGTATGGAACTCTATAATATCATCAGGAGACTCTACATCACCGCGAACATACATTGTGTCAGCATAGAACTTTACATAATCCCTCAAGGCTGCATTCAAGACCCTGGGGCCAATAAAATTGCCATTGGCCCAGGTTTCCGTGATGTCCTTTACATCGCCAAAAGTCATGGTGTTGCCTTCTGTGCGATGCCCAATGGTAATCAAGGTAAATCCATTGGCAAAGGCGGATATATCGCTCATGGACAGGTCGAAGTGTCCGTCTGGCCCAAGAATAGATTTATCCGTACCCATAAAGTCTTCCGCAGCACTACCAATCCTATAGCTCTGGTTATCCCATCGGGATCTCAGGATCAGCTCTCCTGTACCCTTTACCATATCTTCGCCTGAATGGAAGTTCACATCATCGGCTATGATCTTGATGTCTTTGTCATGAGCCAGGGTAGCCAGCATGCCCGATTTCAGATCCAGCAAGGAATCTGCCTGTTCCAGGATAATATCAATGATACCTGAGCTTGTAACCACGCCATTCACAATTTCCAGGCTATCGGTTTCCCTGATGATAATGTCGTCCCCAGCTTCGGCTGTTGTCTTCACAGTAATGGTCTTTACTGTAGAATGAATGGTGTTCGTAATTCCTGCAGCATCCAGAATCAGATGGCTTCCTGCGCCTAAGAAGACTGTATCGTCAATTCGGATGTTGCCTGTCAGAGCGATAAGCCTCATCAAACCAGCTCCCAGAGTATCGCCATTGTATCCTGAAGATACAGACAGGTCATCATAAAGTAGGATATTCGAGCCAATGCCCGACACTTCGATGTCTATCTTGCCATTTTCCAGGGAATTGAGTTTCTTGTTGACCACTACATCGCCTACGCTTCGGAAGATCATCCCCTGTGCATGCAGTTCGCTATTTACAACAAGACTGTTGACATGAAGGGTCAGATCCACCAGCCCTGTCATCGAAACACCATTGTTGTCCGTGTTGTTTACTGTTGTTACGGCTGCCTGGTCTGTTACGATGATGCTCTCTGCTCCATCGTCATAGGAAATCGAATTTGCACCAAAGACCAGCTTATGGTTATTCAAGGTCAGGTTCTTGTTGGTAGAATCTATGCCTACGATAAAAACATCGTTGCCTGTGTTGTTGGTCTGGACAACATCCTTGCCCCAGCTACCATCAAAATAGTAGGTTGTGTTGCCTGCGCCACCAATCAAGATATCATCGCCTGTCTGACCATAGACAAAGTTTGTACCATTCCTGGTTTCTATTGTATCGTTGTCTACTCCACCATACAGAGTGTTGTATCCTCCCTCAGCGATGAGATTGTCCGCGCCTTCTTCTCCGTATATGGTATTGCTGCCATCATGAGCGTAGACAGTATCGTTTCCTAATCCGCCATAGATTGCATTGTTATGACCCCAGGATCGCAGCGTATCGCTACTATTGCCACCATAGATAATGGAATTGTTTCCCTGGACTTCGATAAGGTCGTTGCCTGAATCGCCGTACAACAAAGCATTGTCGCTGATGCTCAAGATGCGGTCGTTGTCATCGCCTCCGCGCAAGGTTACCTGGCCTGTTGTCAGAGCCAGAATAGTATCATCGCCTTCTCCTGTGGTTATGTCCGCATCTGCAAGCAAACCAGAAGCCAGATGGATGGTGTCTTTGCCTTTTCCAGAATCGGTAACGACCACTTTTCTTACGCCTGCGTATTGCTGCGTGACACCCATTCCTGTAACATTGACGGTTTCATTGCCATAGCTTCCCGATACATGCTCTACCGTGAAGGCTTCGCCGCTGTCTTTGCTATAATAATCATTGCCTGGCAAATCTCTCTTATAGGCATCCACGCCCATGTTGAGATACAGAACATCCCCGACTTTGGTCGCCAGAATGGGATCAGGCCCCCAGCACCAATATTTTTCACCGCTGAAGGTAATGCCCATGACTTCTACTTCTATACCCAGACGAATGCTGCTGCGACCAAATTCAAAAGCTCCTCGCAGACCTGCCAATGTAATTTCAATATCATCAAGAGGCCAGGGTAAAGGTATATAAACGCTAATCGAGCCCCAGGCTGCACCAGCAAAAATAGGATCTCCACTAGATACCGTGAGTTCAAATCCACCTCTCAATCGGAAAGGCCCCATAGGGATTTCGATGTTCACTTCTCCATGGAGACGGAAATCGCCATTGGATTTAATGTAACCATCTACGTCCAGGGTTACAAATCCAAAGAAGTCCACGCTGAGTTCATCCAGAGACATGACAAAGATGCCGTCTTCCACTCCCAGGGTTATCGAGCCTACTGCGCTGAACAATCCAAAGGAAAGAGTAGCATCAGCATGGATCAGGGCTGTATGACCAGCCACGTTAATGCCGTTCACGTTCATTGCCTGAGAGCCTGTGTTGATCTTGATGTCAAAATTGCCTTCCAGATTGAATGGATCAAAAGACAAGGCTTTTGCTCCAATGTCAATAGCCATGGCAAAGACATTGTCTCGTATGATAGCTCCGCCTTTGACTTCCAGCCTGCCAAAGAAATCCATGTCCAGAGAAGCGTCGAATTTTAGATCAAACCCTTGCGAATTGATAAGCAAGTCTACGCTACCTTTCAATTCAAAGGCATCTGCCAATAGAATCGAACCGCCAAGACTGATGCGGAAAGTTTCAGGATCAATCGTTCCATTCACAAGACCCAGGACTTCCCCTGTGCGCTTGTCTATGTCAAGCCGTCTGACAATCTGGCTTGAAGAGGTTGTGTTGATTTCCAGTTGAGCGCGACCTTGCATTTCGATTACACCAGCAATCCCCAAATTGCCTGCAAGATCTAAAACGCCCACAAGACCAGCCTCGCTTACCTTAAGCTGCCCAGCAGCTCCTATAGATCCGAGTCCACCAAAGTTAGCGATTCCGCTCAGGAAGAGTTCCATTCCTGTTGTATCAATGCGGAAGTACGCATCGCCCTGCAACTGTATTACGCTCGCCAGGGTTATGTTGCCTGTTCTTCGGAATACAAAGTATGGACCAAAATCACCTATAGATCCGTCCAGTTGAGGCGCGCCGCCAGAGATACGGACATATTTCTGTCCTAATTCATTGGTTTCAAGTGTGTTCAAGAATTCAGGCGACAGATCGTCCAGGAACATTTCAGGAATCACATAGTCCTGATTCTTGGAGGTCATGTTTGTAATCAATTGGAAATTACCATCAAATTCGATGACAGAAGACAGAACTCCACCGACTTTCATAGATAGATCCAGGCTGGCTGCAAATCCATCTTCATTGATCATGAGTACGCCTAATGCATGGAAGCTGAAGAATTGGATTTCAGGAGGCCCAATGGTCATGTCTGCATTCACGAATATGCTCATGCCCTCTTCGCTAATTTCAAGAGCAAACGCTCCGCTCAAACCAGCGATTTTCTTGTCATCTCCTGGCAGAGAAAGATACAGGCTGCCGACAATCTGGAAGCCAAAGCATGTTGGATCAAGAGTGAATGTTCTTTCTCCCATTCCTGGCAAAACCAAAGTTTCTGTCTTGCTTTCAGAGCTTGTGTTTAAATACATCAAGGATTCTGCATTCACATCAATGCCATAAGGCTGCAAGAAGCTCAGGTTGCTTTCGATCTTGACAACGCCCCATATTGCAAATCCACTGCTGTTGTCTATTACAAGCCTACCTGCTGCTGCTCCTAGCGTCATTTCGCTGCCAAACAAGGAGAATTTCGCCTGGGCATCCAGATCTATTGTGAATCTGGTTTCCTGGAAAGTCAAAGTGACCGAGCCTTCGAATGTCAAGGTAGAGAAATTCATAATATTGCGATCTATGCCGCCTTCCAGAATGATCTGGGCTGCATCGTCGCTGCCATCGTTGTCCATGTCCAAAGCAAGAATGCTAATCATACCACGGATGGTCATGTCAGGAGGCAATCCTAATTGCTTCATACCAGGGGAACTATACTGGTCTATCAGGAGCATGATCCTGACATCGCCCTGGCCTACGTCTTCCAGGTCAAAGAAAAGCCTTGTGTCCATCATCATGCCTGTTGTGTAGAGCAGATTTCCACTTAAAGCGAATTTTCCTTCTGTGCTAACAATCATCTGCACATCACCAGTGAAAGCAGGGCATGTAATCGTAGCACCAGCGCGAATGATGATAGGATTCAGGAATTGATCCCAGAAACTGCCATTTCCGCCTGATGTTGTCTCATATTGCAGGATTACCTGGCGTTTGAGCTGGCTCATCCATTGCAAGGCTGTCAAATCCGTAGGAGAATTGAAAACAGGATTCCTCAAATCTGTTGCTGTGTTGATTGTTGGGAATGTATCGTTGAATGTCACACCGCCTCGGAAATTGCTCAACACAACTGGGCCAACAACAATGGGAACGTTTGCCATCATATAGATGGACAAAGGCCCTAATTCCGATAAGCCTAGCATAATCTCAAATCCACCGACTCCCTTCATGGTAGCCGATGCCTGGAGGCCGCCGTAAAGAATTCGATCTGCCACGGTTGTTGTCATATCGAGATCGTCAATCAGATCTCCGCTTTCATCCAGGCGGATCAGCCCAAGTACGATGGTTCCACTAACCTCCATAGCATACATATTTCCTGATATGCTGATGGCAACGCCAGAAAGATCTTCAATCGGCATTTCGCCATCCATGAGTTTTTGAACATCGATTACGGCTCTGTCTATTGCTCCGCTAATGCTCAAAGGCCCCATATTGGCAGAAATTCCTGCGGACAGAACGATCTTGCAATCTTCTGGTGCATTATTGAAATCTTCCCAGACAAGGCACAAAGACTGGATCTGGATGGGCAACCAGGAAGGCCAGAGCAGTTTTCCGCTTGTGTTTGCTCCAAAGTCCAGACTTACACCAAAGCCTTCCAAGGCTCTGAAGTCTCCGCTTCCCATAATCGCAAAGTTGCGGGCTGTACCTGTTATGCCTAATGTCTTTAAGCTTGCCGAAGCCGAGGCAAAGCTTACCAGATATTCATCATCCGCTGCATTAGGATTCAGGATTACATCGGTTGCCTTAATATCCAGGAAGCTGCCAATGCTGATCACGATTTCATCGGCACTGAGCTGCCAGTTTCCTGGTGTTCCTATGTTGAAATCAAAGACATTCATGCTCATATCAAAGCTGCCAGACAGATTCTTGACCGAAATGCCAAAGGCACTTCCTGCTGTGATAGAAGCCTGTCCTACGCTCAAGGTGATGCTGGCACTGACATTGCCTTCCATGTCGAAATCAAAGTTCGAGATGGCTATGGAAGGGTCGCTGAAGCTCAAAGGCCCAAGCTTTTTGCCTGCTGTAGTAGAAGGCACTGTGTTGTTTGAACCGCCCGTGCTTCCGCCTGTTGAACCGCCCGTGCTTCCTCCTGTTGAACCGTTTGTGCTTCCACTGGAAGACGATTCATTGCCAAAGTCAAAGCCTGCGATGCTAAAGGATTTCATCTTAAAACCCTGAGTGCTGCTCATTTCAAAAGAGGCACTTCCGCCCAGGGCTATGATCTCTTCTCCCTCCACGATCAGGCCAAGCCTTGCCTGCTGGATGTCAATGTCGAAAACGTTCAGATTCTTTTCAATAGATACCTGCCCGCTCAGACTGAAGAGATTGGCTACTGTGAAAGTGGCATTTCCGCCTAAAGCCTTGATGTTTCCTTCTGATGAGCTAAAGCTGATGGACTTTGTCTTTCCTGCAATTTGGATATTTTCATTGACCGCACCGCCTGTTGTGTTGACTCGTATTTGCATGTCTTGAGCAGAAACATCTAGCCCAGGGAATCCTGTGAAAGACATATTTCCTGATGCTTCCAAAGCATAGGTAGAATTTTCATACAGCACAAGTCCCAGGTTACCATTCGAAAGCTGGAAGTTAAGGTTATCCACTCCCAGGCTGCCTGTTACATTGCTGGCTGCCAGGATGGTCTTTCCATTCTGCATGGCTACAGAAATGCTCCCTGATACCTGGATAAAGTCGGCTATATTGATTGTGGCATCGCCGCTTACGGCCTTGTAGTTTCCTTCTGAAGAGCTAAAGGAGATTCCTACGTTTTCTGTTCCGATCTGTATGCTTTCATTGACTGCTCCGCCTGTGGTATTGACACGCACCTTCATGTTCTCGGCTGCAATGTCGAATCCTTCTAATCCTGAGAAGGCTATGTTTCCAGCGGCTTCTAGTGCATAAGTAGAATTCTCGTAGAATACCATGCCCAAAGAGCCATTTGTCAGGCTGAATCCAAAGTCCTGTGTTCCTAAAGATCCTGTTATATCTGTACCAGCGAGTATGGTCTTGCCATTCTGGCTTAACAGGCTGAAATCGCCCGATACTCTCGCCAGTCCTGCGATGTCTATGGTAGCATCTTCCAGCCAGATCGTCGGAGTCTGCATAAAGGAAGACTGCGAACCTGTCAGGGAATTCCATTTGTAGTTTGCCAGATTCTGGCTATAGTGGAATAGAGTAGAGAAACTGGCAAATTCACCGCCCAGGCTGATTCTCGTGTCCAGATCCAGGTCTACGCCTGCACTCATGTCTACTTCGATCACCATATCCTGATAGTTGCTCGCACTCAGGCGGCCATTTTCTCCGCCTTGCAGATCTACGCTCAAAGTTCCAAAGAGCCCGCTTGCTTTGCCATCTGTGTCTCTGGAATCGTTTTTCAAAATGTCCACAACTTCCAGGGTAAGCACTGCCAGTTCGCCTGTCAGGGTCGAAGGCGTTCCGTTCTGGTCACTGAAGTTTACCGTAAGGTCTAGCTTTAGCTCATCTCCGCCAGCACCAAATCCATTGGTTACCATATAGAGTCCCTGGGTTGTGCTGAATCCAAATCCAAAGGCCATCAGGTAGTCGAGTTTGATCTGTATGTCAGAATCAATGTCTAAGCCCAATCCTGGCACTGCCATATCAAAGTCTATGGGGACGGTTTCGTCCAGCATGTTGCCTTGAATCATCATGTTGAATTCAACATAGTCATCCCCGACCACAAGCTGTATATCGTCTGCTGAATCTATGGAATTATAGACATATTGTCCTGTGGCTTCATCAAAGGTCTGAGTTACCAGCCTCGCGCCTAAAGATTCAAACAGGGCTTGCTGGATGATCTCTACTGTGGTCATATCCAGATTTTGCTGAGATCCCAAAAGGAATCCACCAATACCGCCCGTGTAAGTTCCATCACCATTGGCTGTTCCAACGATTAGACCTCGCAAATCTTCATTGATGAAATCGCCTGCAGAATGGAGGGCATCGCCTACCAAAGGCAGATCCAGATCACCAAAGAAATTGCTGATTCCGCTCATGCCATCGAATACTTTGTTCAAACCCATTACAATGTTTTCAGGATCGTTCAGCAAGGCAAAGAGATCAAAGGTATTGGCTAGATCGGGAACGATTACGTTGAACCCTTCAAAGCCGCCGCCCAAAGCATCAAAACCTGTGTCTACGTGCAAAACATTGTCTGCATAGCCATCGTTGTTTTCGTCCTTTGTCGATCCGCCTACAGGCATGTTGGCTGTGGGGAAGTAGATGGGCATATCGATCTGGGCATCTCCTGTTGCCGTGACTTCTACGGCATCCATGCTCAGGTCGCTTACAGCATAAACGTTTCCATTGGCACTATTGTCTTTTAGCTCAAAACCCGCTCTCAGAGACAGGCTTGCATCCACATCCTTTGCTGCCAGCTTCACTTCGCCCACGATAGGAACGTCAATGGAAGCTGAGAAGCTCAAAGGTGCATCGTTATAAACATCCAGACCTACCATAATCTTTGTGGAATCTTTCACAAAGAATTTAGGGGCCGTGATGTCTTTCAGGTCAAATCCAAAGCCTAAATCAAAGTTCAGGAAGGCATCCACTGCCACATTGCCATTGGCTTCTACGTTCAGAACGCCACCATCTCCAATCAATGCCTGGATTGCTCCAGGTGCTCCTGAGTTGGCGATCAGGTCTTGTAAGTCTAAGTTGAAACCCATTTGGGTTGTCAGATGCTTCTCAAACAGGAAATCCACATCAAGGCGCGAATCTTTGTATTCAAAATCAATCAGCTTGTTCTGGTCGAATGTATGCAGTATGTCTCGGTCGGCTTTCCTGGCTGCAAATTCACTGGCATCAATCAGGCTCATGGCTATGTCTACGTCTTTGGACAAATCATCCAGACCTTTGGCTGCCAGATTGCTTATCGCCATAGCAGAATCCATGCCTTTAATATTATATACTGTTGTCAGGAAATTCCTGGCTTGCTTCAGGCTGTCGCCTAGACTACCGTTGCTCATAGCCAGGGCAATTTCATTGTTTGTGGATTTACCTGTCAGCCTTAAATTTTTCAAGCTTGCCAGGGCATCTTTCCATGACTGATCTGCACTAAGGATCAGATCACGGTCTGCCTTTGCCTGAGTTACGCTATTGCTTGCATCCATGAGCAGTTGGATGGCCTGGTCTGTCATGTCGCTCGAAAGCCCTAGCTTGTTGAGCATATCCTGCGCTGCATCTTTGACCATGCCATAGATCATGCCCAACTCATCCTGGAAGCTTTGTGCCAGGTCGCCTGTTACTATAGATCGGGCCATTTGCAAAATTTTGATTTGGGTTGTCTTGTCAAAGGCTGCCTGGATTTCTTCGTCTGTTGAGGCTTCTGATAGGCCCATAGAATTCAGATTCCCCAAAGCCTGTGTTCTCGCACTATCGCTGGCGACTAAGTCTCTGTTTGCCTGCATTGCGCTTAGAGCTAATGCATCTACGCTTGCCATGGCAATCGCAAGGTCAGTGGCTGTTCTGTTCAGGCCATATATATCGAGTTTTGCCTGGTTGCTGGCGATTTCTCGGAAGAACTGGAGGTTTTCCATTTCCGCGCCTTTTGCCATTGCCAGGGCAATCTCTTCATCTGTGGAGCTGCCACTGAGATTCATGGAAACATTGGTCAGGTTTTGGTATGCATTGTCTAATTCTTGTCCGCCTATGTTTAGTCCAAGACCCAGTGCACTGTTGATTTCCTGGCTCAAGTCGATTTCCAGCTTCTGGATGTTTGTCAGCGTATCTTGCACTGTCTCTATCGCGCCTATCAGGCCAGAGATCATATTGGTAGAGCCTGATCCTAGTAAATCCACCAGGCTCTTGTCTATGATAGGCATATTCTTGTAAGCTATTCCCTCTTCATCTATCAATTGCTCTAGTGTGGATTTCATTCCTTCCAGCAACGCATCCAGAGAAATATTCTGAATGTCAAGCAATTTGTCCAAATTCTCTACGCTCGTGAATACAGGAATGCTGGCAAAGAACTGAGATAATGTCGCACCTTCGGAGAAAGTCGAAGGATTTGTTATTGTATTGTATTCTGAATGAATCCTTGCTGGATTCTGTTTGTCGTTGAGTCCGCCTAAAGCTCCTTGCAATTCTATGGGCAGATCTATTGTGTATGTGCTGTCCTGGCTCAATTTCGGAGAACCCAGTGCCAAAGTGGACAGGTCTTGTGTATAGAAACGCCCTTCTTTGTTCATCAGCAAGGCCAGGTCAATGAATATTGTCCCATCTTCTACTCCAATGCCTGCTGGCCCTACATTGAAAGATAAATCCAAAGGCTCTTCGTGGTCTACATTCAGGCTTCCTGTCAAAGAAGGATCTTGGATATAGAATTTGCCTTCTGTATCAATACCAAACACGAAATCCAGACTAAAGCCGCCTGACAGTACAATAGGTGTGGATTGTTCCAGTTCTGCTGGCATCAGGAATCCAAAGTCTCCTAGCATAGATCCATTCAGGCTTAAGTTCACGTTCTGTGTAAAGCTCATCAGGTCTACGCTTGCCTGGAATTCGATGGGCTCGCTCGATAATGTAGGTTTCAGCATATCCAGAGCATACAGATCTGCGGTTGTTACGGTTTCCAGGTTCTGGAATACGCCTGCTATCTGGTCGCGGATTTCCTGGGCTATCTTGTCTGTGATGTTCTGTCCTGTCATGCTCCAAAGAGCATCGAAAGCTGTGTCCATGAAAGGCAGCTTGCCTACAATCCCTGCATTCTGAAGAATGATGTCGCCATAGCCTGCTGCCCAATCCGCAAATTCATTGAGTCCTGACAATATCTTTTCTTCATCAGACTGAGGAGTGCCTTCTTCATAGCCTTCTATGGATGTCAGAACGATTGCGTCTTTGCCATCCCATTCGGGCACTTCATTTCTCTGGCCTGTGGCAAGCCTGAAATTCATCAAGTCTTGCGAAGTCCCTGCAATATCGTCCAGCCCAAGAACGTGTCCGATTTCGTGCATGACTACATTCAGAAGATCGAATTTGCCATAAGCATCGCTATCGAGTCCATTCGCTCTCCCTGCCAAAAACTCTTCGTCCTGTCCTGGTGTTCCATCTACAAACCAGCCAATGCCTGCTGCTGTGGCATCGATAAAGATAATGCCGTTCATGGTCTGGCCCAGGTTATAGTCTGGTAAATCAGTAATGATGAAAGACAACTCTTCCAGGTTTACACTGCTAGACAGCGGAGATTCTTTCCATCTGGCTATGGCTTCGTCAATGATAGGATTAAGCTGGCTGTAGCTCAAGGCATTTGGGGTACTTACTGGTGTCTCGGTTTCGTCTGCCACTACCAGATAGCCGCCGCCTGTGCTTAAAAATTTGCTCAGATAGAAATCGACCTGGGCATCTTTTTTATATTTTACATTCACATCACCATAGACTTCCAGATAGCTTACGATTCCTTGGGCGTTTGTAACTTTGTATTTGCTATATTTTGTGGTTAAAGACAAGACATTTCCATCAATGTCTTTATAATCATTTCCTGTTGGTGTTGCCTGGTTTTCTTTCTTCTCTACAAACTCAACATTTGCTTGCTTCAATCCAGTAAAATCCAGTTCATCCGTTCCACCAATGTTAAAGATAATGTCATTGCCGCCTAAGTTTTCATCTGTGAAGAAGAAAGAATCATCTCCACTACTGCTCCAGATTTTATCGTTGAATAAGCTGCCAGAATAGGCTTCGATATTGATGATTTCGCTGATTTTATCGCTATTTCCTATTTTTGCTCTAACCTTGTCCGCTTTTGGTCTTAAATCCAAAAGAACTCCCTCGCCTGCTTTGTCGAAGCTAACCTTATCGGCTTCTGGCTCGCCTTTAAAATTCTTGCCCTGGCCTTTGCCATCTACTTTGTCTTCTCCGCCTTTGCCTAAAACAAAGTGGTCTTCGCCTTCTTTTCCTATTAAAATATCATCTGCCGCGCTTCCAATGGTTTTGGCTACAGAGGAAACAACAAAGTTTGCCAGATCTCCACTTTCAATGGCTGCTGTGTCTCCGCCATGCTCTATCTGATTGAAAGCCTGAAGGCCGTTGATGATATCCAGTATCTGGATTCCAAAGCCGCTTGCCATGAGACTGGCCTTACCCCAATCAAAAGCAATGGACGGGAATTTGAAAAGGCCAGGAATCTCCCATTCTGGCACTAAAACTTGCTGTCTGCCTGCTCCTGTGTTTACTTCAATGCTGCCGCCTGTGTATTCCGAATAGTCCAGCACAATCGATCCGCCCTGCCCTGGAGCTACTGTTCCGTTCAGCAAAGCACCTTCTGGTGCTTCTGGTCTTGCTCCTGGAAGACCTGCTGCATTTCCAATGAACTTGATTGTGGTTGTTCCCTTGCTTCCTACTATATTTTCGATTCCTGTTGCAAAGACCCAACTGTATCCAGACAGAATATCATCAGGATCTTGGTTTACATTCATCTTATCCAAAATCGGATTGTGGGCTGTGGCAGTGACAAGATTGGTCTTTCCATCCCCTTTTTCCACAGTGACCAAAACATCGCCTTCAATGGCTGAGAAATCTAGCGTATCTGCGCCAAACACAGCCAGAGGATCGGGCATTTCTACTATATTCGCCATGCCCCATAAGCCTTCGAATTTATACGTATCCGCGCCTGTCATTCCCATCAAAGCATGGACACCCAGGCCGCCTGTGATTGCATTCAAAAGAGTATTGGCTGCTCCCAGAGCTTTGTCTTTTCCTGTTTCGCCATCTTTGACTGCCTTGACGCTATCGTACATAGTGGAGAAGAAAGAAAACACATCTGGGCCACTTACAGTAAAGGTGTTTCCACCCCAACCTGAGATCATTCCAGACACAACATCCCAGAGCATATTCTTGTTATCATCGCTATCATTATGTTCGCCTGATGTGAACAAGGTTTCTATCCAATCCAGGGTATCGCCGCCTGGCATGAGGTCATTTCCAAACACAAAGCTCACTCCTGCGCCATACACTACACTATCGATATTTTCGAATTGGCCTGCGAGCAAGCCTGAAATCTTTTCTAAATTTACATTAGGATCTTCTTCTGTTGCGTCATAAACCATAGCATCGTAAAGATATTTCATGGAAGTGGAGAGAAGATTATCGCCAAGATTAGCAATATTGAGCAAGCTGCTAGGATGCTCCATAGACCATGAGCTTATGTCTATGGTATTGCTTACGTTTAGTCCAGGGATGAAAGCCATTCCCGATATGCCATCCAGCATTCCCAGGACATCGCCTAAGGATGTGGGGATCAAATCGGTGGGAGTAATGGATCTTCCTTCTCCCCCTATGATTTTGCCTTTGAATTCATTTCCAAATGCCTGTACGCTGGCTTCCATTTTGAAGGTATTTTCTTTTCGGCCACCATAGACTGTTGTCTTTTCTCCAACGTGGGTGATCTTGATCTTACTGTATTCTATGTCGCCAAAGTTTGGCCCATAGTAAGGAATTTCCAGGGGATTTGCCAGGCATATTGTCAACTCAGTATGTGCCTCTATTCCCTTTGCTGGATCAGCATCAATGTGGGTAAAACTAAAATTCAAAGCCTGATTGACTGCTCGGAAATCCAAAATCAGATCATTGGTTAGATACATATTTCTTGTGTCTATAACGAGTTCCTGGTTTTTATTCAACACAGCAGGAACAAGGTCGCCCAATAAGGCACCCACTCCTTTTTCCACAAGACCATTGACCCATTTGTTGGCACTTACATTGCGTGTTCCCCAATCGTTTCCAAAGACAAAGTTATTAGTGCCTGTGCTTGCTTTTATTGTTTCGATATTTTGCAGCATTCCCTGTCCCTGGGCATCCTGGCCTACAACCACTGTTCCTGCTATTTTAGGTGTGATTCTTATGCTTGTTGCCTGCTCTGCATTGGATGCTCTTTGCACTGTAAATTCCAGGAAATAGCCGCTTAGTGTTCCATTCAATATATCTGTAAAACTTCTGTGTACAATGTTTGCTGTTACGCTGGTATTAATGCTAAGGCGAGCCAGCTCGGCGTTTATAATATCTTTTAACTCATTCCTGTCTGCTTCTAGGCTAAAATCATAGCTCAGCTTACTATTGGGAAGAGATACATGGATTTCATAAACTTCTACGCCCTTGCCAAAATTGATTTCCAGGTATATGTCTTGTGTTTTGCTCATTGTATCAGGAAGCGTCTTGTCTGCCTTTAGCGTAATGCTGCCATTCGCGCTTTCTGCATATTGGCCTGCTGTAAATCCAAAAAGGTTCGTGATGTTCACTTCCCCTTCGGAATATGTCCAGCCCTTTAGGCTTTCTTGCGATGTTTCCAGGGATAGCGTTGGCACTATTCCCCTTCTTACCTCTTGACCATCAAAAAGTATTCCTTCTGTAGAAACCAAAGTTCCACCGCTTAGAATATGCACATAGTCTTTTGTCTGGCCTGATAGATCAATGGTATCTTTCTTTCCTTGCGATTTTCCTTCTACAACGGAAGATACTCCGAAATTCGGATTTGCTGCATAGGTATCATCGTCTGTATTCCCTGCCAATAGAGTGTATCCTGTTCCAGCAACCAAGGTATCATTGCCTGCACCGCCTTTGAGTATGTTCTGGCTGGCTTCGCTTTTTAGGGTATCAGCACCAGTGCTTCCTTCGAGAATGCTCTTGCCTTTTGTTAAGGTTATACTATCATCGCCAGCACCCGCAGAAACCTGGATCTTTTCTATATCCAAAGAACCTTTATCCGCGCCTTCGGACAAAATAAAGATATTTGCATTGGAAATAGAGTTTTTTACCTTATCTAAATCCAATTGCTTCATAAGAGAAAAATCTACTGTATTGATGCCTTGACCACCATCCAGCAAAGTGTTGAAACTGGCATCTGGTGCAAACAAGAATGTATCGTTCCCTGATCCAGCATTGATCTTAGAGGGAGTACTAGCAGGGGTGCTTACGGAAACAAAGCTATATGTATTTGGGCTGGGTGCATCCGTTTCCAGCTTGGAAAGAGAAATGCCCTCATCCCCTATTTTATATTTCAATCCTTTTGTAGTAGCAGTGGCATCTAAAATAACTTTTGCAGGGCTTTCCATACCAATAGGTCTTATAAGCTCTATAAAATCAATATCAATAGGTCTTATAAGCTCTATAAAATCACTACTTTCACTCTGGATTATATTTGCCCCTGATGTGAGCTTCATTTTATATTCATTACCTACAGACGAACTCAAGGACAATGTTAAATCTTCTGTCATTTCATTGAAAACCAGTTTATCCCTACTCTGATTTTCCATAGCAGACAAGATCAGTTTGTCTCCACCCCAAAGGTCTTGCATGATATAAGTGTTATTTCCTATACCACCATTGAGCGTATCATTTCCTTCGCCACCGAGAAGCGTATCATCGCCTTCATTGCCTTCTAGTATATCGTTTCCTTCATTGCCTTCTAGTATATCGTTTCCAGCTCCGCCTCTCAGGGTATCAACTCCAATACCGCCATGGAGTGTATCATTTCCAGCACCGCCATGGATTGTATCCTCTCCTGCTTCGCCTGACAGTATATTGTTTTTTTCATTTCCTGTGATGCTGTCTTTATTCTGGCTTCCTGTTACGTTCTCAAAATCTTCTATTGTAAGATTCAGACTTCCTTTGATACTCAGAGTTTTTTGTTCCAGGTTGGCGTTGATAGCAATTTCTGTAAAGCTCGCACCCAGGTCTATTTTTGAAAAATCCAATGTGTCTTGCTTATCGGCTTTGCTGCCCCCAATCCATTTTTCAAAACCTGCTATGTTCAGGCTTTTGTCTGTCTTTCCGCCAGATTGGACAGAAACCTTTGTTGTCTCTTCTCCATGAATCGTGGCAAGCTCTATGTTCCATTGAAGGTTTTCGTCTACCTTGCTGAAATCAATGGTGTCTTCTCCGCTATAGCCTAAAATCGAAAGCGGTTTTGTTCCACTGCTTTGGGTCATATACGCGCTGTCTACGACAAATTTGTCTGCGCCCTTTGATCCTACAACGCGGGTGATGTTTTTTGCAGAGAAATTAAAGGTTTGCTCTTTTCCGTCTACTGTGAGCTTATAGCTGAAGGAAATGCTGTTTGCTGTTACCTGGATTCCCTCTAGTGTTGGGAGAGCCAAAAGATTTCCCAGGTATATTCTTGTGTCTGTTCCACTTCCATCAATCGTTATATCCGCAGCAGGCAATTCTTTTATGTCATATATCAGACTTTTGTTTGCTGTTGCTTGTGGCCCTAGATTGATTTTGGCACGCATAGTTCCATCTGCCTGGGCCGCGCTCACGCTGCTAAAGCTTAAATTTTGGAAGCTTTTGTTGCCTATATTTTCAGGAGTGGAATAGAAGGCACTCGATCCATCTATGGTTCTTACTTTTCCTGTTTCCAGAATAATATCAGGCAGGCTTTCCATGACCACATCGTCTGGGAAAAGCTTGCTCATTTCCTCTCGTTTGATTCCTGTTACAGATGTCACTTTTTCTGCTGACAGGAAAGTGCTGTTTGTTGCTATGCTCACCAGGTCGCCTGTTGTGGAAAGACCTGTTGGTGCTGTTTTCGTTGCTTCTCCTGTTCCTACTTTATAAGACAAAGCAAGTACAGATTCATCCAACCCGCTGAAATCTAGCTTGCTCAGGACATTCCCTTTGATTTCTACAGGGCTTAAAATATTTCCTGATAGCTTATTCTGGGCCTGGTCTTGAATATCTAATTTGAAATCTACTCTATTAGGCGTACCGCTTGCCTTCACGTCAATGGCATTCACTGCATCTTTGAATTGCAGTATGCTTTGGGTTGGCTTTTCGACTGATTTTTCCTGGATTGTATCTTTGCCCCATGCCTGCCCAAAGACAAAGGTATTTGTTCCTGTACCGCCCGTTAGCGTATCATTGTCTGCTCCACCATCCAGCGTATCGTTGCCTGCTTCACCGTCCAGCGTATCGTTGCCTGCTTCACCATAGAGTTTATCGTTTCCAGCACCTCCCAGGATTATATCATCGCCTTCACCTCCAGCAAGCATGGAATCATCGCCTTCTCCGCCTTCTATCAGATCATTTCCTGCTCCACCATAAATTTCATCTTCTCCTTCATCTCCTGAAAGCTCATCATTACCTTCATTTCCAAACAGCTTATCCTTGTCTTCGTTGCCATACAGGTGATCTACTCCATCTCCACCAACAAGGGTATCATCTCCTTTGCCTCCAAAGAGAAAATCGCCTCCGCCTTCTCCATACAAATAGTCGTTTCCATCCTGACCATACAGATAGTCTTTGCCTTCCTGTCCTACTAAGATATCTTTACCTCCGCCGCCTTCTATTGTGTTGTCCTTTTCATTTCCAATCAGATAGTCTTCTCCTGATCCGCCGCGGATATTTTCAAATTCTTCTATCTTGATAGAAATAGTTGTGGAATTTTTATATAGCTCGGCTGTTTTAGCCTGGAGGGTTAGATTTTCTACATCATAGGAAGCATTGGAAAGATTGACTTTCATGGAGCGTGTTTCATTCGAGAAATCCAGAGTATCTGTTCCTTGCCCACCCTTAATGATTTCCATATCATAAGCCTGGATTTTCTCTACGCCGCCTGCTTTTATTGTATATAATGCCTCTATGTCGGAATAGTGAGGATTTGTCACTCCACTGCGATAAGCCAATGTCAGGGCTTGTGTCCAATCGCTAAAGTCCATCGTATCTTGGACTGTATTCTGACCTTCTACATTCAGATGCCCGTCTAGTGTCATTCCTGAAGCACTTGCCTTCACATTGAAGGTATCAGCATGGGATGTTCCAACCAGATACTCTATGCCTGTTGCCTCTAAGCTGATTGCTCCTGCTGCCTTTATTTCTTTTCCTTGTGTATTTTGGGCTATATCAAATGCAAAGCCTGTTGTCATGTCAGCAAAAGACAAAAGGTTTGTATAACCATCGCCTTGCCTGGCTATGATTTTTTCAATATTGCGGGCTGTGATTGTAAAGACTGTTCCTGATAGGGTTTTTCCTTTTACCAATATATCCTTGTTGCTCTGCACCAAAAATTCAAAGTGTCTTGCTTTTCCTGAATATCGGGAAAAATCCAGCACATCCTCTCCATCACCACCATTTAAAAGCATGCTATTTGCACCTGAGAAACGATCTATGACAAAGGTATCATTCCCAGCATTCGCACTGATTGTTACATTATGCCCATTGGTAGGTATAGAATTGTTTACTTTGCTCCAGCCTAAAGTGAATATATCATTCCCTGTTGTCCCTGGAATAGGAAGATTGTCCAGAGTGAACGACATCTCTTCTGACCAGCTTCCCTCAAAGATATTCTGCGTTTCGATTGTCCCTGTCTGGTATTCCAGAACCATGTCTGCTTCCTGGTCTTCTGTTCCTGTGCTATCGACTGAAGCAGCAACATCCGCATTTGTTATTTCGCTGAGTCTGTTGACCAGATCTTTTCCTTCTGTGCTTTCGGCTACATTGCATCCATAAATCAATATATCTCCGCCCTCTACCATGGCTTTTCCCCAACTCTCCAATTCCGCAGCCCTTTTCTCCAGAAGCTCTCCATCTACCTGGGTTGCACCCAACTGGAAGCTCCCTGCTGTTCCATGGGTTATAAAATGGATTCCCGATATATTCTCGCTCTCTGCCAGCACTTCTCCTACTTGCTCCACTCCATCCCTTGTATTGTCTAGTTCTATAACCTGTGCCTGTGACATATCTATATTGTTTTGCCAGTCACTCTGCCCTTCTTCCAATGCCTGCGAATCGACAAATACGATTTCTTTTCCCACATTCCAGTTGCTCTCCTGGGCTTCTTCCATCACAAGGTTTATAGAACCTTCTTCCATCAGCACATCCCTTGTCTCTTGCGACATCAGGAGTTCATCCAGGGGTGTTCCTGAAAAGAGTGTCCTTGGCTCTAGTTGTTCCAACTCCAAAGCTTCTCTTTCGGGAGCCGCATCTTTGTGGTCAACTCCCAAAAACTTGTTGATATACTTTGAAAATAAGCTCATGATTTTTCTTTCCTTACGGTCCATACTCCACTCCTTCCATAAAAATAACAGATGAAGTTTCTTCCCCTTGTTATTCATCGGAATATTATCTTAAATGTATTAATTTGCTAGATCAAGTTATGATGAAATGTATGCTATCAAGCCAAAATCGGATAATTTGATCTAAAATAGTCGATTTCCTATAAAATGTCAAGAAACAAAAAAAATTTTTAAAAAAAATCCATATAACATTTTTTATCTAAACCATTTAAGATTTTAGCATAAAAAATAAATTTTTTTTATTTTGACAATGTTAAATTCTGATTTCTTGTATAGTGCCAAAAAGTATCTAAAAAAAATAAAAATTATTTGAAATTTATGATTAATTAAGTCAAAATAGTATCTGAAAATAAGAGATTAAGAGATATTCTGAATAATAAAAGCAAAAGAACTATTACA
>JABWCH010000288.1 GCA_013359215.1 Candidatus Brocadiia bacterium | reverse complement strand
AAAAATTGGATTCAACTCTTGAGCCTGGCATAGAAAAAAATGGGATACCTGTTTTTTTGATTCCTGAAAGAAGGCTTACACAGAGCGATCTCTTCATATAAAACCCGCTTGCTTTTTGGGTTAATACAAGTTGTGCTATTTTCTAATATCTTCTAGCGAGGTTTTCCTAACTTGACGATAGTTCAGCCGATCTGTTGTCAAAAACGAATACATTAGCGTTTATTTTTAAGGATAGGAATCCCTTATGTCAAAGTTCAATACTGTTGGTGAGATCAAAGAAGCTGCCCAGATGCTAGACACTGCGGTAGTCCAGTGGCTCAATGCAACTCCTCCAGACTATGTTCAAAACAAGCTAAACGATGCCAGAGCTCTTTTACAAAGAGGTATGGAGCTTGCAGATGCACCTTTGCGTATTGCTATCGTTGGAGAATTTAACAGTGGAAAAACATTGCTTTTGAACGCCTTGATGGATACCACAGATCTTTTTCCCTGTTTACTCCAGCCGACTACAGGAAATGTTTGCGAGACAAGAGTTTCCCTCCGCCCAGAAGAAAAGCCTGCCTTTATCAAAGGCGCAACGATTTCCTTTTTTAATCAATTTGAAATAGACAATGTTTTGGACTATTACCTTAAAGATTTAAAAAACCAGGGAATTGATGGAGTTCCGTCCAAAGTAGGAATGAATGAACTGGAAAAGCTTGAAAAATTCCTTTGCAAAAAATTCGTAGAACTCAAGTCCATTACCCCCAAATATTCCATCCTTTCTGCTCTGGAATTCCTTCTGTCTTTACGCCATAACCAAGATCTGGTATGTAGAGAAGAGAGAGTCTCCTTTAGTTTACCTGTTGATTTGATCCCTACAGCCTTAACCCTCACTGCCCGTCCTGATTTAAATAAAGGGATACAGACAATCTACAATTCTATAAAAGAAGTGTATGAAAGAGGAAATAAAGACGGGAAAGTGGATAAAATTACTTCGAATAATTTACGCGCACTGTTTCCTGTGGTCAGGCGAGTTGTTGTGGATGTAAGTGCCTGGGCTGCTCCTTTTGGAATTACAGAAAAAAAAGCTTTACATTCTCTCGCTTTCCTGGATTTCCCAGGATTAGGCGCGGAAAGCAGCAGTGCTCGCGATTCTTACCTTTGTATGACAGAAATCAAAGATGCCCATGCTGTTTTGGTTCTCTTCAATGGATCTAACCCTGGTACATCAGGTGCTTCTGTCATGGCCACTCTATTCCAGAGAGCAGGGAAATTGAGCAGTGAGCGTACTCTGGTTGCAGTAAACCGCTTCGATGAATTCCATCCGCTACCTACAGACAGAACAATAGATAGCTATTATTCTTGTGCAGAGCAGGGGACAACTGTTGGGTTCTGCAATATCTTGATTCCTGCTAAAAATTTGCTATCCAGCATCAAAAAGCTGAACCTTTATATTTGTTCTGCCCTTTGCTATTTATACGATGAAAAATCCAAAAGACCCAACTGGAATTTTGGTAGTGCTCAATGGTTTAATGATAGCAAACGTCAGGCTGCGTATACTTGCTACAAACGATGCCAGGATGATTTTCAGAGAATTATCAAAGAAAGCTCGAAAACTGGCGTTAAAGACCATGAAATCATGAGAAATGGTCTGCAACGTTATCTTGAAGGCGGTGGTGTCACTGCTTTAAGAACCGATTTGGTAAATTTTGCTATGGAAAAAGGCGAAAAGCTGATCAAGGAAGATGCCATGAAGGAAATCCGAGAAGCCTATATGCTTCTCGACCAGATAGCCCCAGCTCTAAGAGGAAATGGAGAAGCAGGGCCTATCAATCCTGAAGTTAGCTTTGCTGCACAAGAATTCTACCGCGTTTTGGAACTGGCAGTAGCCGATACACTGCCTGGCGGCCAAAGCGAATACAAAAAGCTCAAAGTAAAAGGAACAGAAAAAGATCTTACTCTCTGGGAAAATATCGAAGAAGAAATCGCAGCAAGAATTATGAGCTGGCCAGAATGGTTTGCCATTCTAAATCAAGGAATGATAAAGCCTTCAGCTCAAAGATCGGATAAACCCCAGAAAAAATTCGGAAGATACCAAAATTTAAAGAAACAAGGCTGTGAAGTTCCTTCTGAATTCAAAGCCTTTGATGAAAGATTCAGAACAACAGCACAATCTTTAACCCAGCAAACATTGGAAGGCATTGGGAAAGCCATGCTATATAGCTTGCAGAGATTCGAGCAACATGGGGACTATCGTGCTGCTATCGATCATCTACAGACTATGATTGCAACAGACAATCTGAGCAATGTTCCTGAAGCTTTGCCCTTATTGGATGTATGGAATCCTTCTAAGTTAGGTGAAGAAGAAATCATTCCTACTGTACTGGAAAGAATCCATGATGAAGTAGATGCCATTGAAAACCTTTCCTATCCTTATGATGGATCTAAGCCTTGCTTCTGGAATCTGGCCTTAATCATCCGCATCCAGGTACAGCTTTTGAAGACTTACAGAGATCGCCTGTCTCGTCTTGTTGCCGCAGCAGAAAGCGAATTTGAATCTTTCTATACCAATGAAGTGCTGAGAGCAGAAATTCTGCCCTTAGTCAGAAGTGCTTTGAACAATCCTGACTTTGTTGGTAAAGTAGCTGTAGCAGAAGCAGGAAGATCCTGGGAATCTGTAGGACAAGTAGTGCGTGCAGCCGTCGAAAACGTCAAATCCCAAGATGGTGTACCAGGAGCATCTCCTGTTGCCATGACACAAATGCCTCTTGATCCATCTCAGCTTGAAGAGGAAGATGACGTTGCTTTTGAAATGCCTACATCAAAGCCCGTCGCCAAACCACAGACAAATGCTAAACCAGGAACTCCTGTCCAGCCACAAGCAAATGCTAAACCAGGAACTCCTGTCCAGGCATCCAAAGGTCTCCAGGACAAAGATGTCAAACCAGGAACTCCTGTCCAGGCATCCAAAGGTCTCCAGGACAAAGATGTTAAACCAGGAACTCCTGTCCAGGCATCCAAAGGTCTCCAGGACAAAGATGTTAAACCAGGAACTCCTGTCCAGGCATCCAAAGGTCTTTCTGGAGTAGCAGCCAAAGGAATGCAAGACAAAGATGTTCCCAAAGCTCCAGAATATAATCCTTCCCTGGTAAACGATGATGAAGCCGAGGAAGACGGCAAAGCCTTTGAAGAATGGTAAGACTTATTTATTTTATCAATAAAAGCCTATCCGAAAAATAATTTTAGGCGAAAATTTTGAGGCACTCGGAGAGCGAGGAGAAAGTGACAAAATTGCCGCAAGTGTAGCCCTAGCTACTCTGAGGAGAATTTTGTCACTTTCGACGAAGCTATCCAAGATGCATCGAAATTGACAGCCAAAAGGATTTTTTTGGATAGGCTCTAAATAGACTGTTTCCCTGGAAATTCTTTATTTCCAGGGGAATTTTTCCTGCCTGAAATCCTTCTTATAATAAGGAATACCATGCAA
Source organism: Candidatus Brocadiia bacterium (assembly GCA_013359215.1). Classification (GTDB taxonomy): domain Bacteria; phylum Planctomycetota; class Uabimicrobiia; order Uabimicrobiales; family JABWCH01; genus JABWCH01. The sequence goes on along the minus strand of JABWCH010000288.1, from coordinate 3,722 downwards.
TTTTATCCAGAAAATGCAACAATTACGGTAAATCCTTTACAAGGCTCTGGAGAATTGCGTTATATACTTTCCTGCTCCCATCCTTTGATTTATCAAAAAGATATTACTTTGAAATACGCTTTTGCGGGAAAATGGAAGATTAGCTCTCCAGCATTAAAGTCCAGAATACGAGAAATTCTGGTACATATACTTGATATTGTCCACTTTGAAATTCGCAATAAGGCAGACAAATGGATAATCACCGTTCCTTTGAAGCCTCTAAAAAATCTTTCTTTACTACCTGAGCTCGACAAAATTGAAATACCTGTGGTGGTGAAATTACAAAAGAAAGAATCGCCAGGAAGCCCAGAATTTCAGTTAAAATGCTATCAAACGCTTTCTATGATAACCAGCCAGGCTACGCAGGAAAAAGAAACCGATAGTGAAGAAATGTATTTATCCTTGCCTTTGGATGAAGAAAAAAAAGAGCCTGATCCTGATTCTTTGGAAGAAAGCCCTTCTGCAGAATCTTTTTCTTCCTTCCCCATAGAAAAGCAGCAAGAAGAAATTTCTTCCTATCTTGCCCAAATGGACGATATTAGTGTATTTCAAAATACCTTTAGTGACGCATTTTCTTTAAAGCCACACCAAGATCAATTTTACAAAGGAATTATGGCGATTGATTTTGGCACAACAAACTCCGTTGTTGTTATAAGAGATCCTCTGTATGCAGCAGAAGAAATCAAGGAAGACCTGAGCAAAGAGCAATGGAAAATTTTGGCACAATGGGTTGACTCCTGGATCATACAGCATCTATCTGTCATAACACCTTCAGAAGAAAATCTTTATGTAGAAGAACTCAGTCGCATGGTTTCTGAAATGGATTTGCCGCCCTGTGGCAGCCTCTCTGTAGATATATGGGAAGAGCTGCAAAAGCTAGACATCGAAGCCAGAGAACAATTCATTATGGAAATTGTGGCTGGATTTTCTATCTATAACCAGGAGCAGTATTCCCATCGTACTCTTAGAGAGTTATCCTGGGAATTTCTTTTTGGTTTGGAGCAAAGCATCTATTCTAAAACTCTGGAATCCCAAAGGTATTTTATTTTGGAATTAGAAGAAAATGCAGGGCCAGGCCCTATATCCAGCACAATGCAAATTCTTTCCGCTCCTTACTCTGGGGATCAGCAAAAATTAGAGGAAGAAACCCAGGTAGAATTAGGAGAGAGAGTTCATCTCTTAATGCGAAGTGCTGCTATAGGAGAAGCAGACATAAGGCAGTTTGCCATAAACATTAAACGTTACTTCGGACAGGAACAAGCTGTTTCTATCCTTCCCTCAGAAGCAGCAGCCGCGCCGATCAGCTTTAACCCTGATACACTATGCCGCCTGGCCTATAAAAAATTAATATCAAGATCTCTGGAGTATATGGGGCGCAAGGCAAATCAAGGAGAGTTGCAGTATGCTAATAAAATACAGACTCTTGTTGCAACATTTCCTACAACCTATCCTGCCTCTTTGCGCCGCAGACTAAGAGACATGATGAATGATATGGAAATCCAGAGCATCGATACCAGGTTTGATGAAGGGACTGCCTCTGCTGTTTATTATATATGGCAAGAGGTCTGCGCTGATCCTGTCTGCGGTATGTATGGCTTGATGGCACGCTGCCGCAGAGATCGACATGACAGGGCTTACCAGAATATTCTCCTTTATGATTTGGGGGGAGGCACGACAGACATTGCTTTGATACAGCTTATATATGAAGAGCTTCCTATTTTTGAACCTTTGGATAAAACCAAATCAGAAGGGGGCAGATACTTCCGCATTACGCCCAGGCTTTTGGGGTCAACAGGCCATCGCTATATTGGCGGCGATTTAATAACATTATGGCTTTTTCGCTTGCTAAAAACCAAACTTGTGGATAAAATTCTTCATCTTCTGGAAGAAAAAAAGATAGAGCCTCCATCAGGAAGCGAGCTTTCTCTTTTGCTTTCCAGCTTACCAGAAGAATTTTGCGGCTTTACAGGGGAATATAGAGAAGGTTCTCTTTTGGAATGGACATTTTCTCCAGGCCAGAACCTTCGTCGTTATGACTTCTTGAATAACACGATTCTGAACCTTGTGATCCCTACCATGTTTGAAAATGATTCCAAAAATACAGCGAATTTCTTTACGCTTTGGGACATCATGGAAGAGACAAAGAAAAAGCTCGGTACTCCTACCATGACATACACAGGGAGTGGCCTGGGGCAGGAATGGCTAGAAGAAATCTGGCTAGACCATGAAACGCTATGGGGATTAGTGACAAGAATCCATCCCTGGATAAGTTCCACAGGGTTAAAAGCAGAAGATTTTAAAATGGCAATTACACAAGAAGAGCTTGGTAATTTTGCCCTTTATCCTGTCCATGAATCTTTGAATCTAGCACTGAATTTAGCGAAGGCGAGGCTGCGGATGGGGAACATATCGGATAAGCTAGATCGGTTTATCTTGTCAGGTCTTTCCTGTAGCCTGCAAGTGGTTCAGAATAAAGCAAAAGAAATTTTCCAAAGCAGCGAGGGGCTTTTTGATTTTAACCTGGCAAATGTTTTTTTTCACCCTGAAATCGCAAAAACCTCTGTTGCCATGGGGGCTTGTATCGGGCGATATTTGGAATCTGTGAGACTTGATCCTGGTCATGAAAAAACAAGGCAAATGCTCAGAGAGGGCTATGATCAGATCGATTTGGTAGTGGAAAATCTTTTTACTCATCTTGCCTGCCGTCTTGTTTATGATTCTTTGGTGGCTATGGTCGAAATTTTTGATCATGGGCAGGAATTGAACCGTAAATCTTTCGTAGATGGAAAGCCAGTTGCAAGAACACCAATGGATTCTCTGCGGCCTGTCCAGGAGAAATTCTGGATATATCGCCTTGATTTTGAAGGTGCTACCCCACAGTATTTAGGCTTGATCAATGCAGAAGCCACAGCCTATAGCAATGGTTTTGAAGATTTTAGAAAATTCAGAGAGCAATATCTGGTTGGTTTTGAAGCAGATGCAGAACTTTTTGTCCGAGCCTTTTTTATTCCAAGAGGGCCAAAAAATATTTTAGCGATCCATTTTTTAGAAGACACTTCATACCATTGCCCTGCTAGAAGCATACTAGAAGAAAACAACAAAGGTATGGTAATTCTGAAAAATTCTATCAGCAGCCAGGAATTGTTTCAACGCAAAGTTTTTTTGCCAGCAAACACAGCCATGGTAGACACGATCCAATATCCTGATGGATCAAGATACCGATGTGCTTTGAGCGAAAGTCTTCCTATTCGGGAAATGTATGATTTTTATATAGAAGGTTTGTCCGCTTCTTCATACAAAGAGCCCAAATTGATCTCTCATTTTGGTATAGAAAATAATAACAATGAAGAGATGGTTCTTGCTTGTGATGAAACAGGAAGAGTGGTTTTGCTTCTTTCTTGCATTTACGATATTAAAATTTGGGCAGATATAGACTATCAGCCACAAAAAGTAGATGCACAATACGATCCCTTCTGTGGCCAGCATTGAGTTGCCTGGCAAATATTTCATTATAGCCCCCCAATGGGCGAGATAGACAATAGAAACTAAGAAGTTATATGTTTGCAGAAAAAGCAAAAATTTTTATCACGAATAAGAGCCTATCCGAAAAATCCTTTTGGCTGCAAATTTCGATGCATCTCGGATAGCTTCGTCGAAAGTGACAAAATTGTCCTCAGAGTAGC
>JABWCH010000287.1 GCA_013359215.1 Candidatus Brocadiia bacterium | reverse complement strand
TAAAAAAGCTTAATGCAATATTCCATAAGATAAAAGATGCCAGCGATATTGCAGAAATCCATAGCTTTCTGAAAAAATAGCAAGCTAAAGTTACAAAAGGTTGCTCCATCCCCAGATGGTGCAGACCATACTTCGCATGACTGTTTATCTGGCAAAAATTTAAAGACAATAAGATAAATTCTGTTGTCTTTGAGGTTGAGAGAAGGGAGAAGAATCCCTCGTCTCAAGATATTACAAAAAAAGAGAAAGCAAAGGATGAAGAAGTAGGTATGTGTTCAAAAGTTTTTGTATCTATTGTAACATAGGGGGCTTGGGGGAAAATTTTGAGGCACTCGGAGAGCGAGCAGAAAGTGCAAAATTGCGGCAAGTGTAGCAGTAGCTACTCTGCGGACAATTTTGTCACTTTCGACAAAGCTATCCGAGATGCATCGAAATTTGTAGCCAAAAAGATTTTTTGGATAGGCTCTAAGTAAATAAATGTCTAAATTTCGTTTATAGACTCTAACAAATCCCCATTAATAACGATTGCATCCAAATTCATCTTTTTCGCTGCATTTTTTGCATCTTCTTGTGTGTGAACTATCGGCTCCCCCTTACCATTAAAAGATGTATTAATTAAACCTCGGATTCCATATTCTGTATCCATGTATAAAAGTAAATCATATATAAAAGGGTTTTCTTCTCGGCTTTTTATCACTTGGATTCGACTTGTCCCATCAACATGCACCACTCCTTCCAATTGTTTATGAAAACGTGGTAATATCTTAAAATCTATCAGCATGTAACGTGAAGCAGAAGGAATATTGTTTTTCCCAGTTATTTGTATTGCATTTGTTTCTAACATGACTGGTGCTACTGGCCTATACCATTCTCTCTGTTTACAGATCTGGCTAACTTGATTTTTAAGCTGCATGGAATCAGGTAAGGCAAGAATACTTCTATTTCCTAAAGCACGCGGGCCTATTTCTCCATAGCCATTACAAATTCCTACTATTTTTTTTTGCATCAATAGATTTGCTAGCTTCTTGACTGTTTCAAGATCATATTTTGCTCGATATCCTTCAATACCCACATTGTTAAGAAAAGGAGAATGAAGTTCAATATTACCATGTTTCTGTATTTCTGCATACACAGCAGCACCTAAGGCTAAACCTGTATCATTGCAACATGGAGGAATAAAAATTTCCTTGAAAAGTCCACTTTCATCTATGGCAGTATTAGTAACAATATTAAGAGCACACCCCCCGCTCAGATATAAATAAGTACATTGGAATTTTTCTTGAAGTTTTATTAATTTTAAAATTAATTGATCGCAAAAGTCTTTTTGAAAGGTAGCTGCGATATTCTGCAAAAATGGATCTTCTGTGCTAAAGCATTCTTTGTCCCATCCAAAATTTTCTCTAGCACTTGCAAAAAATGGAGTAGAATTTTGCCATATATTTTGGAAATAATCGTTTTCTTTAAGCCATTTTAAAATTTTCTCTTCTGAAGTTCCATAGATCGAAAATATTTTTGTCCAAAAACCTAGTGGATGGAGCTTCGATAAGGTTTACTATCTAACAGTCGATGAAGGTGTTTTCTATCAAATAGCTACTCAAAAATCAAAATTTGAACTACTCAATAAAGATACAGAAGAAATCAGTGATACTGATGAAAATATATGGGAAAGAGTATATAATAGAAATAAGACGTTATCAGAAGAAATAGAATATCTAAAAAATGAATTTCCTGATGAAGCGAATCGTTTATTACGCCAAACATGGCGACGTATCCATTATTATCCCATTAAAGATCAAATACTTTGGTTTATGCAATACTCTAATGCCAGCAATATTTATAAAGATAGATTTAAAGAGCAATGTTTCAAATCGATTCTAAATATCCGTGATTATCGGGAAATAGCAAAATGTATTGATGAATGGCTAAAAAATCTTCAACGAGAAAACCCTGATGCAAATTTCGTTATCAATATATCTCAGGGAAGCAATGAAACCCAAGTAGTTTGGTTTGCCCTTCAAGAAAAAAAATGCTTGCCTGAAAACACTAGGTTTATCGCTAGTTATGATTGTAAAACAACACCTCAAATTAAATTTAAAGATTTTTATATTGAGGAAATTGATCGTGATATTTTTCCTAATATTCTCCCTAAGACTATATTTGCTGATGCTCGTTCTCGACTTAGAGAAATTGCGAGGGAAAAAATGAAGATTTATGCTAAGTCAGGATTTGCTATTTTGATTATAGGCGAACGGGGCACAGGGAAGTCAGAGATCGCTGCAGAATTCCAAAAAGGTGAAAAGTTTTATAAGATCAATTGCGCATCCCTAGAAGATGATAGCAAAGCAGAAGCAGAATTATTTGGTTATGTAAAGGGTGCTTTTACTGGAGCAGATCAAAATGGCAAAGCTGGCCTATTTGATCTTGCTAAAAATGGAACTCTATTTTTCGATGAAATCCATCGATTGTCTAAAAGAGTCCAAGATAAATTAATGCTAGCATTGCAAACGGATAGCCAAAATCGATTTCAATTCCGACCGATCAGCTCAAACGAAGAAAAGTATACAAAATTTTTAGCAATATTCGCTACAAATTTGCCTCCAATAGAATTAAGCAAATTTTTGTTACCTGACTTCTATGATCGTATAGCGCAACTAGTGATAGAATTGCCTCCTTTGAGAGAGACGAGAGATGATATTGAAATGGATTGGAAAAAGATCTGGCATCAATTACGATTCTCCAAACCTTGCCCCTCAGGGCAGGAGTTATTCGATTGGCTTAGAACATTAGAACTCCCTGGAAATTATAGAGATTTGCAAAAAATAGCCATTTATTATAATACTTTTTTAGATTTCCCTTTAGAGCTTAGAAGTAAGTTGGGATTAGAAAATGCGCTAGATTTTACTAAAAAAGAGTATAAAAAATATCAAAACATTTTAGCCTATCCCCCTCATAATGAAAAATTGCAGAAATTAGAATTGCCACAAAAAGAGCATCCAAGATATAATTTCCGCGAAAATGCTAGAGCAGAGGATATGATCCAAGAGTATAGATTAGCTCTCGCAGAGTGGGTCTTGCAAGTCAACCAGGGAAATCTAAAAAAATCTGCAAAGCAATTGGAAATTTCAACCAAAACTTTGCAAAATTGGCAAAAAAAAGGAGATATCCCCTCTTAATTTGATAAAATTTTTAGTGTCCAAGCTGAAGCCTGCTTAATTTATTGCTTTTAGAGAGTTATTTTCCACAGTATTATTTTAAAGGATAAACCCAATGACCAAAATATTTCTGCTTTTGCTAGTAGTTTCTTTTTGCTATGCCCAGGAATGGAATAAGATTGACTCCATGGATTTTTTAAGGGGAAGGGCAAAATGGGAGGAAAAAAAATTTGCGAATGGGCAAATTGATGTGAATCGTGATGCTGTAACTTTAAAAAACAGTGCTATTTTTTTTAGAAATTTTGAAGCAGAACAATATACAGTACAATTCGATTTTCTTGTTGTCAGCGACAAGCAAGATATTGCCATGGGAGGTTTAGGTCATGTAAGCCTTTATTTCCCTTTTCGAGATAAGCTTCTGGAATGGAAAATTATACGTCCTAGCTTTAAAGTTGGAGAAGATGGTTTTATTTCAGGAATCAATCAAGAATCATATATGGCTTATAAATTGGATGCACGGTCAGGATGGATTTCTATTTGTCTTAAAGTGACGAAAAACAGTATTGCTATTTTTTGGAAACAAAAAGACAGTTCTTTTGAGGATAGTTTTATTCATAATGACAACCATCGCTATGAAAGCCAAAACCAAGACGAATATCCCTTGCCTTGTCTTGCTCTTCGATGTTCTGGAACAGGAACGGTTCGCAACATTGTCATTCGTTTTTTAAAAGAAGAAAAAAATCAAATTCCTGATGGAAAAAAAATAAAACACATTGTATTGATGGGCGATTCTATTTTTGATAATAAAAGATACATCCCTATGGATGCTCCTGATGTAATTCAACAGGTAAAAAAAGAATTAGCTAACGATGGAAAAGCATCTCTTTTAGCTGTAGATGGAAATATTGTAGAGGATATATCGAATCAGATTCGAAGTCTACCTTCTGATGCTACCAATATCATCCTAAGCATAGGAGGTAATAATGCCTTGCAGAAAAGGTATATTCTCAATAAACAGTGCAGTTCATCACAAGAAATTTTTATGGAACTTTCCCAAATACGAGAAAATTTTGAGAAGAAATATAGAACCATGTTGGAAGAAGTCATGGCAAAAAGAATAAAAATTGCCGTGTGTACCATCTATAACCCTAACTTTGAAAATCCTCAATACCAGAAGATGGCAGTAACTGCCCTGGATATATTCAATGGATGCATTATCAAAGTAGCATCAGAAAAAGGACTGCCTATTCTTGATTTAAGGCAAGTGTTCACAGAAAATAAGGATTATGCAAATCCTATTGAGCCTTCGCAGTTGGGCGGCCAAAAAATTGCTAAGCTCATAAAGAAAGTTGTATCTGGACACGATTGGGAAAAAAATGTTACTGTTATTTATAAAGATTGAAGAACGTCAATGATTTTACTTGCAAGCTATTCTAAGGGTTTGCATATCCTTGCCCCCAAAAATGAATATGGGTGTCTCATTTTTTTGATCTGCTATAAACGAAAGCATCATGAACTTGCAAGGGCGGGCTTGTTGGCGAGCCAATACAACAATGATGACAGGACGGATCTCCAACGCGTTTAGCCTCCAAAAATTTATGAAACGAAAGGATGAATATGGACAATAATCCCTTGTCTCAAGATGAGACAAAAAAAGAGAAAGCAAAGAACGAAGAAGTATATGAGCATAATTTAGCACCTGTGAAGCCAGGAGATACAATCTGGCAGAAATACCAGATTCCTGATTCAGAGAAAAAAGCATATATAAAGCGATTCAAGAAAAGAAAGGGCGAAAGTCAGGACAAGACAGAATTATGGAAAGTTCCAGGAGAATTTCAGTCCCCCACAACGGAAAGCCTAGAAATCCCAAAAGAGGCTGTTTTGGCAGACAAGGCTTTGGAATCCCAGAGCAAGAAAGAAGAATACCAGGCAGAGCCAGAAAAGAAGACGCTTTCTTTTGCAGGGGCATTTGAGTATTGTAAGTAGTGTAGCGTACAGTCCAGATGGCAAATTTCTTGCTTCGGCCAGCATAGACACAACCATAAAGATATGGGAAGTGGCTTCTGGTAAGGTTCTCTCTACCTTGCAAGGGCATTTGAGTATTGTAAGTAGTGTAGCGTACAGTCCAGATGGCAAATTTTTTGCTTCGGCCAGCTCCAACAAAACCATAAATATATGGAATTGTAAGAATAGCTTGCCTTTGGTTGAATATCTTGCTATAGCAAAATTTCAGCGTATGGAAGTTGTATTCTCGGCTCCCACCATCGATAATCTGTATGGAATGCAAGGCAGAAGCTTTTTTGTTTATCCTCATTCAGCCTTAGGTATCTTACGAAGCGGCCTTCCTGAAGCAGAAAAGAACTATAGACTAGCCTGGCTTTATCTCCAGGGCGGTTACTGGGAGAGTGTTCTGTTGTTATGGCAGCAATTACCGGAAGGAGAAGAGAAAAATCGGCTCAAAATACATCTTGGACTAGATGTATGCAATTTGGACGAGGCAGATTGCTGATGGGGAAAACGAGTACGGCAAGCCTTACTAGTCGGCGCATTGCGAACCTTGGAGTGGGATGCGCTTGTCAGAGCCTATAGCACTTTGCTTTGCGAACACGATTATTCCAATGCCATTCAACTGCTTCAAGAAAGCAGTGCCGAAGCCCACAACCCGTATCGCTATTTGTTGCTCCTTGCCAATCTAAGCGGCACGGGCAATAAAGAACAATACCAGGCTGTTGTCAGGGAACTGGAGGAAGAGACAAAGAAAGACGATTGGGGATGGCAAATCCTGGCTTACTATCGTGGCAAAGTCTCGCGGGGTACTCTCTGGGGACAGATAAAAAAAAATTATAATGAACAATTGCCATCTTTCTATTTCTTCGTTGGCTTGGATTTCCTCAGCAAAAAGAAGCCAGAAGAAGCCAAATCGTATTTAGAGAAATGCCTGGAGACAAAATACGATCTTCCTTGGTGTAAAGATTTAGCCAGAATAGAGATGGAAAAGCTGAAAGGGAAATAGCTCTCTTACTACGTTGGAGCCTGTTTAGGGATCAGAATTAAATAACTTTCCCATTTCATTATTCTTCTCCTCGTCCTCTGTGCCTCTGCGGTAAAACCATCATGGGGAAGCCACTTGGGAATAAATTGCTTTGCTTCTTTTCCCTAATTCTTTTTTTGATACATTTTCTAATTTTGGTATTTGATTTTTGTGAATGGATAATTTTGCATATAGTTGTTTTTTATCAGCATCCAGTCTTTCTTCTGGAGAAAAAATTTTTTGTTGTGGTTCGGGTTTTTTTGTTCGTTCTGTTATCGTTGATGTAAAAAATTGGCCAATATATTGATTTTCTTGAAATTTATGAAACTCTTTTGCCATATTTTCTGCGGTTTGATATCTGTCTTCCGCTTTTTTTTCCATCGCTTTGAGACAAATTAACTCTAGCTGTTTTGGAATGGATTGTCTAATTTTGCAAGGAGGTACAGGCTGTTGTGTCATTATTTGTGATAAAACGCTCCAATAGCTTTCACCTTGAAATGCTGGTTTGCCTACCAAAATTTCGTAAAGAGTTGCGCCTAAAGAGTAAATGTCGCTTCTTCTATCAATATTTTTGCCTTCGATTTGCTCAGGAGACATATATGCAGGTGTTCCTAGAATACTTTCATTTACAGAAATTTGCATGTTTACCTGTTTAGCCAAACCAAAATCCATAATTTTTGGTTGGTTTTTTGTATCAAGCATAATATTTGCTGGTTTTATATCTCTATGGATAATACCATTTTCATGGGCTAAATGTAAAGCTTCAGCGCACTTTTGAAAAATAAGTGCAATATTTTTACAATCCAGAGTATTTTGTCCAATCAAATGTTTAATGGTATATCCATCAATATATTCCATTGTAAAATAGTTTAGTGGTTCTTCGCCAATTTCTAAAATTTTTATGATATTTTCATGGTTCAGCTTTGCCATAATTCTTGCTTCATTAATAAATCTGTGTAGTGAACCCCAAAAACTGGACACAATAGAAAGTGTGTATTATAATAAAAGTCCAGAAAGGAGTCACGACAATGAAAAAAAAATATGAAGCCGATC
>JABWCH010000286.1 GCA_013359215.1 Candidatus Brocadiia bacterium | reverse complement strand
TAGCTACGGCTACACTTGCGGCAATTTTGTCACTTTCTCCTCGCTCTCCGAGTGCCTCAAAATTTTCGCCTAAAATTATTTTTCGGATAGGCTCTTAATATCTTTGCTTTTTCGGCAAACATCTAACGTCTTAGTTTCTATCCATCCAGATAACCGCCAAGAGCCTAAAATAGGGCTGGCAGAATTTTTTTTACCCAGTCTAAATCTTCTCTATAAGTTACTCCTGCCCATTTTTCTTGAGATTCTAGTACTTTTACTGTGAATTTTGCAGTTTTTATACCATTATCGACGAATTTAGGTATATAAAATTCTGCTTTTTCTAAATCTTTTTCTTTTTGCAAAAATTCGCAGAATTGTTGCTCTATCCAGGGGAAAATGGATGGGCTAAAGCCCCAGAAATTCATGGAAACAGGGCTATTGGGGCCAGCGTCTGGCAAAAGAATGTCGCTGTTATAAACTTTGTTTTCTTTTAAAGAAAGCCTGGTGCATTCTGTGACTTCTTTTAAATAGTCTTTTCCTTCTGTTTTGCATATTCCTCTGGAAACTGTTCCATAAGGCGAGAGTGTGTTTTGCAGGAGAAACGCAACCATAGCGTGCTGTGTGGAGTTTTTGGGGATATTTCGCAAAAATTCTGCTAAAATCCTATAGGAAGTTTCGCCATAGAAATCGTCAGCATTGATCACAGCAAAAGGCGTAGAGATTTGGTTGGCAGCACACAGGACAGCATGGCCTGTTCCCCAAGGTTTTTTCCTTTTTTCATGCAAAGAAGAAAACCCTGTTGGCAGAGAATCCATTTCCTGATAGCAAAAATCTATGGGAAGCCCAAAATTTTTTTGCCAGCGTTCTACGATGGGGTAAAAATACTGCTCAATGTCTTTTCGTATAATCAAGAGGATTCTCTGGAATCCTGCTTTTTTGGCATAGGCAACAGAGTAGTCGCTAAAAATTTCCCCTTTAGGCCCCAAGCCTTCGATTTGCTTTATTCCACCATATCGGCTACCCATTCCAGCAGCTAAAATAACTAATGTTAAGGAATTCATATACAAGTCCTAACTCGGATAAACCGAAAAAGTAAGGTACATAAATGAAACTAACTACTCGCTACTGTCTAAAAATATCCAGTTTTCTACCTTGAGAATTCTATCCTGTAAAGCAATAAAATCCTCGTGGCTACAAATAAAATCAGCATTCTGGAATTGTTTCCAGCGTAAAGGCAGATCGCCTTGGAGTTCCTGGATCATGGCTAATTCCAAAGCAATATCAGGAAAATTTTGTGGGGTGAATTCTTTAGACTTTAGATAGCAAAGCCTTGTGCGGGGCAACAAATAAGACCATTGGTCTGAAGATATTTTAGGAAAAGAAAGCAAAAAATGGTCCAGATTTTTTTTGATGGTATCTTTTTGCTCGTACGTTGTAGCGACCCATACACACAAAATTTCCTGTATGGGATCATACCAGGAAATAGCCTGGTATGCCTGGCCTGAATCCACAAAATAAGAAGACATTTCCTGCGATAGCAATACAGCAAGAGCATGGCAGGAAAAATAGTCCTTGCTTAGAAGGCCAGGGGCTTTGCTTCCTGCCATGACATATACAACGGCGGAAGTTTCTGGATTTTGGCTTTTATCATCGGTGGCTTTTTCTTCAATTTCCCCTGAGGAAGCAATTTTTTTTGCACGCCAAAGCAGGTCTTTTTTATCTCCCTCCATAGCAAGGGAAAAAAGTGGTTTTTCTCTTATTTTTTTTTCTTCTAAAAAAGCATTGCATAGCCTAAACCACAGCTTTTTTTTGGCAAGACTTCCCCCGTCTTTTAATGGATTTCGGGATTTTGGATATTGCTGAAAGGAAGCAAAGGATTCCCTGGTAAAGATTCGATAAGCAAGAGCGGAGTTTTTGCTTTCTCTCAGGGAAAAGCCTTTCTGCTTCCAGGCAGCAGCGTCTTCCATGTCAGGAAACAAAGCAGAGTATCCTACCCAATCGCTATCAGGCATTAGAAATATCAGAAAGTCCTTGTCTTTTTCTGATTCCCAAACGAGTTCTATAGATTGGTCATACACAGAATTCAAAGCCAGGGCTTTAAAGAAGGGTATGCTTTTGTTCATGGGAATGCTATTTTTATAGGAAATACCCTGAGAAATCTTTTGCCAGCTTGATTCTACGCACGAAATGTCTTTCTCTGGCGAAGAAAGGCAAAGCAAAGCATTCTGTGGTTGAAAAACTTTTTTTTGAAAAAGCGAGAGCCTTTTGGCTAAATCCTTTTCATCTGGCACAGGAGCATTCGGGTTCTGGAGTTTTTCGTATTGCAAAACTAAGAGTGCATTGTGGATTTCCTCTTGATTCCATAAAGAGCCATGGCAGAGGATTTCCAGCAAAGCCTGGTATGCCCTGGGAGAATCTTGCTGTAAAAAATCGCACTGGAAGATAATAAAATGAGCGTTTGTTTTGCCTTCTATCAAAATTTCTTTGTATTCGCTTCTTTTTTTCTGGATCAACAAGTGTTCCAGGAGATGGCCTAAGCTTTCATTTTCTTTGGATTCTTCTATTTTGATCCAAAGGCAAGCCTTCCCCCATATTGCTTTTGGGGATTTCTGGTGTAGGAAACATAACCCATTCTCTAATTCATAGATAGAAGCGTCAGGAAAGGAAGACAAGGATGGCATCCAATGCGTGCAGGAAAAAAGAGAAAAACAAAATAGTAAAAGAAAATTGAAAATCTTCATTTGTTTTTGTCTGTTTTGTCTTGGCTGTTTGTATCGCTAAAGATCTTGTTTGCGATGATCATCCCAACGGTGATCACAAGCAAGGCCACAGCAAAGTAGAAAAAAGGACTATAAAAGAGTCTGTAGCTTACTAGTTTTTGTTTAAAAACCATATTTCGTAGTTTAAAATCCCTGCAAAGCTTACCCAAAGTATGTAGGGAAGCAGAAGAGAGGCTGAAAGCTTGTCTATCTTATAAAATTTTTGCATGGTAAGCAAAATCAAAGCCCAAAGAAGGATAAGCCACAGCAAAGCCAACCCTCTAAGCTGAAGGTGGAAAAAAATAATTGTCCAGAAAAAGTTCACGCCCAGTTGTGCAGCATAGTAAGCAAGAGCAGCCCTTTTGGTTTTGGTTTCTGCATGGCTTATATATATTCTGAAGCTTGCGATTCCCATCAGAATATAGAGAATCGTCCACATAATCCCGAATATCCATCCTGGAGGCGAAAAGGAAGGCTTTATCAATTCTTTATATTGGGACATGCTGTCTTTTGCAAAATAAGAGCTGGATGAACCGATAAGCAAAGGAATTGCAATGAAAAGAATTAATTTAAATAAAAATGTAAAAAATGGTTTCATGAGATTTTTATTTGGGGGAAAATTTTTGTAAAAATTTTCCCCCAAACCCCCTTTAAAAACTTTTATATATTTATTTTGAAATTTTCAAATAGGTTTTGATTGCCTAGTTTTTTTTCTGATCTTTGAGAACGGCTTTTTTGATGCGGTTGACGTGGCCTCGCCCTAAGCCTTTTACTTCACAGCCTAGTTCAAAATAGCGTTTGATCTTGGCATCGCTCAGAACACCAAAGCAGTCAATGATGGCTGCTGGGCCTCCAATGTATTGGACTACCTGGTCGGGATCGAGCTTGAGATAGGCTTCATGGCGCACTGCTAAAATAACGGCATCTGCACCCTTTAAAACTCTTGGTAGGTCTTGGTCAATACGCAATTCATTAAGTTTTTCCTGATTGCGGAAGAAGCGCGACCAACTGTGGCCTGGTGCTGGGTATTCTTCTTGCTTTTCAAATTCCCACCAATGTTCCACGTAGGGGTCGTGAACTTTAAGATCTGCACCCATTTCAGTCAATCTTCTCACGACAATTTCGCTTCCGCTATATCTTGTATCCCCAACATCCTCTCTGTAAGCCGCACCCAAAAGTACGATTCTTGCTGCTGCAATGGGTTTATCCATATTTCTCAAGGCATCGCGTGTCATCTGTGCTACACGGAGAGAGCGTGTATCGTTAATATCAATGGCAGTTGTGGTGATTTTAAAAATATCGTCTTCAAATCCTAAAATATGCTTATAAGCCCAGAAGCCTAAGCCACCGTCTTTAGGAAGGCAGTAGCCGCCAATCCCAGGCCCAGGGAATATCATATTTTGATGCGTGGGACGCTTTTTGATTGCTTCGACTACTTTAATCAAATCCACGCCGTTTCTTTCGGCAAAAACGCTCCATTCATCCAAAAAAGCAAGGCAAGTCGCACGGAAGGAATTTTCCACAATCTTGGCGGTTTCCGATTCAATAGGGCGATCCAGAACGGTCAGAGGGAACTTTTCTGTATTCAGGACATCGTTTAAGAATTGGACTACTTTTTTCTTAGCCTCTTCGTTGATCCCGCTGCAAACTCGCCAATAGTCTCTGATGCTGGCTACATAGTTGCGTCCAGGCATAACTCTTTCATAGCTGTGAGCAAGCAAAGGCTGAGTCTGGATTCCTCTTTTTTGGAAAACCTTGTGCATAATCGGGTAAGCGACCTGTTCTGTTGTTCCTGGTGCTACGGTTGTTTCAATCAAGATAAGAGCATGTGGCTCAATGTGATGGGCGATGATTTCCAAAGATTTTTCCAAAGCTTCCATATCGGCTCTACCTGTCCTTACGTTTCCCAGGGATGCTTTGAGGTAATCGCACTGGACATCGACAACAACAACATCGGCAAATCTTAAAACTTCATAGATGTGTGTTGCTGTGAGAGTTTTCGATGTGCAAACACAGCGTTGGATCATTTCATCGACTTCAGGGTCTTCTGCCTTTACAGGGGAAATGCCTCTGTTCAGCAAAGGGATTTTCCAGTAGCTGCGGGAGCTAGGTCTTTGCATACCAATGACAAATTTGGTATTTTTCCCTTCTTTATTCTTAGCATCTGCTACAACAGCAGCCATAACAGCACCAACAAAGCCTACTCCAACAACAACGACAATCTCTCTTCCTAAAGCACGATTTTCTTCCACCAGCTTTTGTACTCTTTCCAGCTCCAGGCGATCTTCTTTTTCTCCTGGTAAAGGGAAAATTTCTCCGTTGGGTGCAATAGAATTCTTTGACATTGTTTCTTTTCCTTTCTTGATTTTCTTAATGGACAAGAGCTGTTTTGCCTAAGGGATATACGCTAAATCCAATTTCAAACAAGGCATTGTGGTCTAAAATATTTCTACCATCAAAAATAAAAGCAGGCTTTTCCATGCTTTCGTAGATTTTTTTATAGTCTAAAGTGCGATAGCAGTCCCATTCTGTTAGAATAGCTATAGCATGAGCACCTTGAGCTGCCTTATAAGGGTCTATTTCAAAAACAAGGCTAGATTCAATATCTTTTAAATCCAATCTTGCATTGTCTAATGCTTTTGGATCGCTAATTACGACTTTTGCATGTTCTTCTGCAAGTTCCTGGCAGATGTAAATTGCAGAGCTTTCTCTTGTGTCGCCTGTGTTTGCTTTGAAGGCAAACCCAAATATCGCAATTTTTTTGCCAGCTACAGTGTTAAACATAGCGTCTAGCATTTTTTGGACAAAACGCTTGCGCTGGTATTCATTCATCAAAACGACTTGTTCCCAATAGTTGGCAACTTCTGGCAGTCCGTAGTGGTTGCACAGATAAACCAGATTTAGTATATCTTTCTTGAAACAAGATCCACCAAAGCCAACACTAGGGCATAAAAATTTCGAGCCTACTCTGGAGTCCATTCCAATTGCTTTTGAAACTTCATGGATGTTCGCGCCTGTTGTTTCGCAAAAAGGAGTCAGGCTATTGATAGAGCTGATTCTTTGTGCTAAAAAAGCATTTGCTGCTAACTTAGAAAGCTCGCTAGACCATACGTTGGTCGTAAGAATTTTTTCTTTAGGTACCCAATGCATATACAATTCTTTAAGGGCGGCAATTGCCTTTTGTCCACGCGCTGTTTCCTGGCCGCCAATCAATACGCGGTCTGGTTTTTCCAAATCCTGGATGGCTGTTCCTTCTGCTAAAAATTCAGGATTGGAAAGCACATCAAAGACAATGCCTTTAGAGTTTGCATTCAGAATGTATTCCATTGCATGGGCTGTTCTTACTGGAACAGTACTTTTTTCCACAATGATTTTATCAGAAGAAGAAGAACGTACAATCTCTCTGGCTGTTTTTTCCCAATACTGAAGATCAGCCGCTTTTCCTGCTCCTTTTCCAAAGCTTTTGGTAGGAGTATTGACGCTCACGAAGATAATATCGGCTTGCGCAATATGTTCAGATAAATTTGTAGAGAAAAACAAATTTTTGTTCAAAGTTTCTTGAACGACTTCCTTTAACCCTGGTTCATAGATTGGTAAATTTTCAGACTGCCATGCTTTGATTCGGTCTGGATTGATGTCTACAACTACTACTTTATATTCTGGGCACTTTTTGGCTATCATTGCCATTGTTGGCCCCCCGACATAACCTGCTCCAATTCCGAGAATTGTTTTCATAGCTTATGCCTTTCTATTTTTTTCAAGGAACAAAAAAATACCCAGGGCAAAACCTTGTATTGCCCTGGGTTTGATATTGTATAGCCCTTTCAGGGCATAGAATTTCCTATTTTAATTCCCAGTGAGTTACCTGGGCTTGTATGAAACTTCAAGCAGCAAGCTGGTTCTACAAGCTGGTTTTATCTGAATCGATCGCTTCGTGTAAGCCTTACAGAAGGCTTACACTACGGTCTGCTTATCCCTAAAGTTTCATCATGGAAAAAGTTACGCAAAGCGTAACAACGTATTGAATTCTGATTTTTTATTTCTTTTCTTCTGGAGTACCAGGAGCGGCGGGTGCTTCTTTTGTTACAGGAGGTTCTACGTGTGTCGCGTCTTTTCCTGCCTGGCGAAATTTAGGAGTACTCAGCAGAATAGCAGATACGATAAAAACCACAGAAACGTATGTGATGACTTTATCGAGTTGCTTTTGTGTTTTGACTCCAAAAGCTGTCTCTCCACCTGCTCCACCAAAAGCTCCTGAAAGGCCCATGACTTCGCCTTTTCTCAATAGAATCAAAACAATCATCAATATTCCGCAAAGAACAAAACAAAGTTGTAAAATAGTGTAAAAAGTTGCCATGAAATTTTCCTTAATTTATTACAATTGCCAAGTTTTTAAACTTGCTTTTCCACAAAAACAAACAGTGGTTATAGTCTAATTACAAAAACAATCCACACACTAGAGCAGGTTCTTTTTAGCCAAAGTGGCCTGTATGATTTTAGAGAGAGAATCTGCCTTGAGGCTTGCACCTCCAATCAATGCACCATCTATATCAGGCTGTGCCATCAGATCCAAAGCGTTTTCAGGAGTAACGCTTCCGCCATATTGGATTCGTATATTTTGGCTGATACTTTCTCCATAGTGCTTTGCGATGTATTCTCGAATCATTTTATGCACTTCCTGTGCCATGGCAGGTGTTGCTGCGCGGCCTGTTCCAATAGCCCAAACTGGCTCATAAGCAATCGTAGAAACTTCTACTTGTGCTGGCGTTAAAGAGGCTAAAGATCCTAGCAACTGAGACTGTATAACACCCATAGTTTCGTTGCTGTCTCTTTGCGCCAGGGTTTCCCCCACGCAAATGATAGGCATTAAGCCACTAGCAAAAGCGGCTTTTGCTTTTTTGCTGACCTTTTCATCGGTTTCGCCAAATAAAGTTCTTCTTTCTGAGTGACCCAAAATGATGTATGTGCATGCAATATCAGAAAGCATAGGGCCAGAGACTTCTCCTGTAAATGCACCTTTGGCTTCCCAATGCATATTTTGAGCACCAATTTTGACATTATATCCATTTTCCTGATTGACAGACACCAGCTTCTGCGTAATGGGAATGATATAAATATAGGGTACACAAATTGCTATATCGATATTTGTAGAAGGAATTTTGCCCAATTGTTTAGGCAATTCTTGCAAAAATTGGCAAGAACTTTCTAAAGTATGGTTCATTTTCCAATTTGCGGCAATAAACGGTTTTCTCATAGATTATTTATCCTGTTTTAATCAGTTAGTGTAATCGCTCCAGAGTTTATAAACTTTTTTGCCTTCTCTATAGACGACAACACTTAGCTTTTTTTTACTTCTTCCTGCTGTTGCCATTGCTTCTATTAAAAAATAAGAAGATCGGACATCAACCAGGCTCTCTATTTCAGAGTATATACCATCGCTCAGACCCTGTACTTTTTTTAAATCTGTTTTTTGTTTGAAGACTTGCCTTTCGCCATCAGGGCCTGCCTGTTCTCTATAGCTGATAATTCCTTTTATCAACTCTGCATTCATTTTAGGGCTTAAAGATTGAAGCAATTCTACGCTGGCAGTATTGACATTGATATCGCCATCTGACCAGATTGTAGTATACTCAGAAAAGCCTTTTATTCTATTGCCCTTTTCATCAAGCCTTCCTGACAAAAAAGAATATGGCATAATGCCAGCCATAGAAAGTTCTTTCATGGAAAACATAGGGACTTTGGTGGGAAAAGAACCTGTGGTCTTTTCTGATTTTCCCTTTTTTTGTTTCATCCAGGCAACAATCGATTCTCGCAGTTTTGCTGGATCAAAAGCAGCTTTTTCGCCCTGGATAATTTTTCCTAGCAAATCAAACTGCTGCTCTGGAGAGATGGCTTTGGGCTTTTCTTTTGGTTTGTCTTTATCTTTGCCTTTATCCTGCTCTTTATCTTGCTCTTCCTCTTTTTTTTGGCCTTCTTCTCCTTCTTGTCCCTCTTTATCTTTATCCTCTTTTTTTTTCTCTTCAGCCTCTTTTTTCTTCCAGATCAGACGGAGAAGGTTGAACTTGGCACTTTCGTCCTGAATAGAATAAAAAACAAGAACATTGCCTATTTTTTGAGGCTTGTCAGGAGGCCAAAGGGATTGTGCCCATTCATCTGTCGTGCAATCATACTTGGTTTTACTTCCTTCTTCTTTCATAGCGTCTAATTGCAGTTGGGCTATAGCAAAATTGACACCAGAAAGAAGTCCATAGCGAATCTGTATTTCATTGTTTGTATTATCGGCAATATAAGCATCTATTTTTGTAGTATAGCTAAATTGCCCAACAAGAACTACAAGGACAACCAGAAGCAACAAAGTCATAACTAAGGCAATGCCAGAAGATTTCATTCAAGTCTTCCATTATAGTAAAATAAAAAAACAGGCATTCTTTACAGATTTAGAAAATATACAAAAAAAAGCGCGATAGACAAGAAAAATGTTTGATTTTAAAAAAAAACTTGAAATAGGCAAACTATTTCTTTATGAGGCAAGAGTCTAAAAAGCTTTGCCATTTCTGCGTGTATAATTTCCCCGTGTTGAGAAAACCATTGTTGTGGTCTCCTCTCATTTCCATAAATTCTTTTGGCTCTTTTGCCAGACCAAAAAGTTTTTTGCCGTGAGAATAGGGGATAAGATCGTCCTGTTTGCTATGGGCGACCATAACAGGGCATTGAATCTGGGTAATGTATTTCTGTGTAGGGTATTCTATTCTGCTCAAAAGCCTTATGGGCATATAAGGATAAATCGCCTGGGCTACATCAGGAACAGAAGTGAATGTTGATTCCAAAATCAATGCCTTTGGTTTTTTCTGTGCTGCAATGTAGGCTGCAATCGGGCCACCAAGCGATCTGCCAAAAACAAAAATGGTATCAGCAGGAATCTTCTTGGTTTCTGTCAGATATTTCCATGCTGCTTCCACATCCAGGTATGTTCCTTTTTCTGAAGGAGAACCCTCGCTTTTGCCATAGCCTCTATAGTCAAAAAGAAAAACTTGCAACTGGAGTTTATGATGGAATATTATAATGCTGTCGAGTCTATGAGTGATATTTCCTGCGTTTCCATGACAATACAGAATTGTGCCTCTGGCATTTTCTTTTCCAACCAGCCATCCCCACAGCTTGACCCCATCGGCAGCATCAAAAAAAACTTCTTCGTAAGAAAGAGATATGTCTTTAGGCGTTGAATCCAATTCTTTGCTTGGTCTATAAAGCAAATGCTCTTGTGCCAGATACATACACACTGCAAGAAAAAAATAGGATACCAAAAGCGTACCCAAAACAATCCAAAGCATTCTTTTTACCTTTGCCATAAATATCCTTTAGCGA
>JABWCH010000285.1 GCA_013359215.1 Candidatus Brocadiia bacterium | reverse complement strand
TTTTTGATTCCTGAAAGAAGGCTTACACGAAGCGAACGATTCAAATAAAGCTATTTTTCGTTTGATAGAACCCGCTTGCTGCTTGAAGTTTCATACAAGATTTTACTTGTAAGTCGACTTTTGATGTTTATTAAAAGATCTTAGCTAAATTTTTTCATGGTCTTAATTTTACACAGAGCATGCTAAAATTAATCGTAATCGTAATCATTATCGTAATCGTAATCTTGATCTCTTAAGATTTTTAGAGATAACGATTAAGATTACGATTACGATTAAGATAAAAATATCGAAAGTCCACCTTGTAAGTGACTATTTGATAAACATAGGATTATTTGCTCGCAAATAGGGATGCAAGGATTCCCAAAATGCATCTTCTAATTCTATACAATGGTATATAGAGTTATCTATTTTCAAACTTTCAGCCTTCAACAAAATGAATTTTTCTGTTTTTGATAAATCAAAACCGCCTGCTAGAGCAACAATCATTCCTTGTGGGTATTCTTGTATCCTTAAAATTCGATAATGTCCGTGAGGTAAAGAGGCAGAAGTGACAGGATAAGAAGCTATCTTGTTCTGGTTCATAAAGAGATTTAGCCAGGAGTTCCTGGTGTCTATTTCCAGATAAACGCTTTCTGCTGGTGAAAAGGAAGAGCGGGAGGGAATGGCTTTTTTTTCTGTCTTTTGCATGATGGGCTTTGGTTCTTCTCGGTTATCCAAGCCTGGATGCCATAAAAAAAAATATACCAGACAAAGCACCAATAAATTAGAATAGTGTTTTAGGGGTGACTGGAATAAAAAATACAATCCTGATGCGTATATTTTTTGTAAGCTATATAAAGCTTTTTTGCTTTTTCTGATAAAAGTATAGGTATATCCTGAGATTGTACCAGGAAGTCTATGGTACTGTGTTTTGGGAATAGAATCTTTTTGCGCGGCTAATTTTTTTTTCTGAGAGAAGATCTGCATTAAAACTTTGCCTGGTATTTGTCCGCCCCAAGATTCCTCTGGCTCTTTCTTTTTTCTTTTTTCTTTTTTTTTGAAGAAAAGCATAAATTTTCCAAAGCAACGCCAAATAACAAGGTTTATTAGCATAACCTATTGAAAAATAAATATATAAAAGTTTTTAAAGGGGGTTTGGGGGAAAATTTTTACAAAAATTTTCCCCCAAATAAAAATCTCTTTGCATAACTCCTATTAAAAGTTATCTTGCGTTTAGGTTTAAGGTTAGGTTCATTTCCCACTGCAAAGCAGATTAGTAGTTCTTGTTCTATTTTGCAAAAGACTTTTGTCTCATCACCTACTTGATCGTTTCTAAAACCTTTTGCATATCGTTCAAAAATAAAGTAGGGTTTGCATACCGCAGTTCAGCCTCTTTTGCCATAGCTTTTTCCACTAAAGTGACAACATTCGCAGGAATATTGGGTACATATTTTTCTAAAGGTATTGGAGACTCTTGTGTTTTAGCCCTGATGACAGCAAAGGTAGCTTTTTTTTCAGAATAAGGCGGTCTTCCTGCAATCATGTGGTATAGTGTAGCACCAAGTGCATAAATGTCAGCTCTCTGATCTACCTGCTTGGCATCCTTGATCTGCTCTGGTGGCATATAGTAGGGCGTTCCCAAAAATTCCTGCGCTACAGTCACCCCTTCTTCCTGCAAAATCTTTCCAAGACCAAAGTCTGCCACTTTTACTTTTCTGCTTACTGTATCGATAAGAATGTTCCCTGGCTTCAAATCTCTATGTATAATGTGTTGTAGCAAAGCACATTCTAATGCGTAGGCAATTGCAATGGAAATTTTCAAGGCATCTTTAATGCTGAGCGCACCTTTGCTTTGTAAAATTTTTTCCAGGCTATATCCTTCAACATATTCCATTGCCATATATAGCCCTGCCCCTGTATAATAGCCTACTTCATATATATGGACAATGTTAGGATGCTCCAGCTTACTATGGACTTTAGCTTCTTGCAGGAATCTTTGGGTTGCTTTTTCGTTGCTTTGCATATCTTGAGTTAGCAGCTTAATGGCGGCTTTCTTTTGTGTTTCAATGTGTTCAGCAAGATAAATAACACCCATCGCGCCTCTTCCAATCTCTTTGATTATAGAATAGTTCGAGACTTTAGATATTTTTTCTTTTTTCTCAGGGAATATATTGCCTGGCGAAGTTGCCATTTCTTTTACTGAAAAGTCAGAATTGGTAGAAGTTGTTTTAACAGCAGTAGCAACAATATTGTCTTGTGTGAAACTGACATTTTCTGTGGCAGCAGTCATTTTTCTTGTGTCTGTTGGAGATAGAGGAAGAAATCTTTTTTTGCATGGGTTGCAATATATCTGTACCGCATCTAATATCTCTTTGGATATGGCTACAAGCGTTATTTGAGAATGGCAGTTGGGGCATACAAAAACAGAATGGATTTCTTTTGGTTTCATAAATATTATCGTTCAAAAAAAAATCCTGCCGACTCCGCACATAAAATTTTCATAAACAACAAAAAACAGAGCCAGCAGAAAACTATAGAAACTAAAAAGTTAGATGTTTGCCGAAAAAGCAAAGATTTTTATCACGAATAAGACGAATGCTCGAATGGCACGAATAGTTTTTATAAAAATTTCATTCGCGTAATTTGTATATTCGCCTTATTCGTGATTCATACCTTTTTGGTTTCAGCTTGTCCAAGATAAGAATAAAAACGTGGTGTTTTACAACACTTTCTGCTATAGCAGATCAACTTCCTAATCAAAATCCTGGCTCATTCTTTATATCTTGTTTTTTGACTCTTTTTGTATTATGCTTAAATCTTTTTATAAATTCCTCAGAGATCAGGCTTGCGATAGCAGAATTTTCTGCTAAAAGCTTTTGGAAATCGTCTTTAGTAAGAAAGAACAAAAGAGAATCTTCTAAGGTTTTAGCAGAAGCATTTCTTGGTTCATGGGTTACGAGTCCCATTTCTCCAAAAAAATCATTGTCAGATAGAAAAGCAATTTCTTCTGCTACTTGCTTTAAAAGACCTGGCTGATAGATTAGGATTTTCCCTGATTTTATAATATAAAGAGCATTCGCCTGGTCGCCTTTTTCAAAAATTACCTGGTCTTTTTTAAAATACTGAGTATCAATATTTTTGATAATTTCCCTATGCTGATTTTCATCAAGTTCCTGAAAAAGAGGAATTTTTTTTAAGATGGGAAGCAGCCTTTCTGAAAAATCCATATCTCCTGCCTTTCAAAAGAAGAATATTTGTTTTTATTGCCTGACCCGCTGCCTGTCTAATCTTAAAATTTTAACCACAAAAATGCATAGTATGATAGCCAGTAACGCTGTCAACTTAAGGAAACAAAATTTTATTGTACAACTTGTCTTGCAATAGTTTGCTTACTCTCACATACTACGCACTCGTAGACTACTCCTGTTAAGAGCCTATCCGAAAAATAATTTTAGGCGAAAATTTTTAGGCACTCGGAGAGCAAGGAGAAAGTGACAAAATTGCCGCAAGTGTAGCCGTAGCTACTCTGAGGATAATTTTGCCACTTTCGACGAAGCTATCCGAGATGCATCGAAATTTGCAGCCAAAAGGATTTTTCGGATAGGCTCTAAGTTGACAGCGTTACAGCTTTTTACAGATTTGCCTGTTTAAAAGATTTCATTAGCTCTAGAGTAAAGTGCCATACTTCCCCTATGCTGTTTACATGGATTCTTTCATCAGGGGAATGAGGATTTTTGATGGTAGGGCCAAAAGAAATCATGTCCATTTTGGGATATTTGCTCCCAATGACTGCGCATTCCAAACCAGCATGTATTACTTCCACAACGGCAGACTTGTTTGTGGCTTTTTGGTAAACCTTTTTGCATCTCTCCAAAATAGGAGAATCCATGTTAGGCTGCCAGGAAGGATATCCGCAACTGCTTTCTACTTTGGCACCAAGAGCCTTGCCCATGCTTTCGATGCGCTCTGTAAGCCCTTGTAAACGGCTCATAACAGAGCTTCTCTGGCTTGTTACCACTTTGAGATGGTCTTTATCTATGCAAACGGTAGCCAGGTTGTTGGAGGTTTCTACCAGATTGTTAATGTCTACTGACATGGAGTTTACACCATGAGGCAGTGTTTGTAAGAAATCAATCAGCTTGTGGGTATATTCTTTTGTAACAGCTTTTCTATCTTTGGTATCCTGGCAAGCTTCCCAAGATAAGCCTAAATTGGGATCTGTTTTTTTATACTCAGCACGGAATGTCTCTAGCATATTCTGAACAACCAATTTGGCTTTTGCCTGATCCGCAGAAGGCAGGAAAAGGTGGACAAAAACATCGCGTGGAATAGCATTGTGGGCCGCTCCTCCTTTAATATCGCTTACCATAAAAGGAATCTCTTTTAGATGATGCAATACTCTTGCCAAAAGGGAAATAGCATTGGCTCTCTGGCAATTGATATCTACGCCAGAATGCCCGCCTGTAAGCCCACAAACCTTGAGTGTATATTTTACAAAATTTTCGGGAGCGTTTTCAAAAACAAGGGGAAGCTCCAGATGTGTGTTTTTTCCTCCTGCACATCCTACTGTGAATCGGCCTTCATCTTCTGAGTCTACATTGAGAAGAATTTGACCTTTAAGCATTCCAGGTTGCAGAGCATTAGCACCTGAAAGACCTGTTTCTTCATCTACTGTGAAAAGAAGCTCCAAAGCAGGATGCTCTACACCCTCTTCTGCCATCGCCAAAGCCATGGCAACGCCAATTCCATTATCAGCACCTAATGTTGTATTGTTTGCCTTGAGCCATTCTCCATCCTCTACCCATTGTATAGGATCTTTGCTGAAATCATGTTTGGATTCTGGTGTTTTTTCACAAACCATATCCAGATGAGATTGAATAACTACCACAGGAGCTGCTTCATATCCTTTGGTTGCAGGTACTTTAACGATGATGTTGTATGTTCCTGGATTCGGGGTGTCAATTGTTTGGGTTTCTAGTTTTTTTTCTTTAGCCCAATCTAAAATCCATTGGCAAATCTTTTGTTCTTCTTTGGATTTTCTAGGAATTTTGCTGATTTCTTCAAACCATTTTAACACTGGACGAGTCATGGGAGTTACGTTCATGATTTCTCCTATCAAGAAAATACGGTTTGGATAAAAAAATACTTTTTTCTATTATAGCATGATTATAGCACGCGCAAAGATTTTTTTGCAAAATTTTTTTAGAATGCAAAAAAAAGAATTTCAAAGCCATATATTTTTATTTTGCTCTCTTTTTGTATTCTTTTGCAATGATTTTCTTCTGTCTACCTCTGCGCGTTCGTTGTGCCTACATTAAACCAATAAGTCTTAAAATATCATGGTATGTTACATAGATAAATAGAGTCAGCAGAAGTGCGATTCCAATGTTGTTGAACCAAATCAAAATTTTTTCTGAAATTCTTTTGCCTCGAATTTTTTCAATCAATAAAAGGAAAAGAATGCCTCCATCCAATACAGGAAATGGGAAAATATTGATTACTGCCAGGTTTATGCTGATTAAGGCAAGGAAATAGATAAAATATCCTAGTCCCATTTGTAACTGGCTATAAGACGCAGTAAAAATAATGATGGGGCCACCCAAATTTTTGGCGGCAATCTGGCGGCTGAAAAGCCCTCGGAGCATCAGGAAAATGTCCATAATCATTTCTTTGGCATCTTTAAAACCTAGCTTGCAGGATTCTACAATACCATAGCTCTGCACATCGCTCATTTTAGGAAGAAGGCTCAAGCTGTCCCAATCGGGAATTTCTTGCTTTTTAGCGGCTAGATCCAGAGTTATCTTTTCTCCATTGCGAACCAAAGCAAGCGAGAGTGTTTTGTCTTTTTCATTAGCAATATATTCTGATATATCAGACCATTCTTCCAATATTTTGTTGTTGATGGAGACAATTTTATCGCCAGGCATAAGCTTTTCTGCTGCAGGAAAATCAGGAATGGTTTCGCCTACAGTAAGGCTTGAAGTGAAATAGATGTCCTGAAGAAAAACCTTGGGCTCTACTTTCATGGACTCAAAGTCTAAAACCATTTCTCTCTCTTTTGATTTGTTTTGTATCAAAAGAACGGCTTTTTTAGCATCTTTAAGACTCTCATAAAGGGATTGAGCAGTGTGGACAACTTTTTTATCCACTTGCATAATGCAATCCTCTGCCAGAAAACCAGCCTGTGCGGCTGTGGAATCGGTTCTGACAGCCTTGACAACAAGGTCTTTTGGATAGATCCCTAAGCGATAGGTTGTTTTTGTTTTAGGACTCAAGGTAAAACCGATTTCCTTTCCTTCTCTTTCCACAACCACTTTGACGGCCTGCTTTTTCATAGAGGAAAGTATGGCGTAGAGTTCATGCCCTTCTGATATTCTATTGCCATCCACTTCTACAATGCGGTCGGATGTTCTTAAGCCTGCCTCGTGAAAAATACTCTCAGGGGAAACCTGGATTTTTTCCAGATAGGGCGAGATTCCGATCAGATACAATCCCATTTCTTTATTGTACTCTGGCTTTACCTGGCAGGTAATGGTCTGGTCTTTTCTCTGTATTGTAAACTGCATGCCTTTTTCGTGATTTCCAAAAGCAACGCCTAGCTTGATCTGTTTAAACTTTGTGATCTTTTCTCCATCGATTTCTATGATACGATCCCCTGGTTGCATTCTTGCGTGCCAGGCTGGACCACCAGGAGAAACCTGTCCAATGACTGCATCGGGAAATTTAACCCCTATCTGGAAAGCCAAAATAACGCCGATGAAGCCGAAAATAAAGTTCATGACAACGCCAGCTACTACAATTTTTGCCCTTGAGCCTGGTTTCTTGGACATAAACTCATCGGGTGCGCCAGTGCTTTCTTCTCCTGGAATTTCGCCTGCCATTTTTACATAGCCGCCTAATGGCAAAAGATTGATGCGATATTCTGTTTCTCCCCATTTTTTAAGGAAAAGAGGATACCCAAAACCTAGAGCAAAAGCCTCTACTCGGACTTTTTCATATTTAGCCACCAAAAAATGGCCTAGTTCATGAATAAAAATGAGAAATCCTATTCCCAAAATGACAATAAAAAAGCTTAGGCTAGCTTGCAAAGACTGGAGAAGAGAAATCCCCAGGAGAATTGGGAAATAGGAAAGTACTCTGGAATTCATATAAATCTTGCCTTTCAATTGAATTATATTATAATCAGTAAAAAAAATTTGCAAAAGTATAGTGGTTGGTTTCTATAATTTTATTGAAAAAATCTATCCTCTGCTCTTTTATTTTCACAAAAAGAGGATGTTTTTTTTTCTTTTTGGCTCTTGGAAACAAATTCTACATCTTCAATGAGTTTTTCTATGCGTTGCCGTTCTATTTTTTGAGTTACTGTTTCTTTGTTATATGTTCCTGGAGATACAACAGGGATTTCCTGGCTTTGCCTTGCTTTTTTCCACTGCCATTCCCAAGGTCTTATTTCCAGGAGAAGACCTTTGCTCTGAAAACTCTGTAACAAAAGCCGCTCTTCCGATGCAATAATTTGCTGGCGATACGACTCTTCTGAAAAAATTTTTTCTGCATTATAAGAAAAAGCACCCAGAAAATTGATTTCTTCTAAAATCGCTTCAAAAGTTAAAAAAATTTCGTGAATATGCAAAGCGGATTTGCTTTTTAGCCAGGTATCAACAAAAGACACAAGATTGTTTTTGTCGATTTTCAGCTTGATTTCTAAAGAAACAGTGCCTATATTTCCCTGATAGTTTTTTTTATACACAAAAGGGAAAGAAAATTCACGCTGGCTCAGGACGATAAGCTTATGGCTGCTAGACCACGTACCATATTTTTGCAACCATAAACCAAGATCTTTTGGCTGCCCTTGGTATGTACTGGACACTTGATGATTATGCCATACAATAGCAAAGCTTTCCAAGGGTAAAGATACCTCTTCTACATCTGTTTGGTTAGGAAGCAATATTCGTCCCTGAAGAATTTCCAGAATTTCCAATTGTTCCTCTAGCGCATGAAAAAGGGTATGAGGCGAATGAATAGGAATGCTTGCTGCAATAATGGAATCAGGCCATGGATAGTTCGTCAATGGCTGGTATGCCTTCCAAATAGCTTCTGGAACAAGTTCTTGCCAATTCAGTATAAGCATAAAATCCTCAAAAGATTATAAAAATATTTTTACTTTATGAAATCGCTGCTGTAAGTATAAGAAAGCGATATTAAAACAAAAAATCTTTTCACTCGCAATAAAATTTCTTTTTAGAAAACAAGGAATAAAAAAGATATTATAATACCCTACTTGCTAGTCGAGTAGGGACGCGACACAAGGATACAAGTAGTACCTGTAAACGAACTTCCAGTTTGTAGCTCTACGCTAATCCTGTATCC
>JABWCH010000284.1 GCA_013359215.1 Candidatus Brocadiia bacterium | reverse complement strand
CCTTTGGGACAACTCCGCTGACCTCTTCTAGAGGTCAGCGTTTCAGCCCCCTTCCAGGGGGCAAAGCAAAGCCCCGTCCTCTGGACGGGGATCTTTACTTTAAAATATATTATGTAAAATAATTGTTTATAAATTTTTTTTATCTTTACATTTAAAGGCATTCAATATAAAATATTTGAACCTTATGTAGCTTTCAGAAAAATTTTGTGGAGGTTCGAATTTTGGAATTCGTTCAACCGATCCGAGACAAGAAAAAAATCGATGCCATCAAAAAAATTCTCAGGGGAAGTAATCTACGCGACTACTGTCTATTTGTGCTGGGAATCAATTCTGGTTTGAGAATCAGTGATTTATTGAAGTTACGAATATCCGACGTGGTTGATGACAAAGGCAAAGTACAAAATCGAATTATGACCAGAGAGAAGAAAACTGGCAAAGGGAAAAATTTTCCAGTTAGCGATACGTCACGAAAGGCAATCGAGGAATACTTGGGTTCTCGAAAATATGAATCAGAGGAGCCATTATTCATTTCCAGGAAAGGGAAGGACTTTCTCAAAAGACAGCGAGCATACAGAATCATCAACGAAGCGGCAAGATCCGTAGGAATCAAGGAAAAGATTGGTACCCATACCCTACGAAAAACCTTTGGCTACCACGCTTACCAAGCAGGGAAAGACATTACCATCATCCAAAAGCTTTTCAATCATTCGTGTCCCAAGGTAACGCTATCTTATATCGGCATTACTCAGGACGATCTGGATGATGTGTATTTGAATCTCAATCTGTGATCTTTATTAAAGTTGCAAGGAAGGGTATCATGGGAAATAAAATAGAAAATTTTGGTGGAGATTGGACTCGTATAAAGCTAGAATGTTTACGACAATATCTAAAAGCTTATACAACTGCTCTAAATAAAAAATTCAAATTGTATTATGTTGATGCATTCGCTGGAACTGGATATGTAAAAGCCAAACAATGTGAGCATTGCGGACTTTTATTTCCTGAATTATCAGAGGGAGAAGGCAAACAGTTCATTGATGGATCAGCCAAGATTGCCTTACAAACAAATCCGGCTTTTCAGAAGTATTTTTTTATAGAAAACAATCCTGAAAATTTTCAAAAGCTCCAACTCCTTAAGCTGGAATTCCCAAACTTGGCAAATGAGATTATCATAGAAAATAGTGAAGCAAATGAATATCTACAAGAATTTTGTAGAAGAGACTGGAAAAATTGTAGAGCAATAATTTTTTTAGATCCTTACGGTATGCAGGTTAATTGGGAAACTATAGAAACTATTGCAAAAACTCAAGCAATTGATGTATGGTGGCTTTTTCCTCTCGGAGTTGCTGTAAATCGTTTGCTAAAGCGAGACGGAAAAATCATAGAAAAATGCCGAGAAACTTTGAACAGAATGTTTGGGACGACTGATTGGTATAATGCTTTTTATCAAGTGGAAAATCGTGAAAAACAGGGATGCTTTTGGGAAGAAGACGAAGAAAGTTTCGCTAAAAATAGCGAACTTTACTACAATAAAAGAATATTCTATAAAAAGATTAGAAACTATATTTGCTGGAGTATCAAACAAAGCAAAAGAATTATATAATTCATCAAAGAATCCTCTTTATCTATTGATATTTGCAGCATCAAGTCCTACAGGAGCTCCTATTGCACTGAGAATAGCAAATCATATTTTGGAGCATATCTAATGAAAAAAACTAAAATTGAATGGACAGAGTCTACATGGAACCCTATTACCGGATGTACAAAAATAAGCCCTGGTTGCCAAAATTGCTATGCAGAACGTATGGCTATTCGACTAAAAGCTATGGGGGTAGCTAATTACAAAAATGGATTTCAAGTCTGTTGTCATGAGCATGAAATTATAAAGCCCCTCTCTTGGAAAACACCCCAAATAATCTTTGTAAATTCTATGAGTGATATATTTCACAAAAATGTTCCCTTTGATTTTATCCAAAAAATCTTTGAAGTGATGAAGCAAGCAAATTGGCATATATTCCAAATATTAACAAAACGCTCCGACAGATTGTTGCAGTTAGATCATAAAATTAACTGGCCTTCGAATGTGTGGATGGGAGTAAGTGTGGAAAACCAAGGATGGATAAAAAGAATTGAACATTTACAGAAAACACAAGCAGAAATTAAATTTTTATCATTGGAACCTCTTCTTGGCCCACTGCCAGACCTTAATCTCCACGGTATAGATTGGATAATAGTCGGAGGGGAATCAGGCCCCAAGTCAAGACCTATAAAAAAAGAATGGGTACTCGATATTATGTCGCAATGCCAAACCGCTAATATTCCTTTCTTCTTCAAACAGTGGGGAGGAACTAACAAAAAGAAGGCAGGGAGGGTTTTAGAAGGGAAAATATGGGATCAATTGCCAAGAATAGCGATCTTATAGTTAATTCGCACTATCTCTTTTTTGCTGTTTTAAATTGGAGAAAATATGAGATGGAGACGAGATTGGCCGGAGAGAGAGCCAAGACCAAAGGTGCAGAGTCTTTCCAAGGAACAAAAAGATCAAATTTTAGGAATATTGAAAGCAGGGATTGATTCGTCCCCAGTTTTATCTGCGCTCAACATTCGAGCGAGATGTCTTCGTGGCCGCTTTTACATTGAGCGATTGTGGCCTTAATCCAGCGAGGAAGAATCGGACATAAAAATTATAGGAAGAATTACGCCTCTTGCCGAACCCCAAAATGTCTTGTTACTTGAAGTAGAGAAAAGTCAAAACAACTGGTATGAAATAAAGAGAGGAACGGCTGAAGAAATTATAGAAATTATTGCAAACGACACAAAGGGAACATTTCATGGACTTGGAGCTTTAGATAAGAGCCTGCGCAAAAGAAGGGGAGTAAAACGTCTTAACGTAGAAATGCAAAAGAACTTTCAATTTGTTTATGCGAAAACTGGGAAAGTGTGTACGGCTCAGGAAGCCCTGTTTCATTTTTTCAACGTTCCGATAGATGTAATTGCTGAACCAAGTGATTGGTATGTCTACCATCGTAAACCTCGAATAGTTGAGGTCAGTGAGGATCACACAAAAATTTTAGTTGATTTTGCAGCGATGGACATGTATGGTGCAACTTTCGGCGGAACTTGTTTATATGCCATGATCAAGGGCAAATGGGATGCATATAAAATTAAGCCAAACCAAAGTGAGAATATCGCAGCATGTTTAGCTTGGCTGGAGAAGCGTAAAGGGAAGGATTGGTAAGGGAGTCACTATGGGGATAATCCAAACTTTGTCTATTAAGGGCTTCAAATCGATTCAGAAGATGGGCTCGTTCCTTTTGAGTGATTTGAACGTATTGATTGGTGCCAACGGCTCCGGTAAAAGCAACTTTGTAGCTTATTTTCGTATGTTGCACGAGCTGGTAGAACAGCGATTGCAGGTATGGACATCCAAGCAAGGAGGTGCTGATCGTATTTTAACTTTCGGGGTGAAAGAAACTGCCCGGATCGAATCCAGTATCCGATTCGGGGCTAATGGCTACGATATTGTATTGGAACCCACGCCCGAAGGCGGATTCACTTTCTCCAAAGAAGCAATCTATTTTGACAGGTCTATGTGGCAAGAGATTGGCACAGGCCATAAAGAATCCCGGCTCAAAAAAGAAGCCGAGAGTGGCAAGTCAAGTGAGATTGCAGCTTATTGTTACAATTTAATCTCACACTGGAAAGTGTTCCATTTTCATGATACCAGCGACACTTCCGGGGTTAAAAGATTAGGTTCACTTCATGATAATGAATATTTGCGTCCAGATGCTTCGAATCTGGCAGCCTTTTTGTACAGGATGGCCACTGAACACCCAGATAATTACCAGCAAATCCGTAAAACGATCCGGCTGGCAATTCCATTTTTTGATGATTTTGTCCTCAAGCCACAAAAATTGCCTACGGAAGAACAACAAATAAGGCTGCTTTGGCGGCAAAAGGATAGCGATTATATATTATGGCCAAGCCAACTGTCTGATGGCTCCATTCGGTTCATTTGTCTGGCAACTGCGTTACTGCAACCTTTACCACCGTCCACTATAATTATTGACGAACCGGAGCTTGGTCTGCATCCTTACGCTATCACACTGCTGGGGTCGCTACTGCGTTCTTCGTCTGAGCGAATGCAAATCATTGTTTCCACTCAATCGGTGCCTCTGGTTAACGAGTTTTCCATTGATGATCTGGTTGTTGTTGAGCGAGAGCAAGGTGCCACTGTCTTTAAGCGACTTGCAGAAAAAGATTTTGCGATCTGGCTTGAAGAGTACTCAGTTGGCGAACTTTGGGAAAAGAATATTTTGGGCGGGAGGCCACGAAAATGATGCGAGTACATGTGATTTGCGAAGGACTGACCGAGGAAATATTCGTCAACGAGGTACTGTCCGATTTCTTTAATCCCAAAGGGATTTACTTATACCCCTCGCTTGTTGGCAAGCCTGGCCACAAAGGCTGCAATCTCAAATTGGAGCGGCTATTGACCGATCTACGAGGCCGGCTGTTGTCCGATCAAAATGCTTATTGTACCACTTTTTTTGACTTTTACGGATTGGCACCAGACTTCCCTGGCAAAGTCGAAGCTATCGAAAAAGCAAGCAGTACCGAAAAATCTGCGTGCGTGTTGAATGCATTTTCCAATGTACTCAGGATAAAGCTTGGAGAAACCCCATTACACCGTTTCATTCCCTATGTCCAGATGTATGAATTTGAAGGGCTTTTGTTCAGTGATCCCATAGCATTTGCTCAAGGAATAAACCAAAAAAGATTGATAAACGCTTTTCAAGAAATTCGTAATAAATTCAAGTCACCAGAAGAGATTAACGACAGCAGCGATACCGCCCCAAGCAAACGCATCAAAGCCCTTTTCTCTGAGTACGATAAACCTGTGCATGGTTCGCTGGCAGCCCTCCAAATAGGGCTGAGCGTGATTCGCCAAGAATGCCCGTTGTTTGATGGCTGGCTAAAACGCATCGAAGCACTCCAGTAAGTAGGCAGCGGTTGTGAATAGGCTCTTTCAAGAAGAAGCCTTCAACTTTATCCAGGTTGCATATCAAACAAGAGGAAGGGAATTACGGGCTTTTAATCCTTACCGAAGCTCCAGATGATATAAAGGAGATGTATCGGAAGGTGCTGGTTAGAAGTATTTTCTAGAACAGCACTAAAACCAAGATAAGAATAAGAGGAAGAATATGCCTATCATAGAAGGCTTTCGCATACAAAACTATAAAGTACTTCAAGATATTACCATCGGGAAATTATGGAATCAAAGAGAGTCAAAGCCGTTAACGCCACTCACCGTAGTTATTGGGAAAAATGGCGTTGGCAAAAGCACGCTTTTTGATGCGTTTGGCTTTCTCTCTGATTGTCTGGCAGTAGGAGTAGAAGAAGCGTGCGACCTGAAACAGCGCGGAGGATTCCGGCGTTTGTTGTCGGCCGGATCTCATGAGACGATTCGCTTTGAAATATATTACCGAGAAAGTAGTAAAGAGCGACCGATTACTTATGAGCTAGCCATTGGCTTAGACTCAGAAGCACGGCCATATGTTATGGAAGAGAAACTGCGACAATGGCGCAAGAAACAGAATACTTCCAAAGGGCAGCCCTATCTGTTTCTTAAGTTAGAAGATGGCAACGGATATGCCTGGTCTGGAGAAGAGAGTTTCGAAGGAGAAAACAGTAATCGCGTTTCCGTGCAACTTACAGATCGTCGCAAACTGGCGATCGCTACCTTGGGCAGCCTCCAGGAACATCCCCGAATTGCCCAATTTCGCGATTTTATAGAAAAGTGGTATCTCTGCTATTTTCATCCGGACGCCGCTCGTACTTTGCCTATCGCTGGTCCGCAAAAGCATCTTAACATACATGGAGATAATTTGGGCAATGTGGTACAATACATGGAACGAGAGCATAAGGAGCAATTTGAGCATATTCTGTGTGAGATAGCACGAAAAATCCCAGGTATCTATAAAATTGAAACCAAACGTACAGATGATGGAAGGTTACTGTTGCGTTTCAACGACCGCGGCTTCCAAGACCCCTTTTATGCCCAACAGATGTCTGATGGTACACTCAAACTCTTTGCATACATGCTCCTTTTAGAAGACCCGGCACCGGCGCCCTTCATCTGCATAGAAGAACCGGAAAATGGTCTGTATCACAAGTTATTAGAAACGCTAGCCGCTGAATTCCGCAAGCATGCTACTGGCAAAGGCAATGCGCCGCAAATTTTCGTTACCACCCATCAGCCTTATTTCGTAGATGCCCTTGCGACAGAAGAGGTCTGGGTATTAGAAAAAAAACAAGATGGATTTGCCAGCATTAAAAGAGTCAGTGCCGATCCCGTAGTAAAAGCAATGGTGGAAGAAGGATTGCCATTAGGAAGCCTCTGGTACAGTGATTATTTGGATGCGAGGTAGACAATGCACTTTGAAATACTGGTTGAGGATGATTCTGGAAAGATCGCCCTGGATGTGTTAATCCCGAAAATTTTGGAAGTGAGCAAACACACATACAAAATAATCTCTTACAAAGGAATTGGAAGGCTACCCAAAGATCTTCGAGGTAAGACTGATCCACAAAAACGGGTATTGCTGGATCGCCTTCCCAAAATATTGGCAGGCTATGGTAAAAGTTTACCTCCTGATGCAGCCGTAATCGTTGTGAAGGAGAATCAAAATATAATGGAAAAACCTGACATAGAATCTCTCCAGAAAACCATCAAAAAAAACTGGAATCACACACCGAGTGCTAAAGCGCAAAGCTATGTCGGACAATTCTTTGATCGCGCACTTTATCCTGATAAGATTGTGGCTAGAGTAGATGGTAATTATGGAGTATATCGTGTATCTATCGAAATTCATAACAAAATCGTTAAATCTGCATGTAGTTGCTATATCGGAAAACATGGTTATTGCCACCATTGCCATGCCCTCGCGCTAACATTTCTAAATAATCTCGATAGTTTTCAATTTGTGGAAGAGCCAAAATTACAAAAAATCAAGGGACTCGAAGATATTCATTCATTTCTAACAGCAAAGACTCTCGAAATTCTTCTCAAAGAGCTAAAAGATAAAGGCATTTCACAAAAAGATTTTGCTGAAAGCATCGGAATGAGTTCACGCCATCTTACTTCTATCAAATCTTCTGAACTAAGAAATAGATATTACCCTACTTGCTAGTCGAGTAGGGACGCGACACAAGGATACAAGTAGTACCTGTAAACGAACTTCCAGTTTGTAGCTCTACGCTAATCCTGTATCCA
>JABWCH010000283.1 GCA_013359215.1 Candidatus Brocadiia bacterium | reverse complement strand
ATTTAAAATAAAGAAAGGAAGCCAATGAAACTCTTCGTACTTTTGTTCTGGATGATTCTTTTGTCCGTAACCATACAAAGTCAGGAAAGCCTGAGCAGGTAAGAACTATCTGTATCCTGTGGATGTGGTAATCCAACCCCAGGATAAAATATACCAGACAGCCATGGACATAGGAGATGTCCTCAGCCAGATGTCTTTGAGCAGGATAAAAATATTGATCCTGGATGCTTGCAGAACAAGGATAGCAGGAGGTAAAGATTTGCATCGAAAAGTTAACACGCATGACCTAAACCCAAAATTAGTGGTAAAACCTTACAAAACACATTGTCTTTTGCTATCTCCTATGGTAGTCTATAACTAAAAAATTTCAGCGAGGGAAAAATGATTCGCAACTTTTTCCGCTTTATAGCAGGTCTTTTCTTGTTTATAATTGTCGTCTGTTTTCTCAATAAGCAACTCGTTCTAAACCCTCTCTACGATGTCTCCAATTTCCAGGTCAAAGAATGTAAGACCCTGATTCTAGGAGATTCTCATATCCAATGTTCGCTAAACCCAGAGTATCTGAAAAACTCGATCAACATGAGCCTTAGCGGTGAAAATTATCTTTTTACATATTTGAAATTGGCAATGTTATTGCAAGTGAATCCTCAGATACAAAACATTATAATTGGATATGAACACCATAGTTTATCCATGTATGCTCTTAAAAAAAATAATATGTCTCATGAGCGCTATTTTATGTTGATAGATGATGCTGCTTATAAAGTTTTACCTGAGATAGAAAATAATCGTTTATGGGATGTTTTATATTTCTTAAAATACTCCTATGGATTGCCAATCGAGTATAAAACTGAAACAGCTTTGATATTCCATTCTCTTTTTAAACAAAATATTTTTTATGAATATCCCTTTGTAGGAGGATTCTATAGCAGCCAAAAGAGCAATTTGCAACAAAAGCAAATAGAAGAGAAAATAGCTCTGTATTTCGGGCAGGAAAGTATCTCAGAGAGGATGCAAGAATATTTGGAAAAAATACTCAAACTATGCCAGGAGAAAAAAATTCCTGTTTT
Source organism: Candidatus Brocadiia bacterium (assembly GCA_013359215.1). Lineage (GTDB taxonomy): Bacteria > Planctomycetota > Uabimicrobiia > Uabimicrobiales > JABWCH01 > JABWCH01. The sequence continues at coordinate 6,206 of JABWCH010000283.1, read as the reverse complement.
CTTACTGACATCTCCCGTACATCTTAGCCATAAAAAACGGATACCTCCCATCATGATAAAAAAACATCAGGAAATAGGAAAAGCTATGGAAAACAAGTATGAAAATGTTTTTTTTCATGATTTTTCCGATTTTTTCTTTCCCGATGATCACTATGGCGATGGAGATCATCTCAACGTAAGAGGAGCACAATTATTTTCTACGCACATCAAAAAAAGTTTTTTCTCTGGATTGAAATAGCTGGTTGATAGGAATGTAGTTTCTGGATGATGCAAGGACTCTTCTCTGAAGCTTGTTCTGACCATAGCACTGCTTAGCCTGTACAGGCTAAGCAGTGCTATGCTAATAGCATCTGCTTGAGTCTGCGGAAGTAAATGGGGAACTTATTTAATTCTCGTTTCTTAACATGTTTAGAAAGTCAGTTTTAAACGCTTGAAAAAAATAAGCCATCCTATAATCATCAGAAAAAAAGAGTATGGCTCTGGTACGGAAGCTATGGATGTAACCTCTGCATCTGTTAAAGCATTGTTATATATCTGAACACTATCCATATTGCCTTTCAGAGGAGCACCGTTGCCATGTCTTCCTAAATAAAAAAGGCTGCTCCCTGTCAATGCAGAATAGCTAATAGGGTTAGCAGTAGTGCCAGTTCCTATTTTATTTCCATTTAGATATATGTTATATCGTGCGCCTGCTCCTTCTGCCTTATAGGTTCCAGCAATATGATACCATTTTCCTGCCTCTAATGTTGTTGCTACTGTAAGCGCATTATCCTGTCCTGAAGGGCCGCGATGAAACATACATATCCATGAGCCTGATATGACAATTTGGTAACCAGAAGCTGTATTGGAAATTACAGAACCTAAAAGCGTATAGTATGAAGAAGGCAGTGCATCCATTCTTACCCATGTAGAAAGAGTATATTCTGTTGTTGGCATTAAAGAACTCGTTACTGTTCTGGAAGCATAATCATCTCCATCAAAATACATGGAATAATTTCCGCCTGTGAGTGGTGTATTGGCTGAATAAGAAGGGTCGTATGGACTAGAAGCAAAAGTAAGATTGTTGCCATAGCCTGATTTATCAACGATTGTCCCACTACCTTCTTCAAAATTCCAGCTAGCCACCAATGCTGCATCAGCATTCGTCATCAAAATCATTAAAAGAAAAAATAAAGATATTAAATGTTTCATAAAGATTCGCCTAGAAATGAGAACTGTAAATACAGAAAACAAAATAAGAATGAAAGTATTTGCTTCTGGTACACTAGCAAGTTCAGCAACTTCTTGCATAGTAAGGTTTCTGTTATAAATCCTCAATTCATCAATCGTTCCCTTAAAAAAACTTTGTAAATAATATGGACCAACATTGTCAAAATCTTTATCAGCACCTATTGTCAATTGGCCTACTGCGCCTGGCTGAGGAGCATTGCTATTCGTTACAGTCGCAACAGCAGCTCCATCTATAAAAAAAGTATGCTGTTGTGTAATAAAATTGTAATTTATCAATAAATAGTGGAATTGCTGCTTATTTTCTGCAGTAGAATAGCTAAGATTAAAATAAGTAGTACCGTAGCCGCTAAAGCCTCTTGCTTCATTGCCAGCAAACAATTTAAGTCTGTTCAAATCGTTGGAATATTGAGAAAAAACAGCTCCATTAACAAGATCAGAATCACATTTAACCCATGCACCAATAGCACCTTGAGCTAAGTTATATCCATTGTTGCCAATAATAATTCTATCGTCTATTCCATCAAAATAAGCACTTTGTCCAATAATGCCTTGGGTATAGTTGATCTCACCCAATGCTGTACCATGATTTCCATAGATGCTACTATCCAATGCACTACCATCAAAATTTAAATAGGCAACCAATCCATCTGTTGGTGCAGCTAAAAGAGAGGTTGATAACACAAATAAAAATAAATATTTCATCATGTCTTTCTCCTAAAAAAAATAAGCGACTAGAATTGCATAATTTCCCCCTTGAAAAGCAGTAGCTATATTTTCAACTATCACACCACCTAGATTTTAGTTTTTTACATTGAAAAAATCTAACAAAAAAATAATAATAAAATACAGCATTTCTCACTTGCGTTGCATACATATTTTTATGGATTTTCTATAGTAGAAAGCCCCTGGATTTCTCCAGGGAGATTTTTGGTAAAAGGGTATTTTTCAATTTCTTGCCAGCCAGGGAATTGGCTTAAATTCTTTTTATTTACAGGCAATGAGCAATAGTTGGTAAAGCCCCAACGGAATGCATGGTCTGCTTTTTCTAAAGACTGGATGGCATTTTCTTTTTGTTTTTGTGCCATTGCCCAAACAGCAAGAGTAAAATGGTAGTTTCCTTCAAGCTTTTTAAAATGGGATCGGAAGAGGAATTTTCCTCTTGTATCAGCAATCATTCTTTGCTCTAGCCATTTTTCTTCCTCTTTTAAAAGATTGAGTGCTTTCTCTATATATTGTGTTTTTATGTTAGAAAAATTTTGCTCTCCTTGAAGAATCTTTATCTGTGCTATCCAGAGAAGGGGGTCAGGATGCTCTTGATACATGGCATGCAGTTCCTGAAAACAGCCTTCTGCCTCTTGCCATTCTTTTCTTGCAACATGGATTTTTCCCTTGGTTTCCCAAAGCAATTCACTTCTATAGTTTTTATGAATTAAACTATGGATCATGGATAGGGCTAAGTCTGAGTTGCCTGCATTGTATTCTAAAATCGCTTTCCATAAAACATACATCTTTCGTTCAGGCTCTCGCCTTATAGCTTCGTCAATACCGACCATAGCGTTTTTTTGCTCTCCAAGCAATTCCATAAAAAAAGACAGCTCAAAAGGATACCTGGAATTCTCCATATCTAGTACTGTACAACGAGCCAAAGAGTTGATGGCACTGACCATTCTTTGGAGGATTAATGCTTTTCGGAATTCTTCTTTTGGCATATTTTTATTTTGGTAAAATTGGAAAAAAGTATATACATTCGGGTATTGCTCTTTTTGCAAGCTTTCGAAAATATTTTCTTCTTTTATTTTTGTATCAACGCCATAGTCTGCGCAGAAGCTGTTGAATATGCTTTGCAAATGCTTTATATAGTATTGATCTCTGTCCCATTGGCTTGCTGATTTTATATATCTTGTATCAAGATCATATCTGTACCTTTTAGGGAAAAGGTGGTAATAGCCGTGGGCAGAAGCGACTTTATCCTGCTTTTCCAAAGTTTGTATCCAGCCAAAAAGGGCTTTTTTGCTTTTTTGCCTTATAGGATTCCAACTATCTTGATCCATATAGCTTACAAGAGTGCTAATAATGGCTTTTTTTACTCTGGAGTTGGTTTCTTTGTAATACTGCTCTTTTAAAATAGAGCGGATAGAGCAGTCATTATCGATCTTATCGCTTGCTATATATGCTGCTGTTCTTCTCACAAAAAAACTTTCGGACGCAAACCCCTTTTTTAGAGGATTTTGTATAAATCGTTCTTGGTTGAGAGGCATACCATCTAAAATATTAAAATAGGGGAAAATAATTTTGCCTAGCAGCATCAAATAAAAACATTGGAGATATGGGTTGGTTTCTTGCTTTTCAAAAGGGTCAAAAGCCAAAAAGGGATTTTCTATGCTCATGTTGTACTCTGGTCTGCTGGCTAAAAAGTTTTGGATAAACTTGATAGTAGGGAACAGACGATTTTTTAAAGATTCCTTGGAATTGAAAAATTGAGAGAGGATTGCCTCTTTTTCTTTTAGCTCTACCAAACCGACCAAAATCGAAAAGCGCACTAATTCTTCTGGTTCTGATTTTATTGCATCCAACAAAACCATTCTGATCCGATTCGTAGCTTCAGCCGAAGGCTTTTTTTCTAAAAATCTATTCATCGACATAGCAGCTATCTTTTTTATTTCTTTATCTTTATGCTTTAGCAGTCCTAAAGGGATTTCCCAGTCTTTTGGATTCGCAAAAGTCGGGATGTCTTGATACCAAAAATTCCATTGGCAATAGTTAACGATTTCTTTTTCTAAGCTTTGCATTCCCATAAAAAAAACAGATAAGGCTTTTGCTTTTTGTTCTGCATTGGATCTAGGATTACAGAGTATGGCTTTGGACGCGCTGATTTTCACCTTTTCTTTCGGGCTTTCCTGTAGCATTTTAAAGCTAATTTCACAAGGTATTTCTCTACCTAAATGATGGAATACAAGGCTCATCAGTTTTTCATCACAGGAAACAAAGCTTTGCTGAAATTCTTTATTCTCGAAATCTATCTTAATGTCAAAGCTAGAGTTATGCAATGCAATTTTGCACAGCATTTTTATTTTGAAATCAAGGCAATGGAAAGCATTTTGTAAAAATGAATACGATTCTCTTGTCTTTAGTTTTTTAAAAACCTGGACAATCCAATACAGTAGCAAAGTGTCTTTTTCTTTTTCTAGCATTTCCATAAAAAATGGTTTGTCTTGTATGACTTCCAGAATTTCTTGCGATTGCATCCCCACAATAAGATGAGCTATTTTCTTTTTTAAATTTTTTTGTTTTTCTGATTTTTCTTTTTGCTCTATTTCTTCCTGAATCTCCAGAATATTCTTGTCTATTTGTGCATCCAAGGTTTTTTGGGCATTTTTTTGTTTTAAAAGCTGAATTTCTTTAAAAATGATTTCTTTTTCATTGTAATGCTGGCTCAGGATTATTTTTGCCATTTTTAAAGCCTGAGGAGAAGATGTATAAAGGCTTTTTTCTAATATTTTTTTTAGATTTTTGATCTTTCCAGGAGCAGAATCATAATGAAGTGTATAGTCTTTTGCCATTTTTTTAAAATCTTGATCCCATAAAGAAAAATGTATTTTGTCTGAAATTTTTCCTAAATTGTTGAATAAAAATGGCATAGAATACATAAAATTGTCGGGCGTTTGGTTTTCTAATATATCGGAGATCAGGATTTCTAAAAAAGCGAGGTTAAGAGGCGCAAGTTCAAAACATAGCATGGAATAGTCCAGAATTTTTTCCCAATTTTGCTGGGTCTCTTGCTTAGATTCTTCTGTGTTGTTTTGGTTTATCAAGTAGATGCTCTGAAGGCAAAAATAAGGGTAAGAGACAGAACCAGGATTCCAGGAAATGCACTTTTCAAAATGCTGTAGTGATTTTTTGTAGTCTTTGTTGATAAAGGCAAAAATGCCAGAAAGCTCTTCGCGAATAGACGCTGTATTATAGAATGCAATGTCTTCCTGATTTTTGGTTTGGAAAGATTGGACTTTTTTATTTTGCATTACATACAAATAAGACAGATATACATCGATAGCTGGTTTTAAATCATGAAAAGATTTTAAAAGCAAAACTTTTTTTTGGGCGGTTTCTAAATCTTCTATTGCCTTTTGTACCACAAAGCTTCCTGGATATTCTTTCCATTTTCCTGTTTGTATGCTTCCGAGAAATTCATTGTATGGAATAGATCGGACAAAATACATGAAATTGCAGACACCTCGATAAAAAAAATACCTTGCCTGAAATTCGGATTTCATTTTGCTGTCTTCTTTGGGAAGCACTTCAATAGCTTTTGCGTATTCCCCTAATGCAAAAGCACATTGAGTAAAGGCAATATTCCAGCTTTTTTCAGGATATTCCCTTTGTAATTCTTCATAGCACTTGTATGCTTCTTGATACCGATGAAGAAGAAACAAAAGCTCTGCTTTTTTTTCTTTGAAGACTGAATCGTGAAATGCCTGGAAAGCTTCTTCGCATAGATGCAAAGATTCCATATATAGCGATTCCTGGAAGGCAAGATCTATACACTTTATATAGTTTGATGGGGATGGATCTTTCTTTAATTCTTCTGTAATTTTTTCAAAATCGTAATTTTTTAAGAATTTTGTTATATCTTTTTCTTGGAAAGAATCTTGCGTTTTGGCATAAGAGTAATACAAAAAAGAATATAAGAGAAGGCAAAATAGCATTATGAATGCAAAACTTTTCACTAAAGGCTTTCGATATGCCTGTATCTTCCACCGTAGCTTTATTTTCCAGTATCCTAAATTGGTATGTTGCCCTGATAAATATTTTTCTATGTCTTTTGCCATGGCTTGAGCTGTTGGGTATCTTTTCCTCCTATTTTTCTCTATACTTTTCAGAATGATTGCTTCTAATGCTTTAGGAATAGAAGGCAATAAATCTGAAGGCATTTTAGGCATTTTATATGCTATACTATGCAAAATTTCAAAGGTATTTTC
>JABWCH010000282.1 GCA_013359215.1 Candidatus Brocadiia bacterium | reverse complement strand
ATTGTTATATTCCCAAAATTTTGCAAATTCGAATTACGAAGTTTCCTGCTAGAAAGCAAAACAGTGCTTTCCCAAGAAAGGGGTAGAGCAAAAAAGGCTTTTCTTCTTGTTCGGAGGATGGGGAGAAAAAAAACGGAAGTACCCCAAGAAGACGACTGAAAATAGACAAGGGCTGGCAGGAAGGAAAGCTATAGGACAGATTCTGCCAGTTGGTTGTGTCTACTTTGCTGGTACAAAGGCTTTCTGCTTTGCATTCATAGAACCGAGCATAAAAAAGATCGCTGGAATGGATGCAAATATGGTCAAAGAAGGTATTGGAAAAAGAGCAATAGCCCATCTGGAGATTTTTCCAAAAGACTTTTTTAAAATGACAGGCTTCCCATTGGGTATTTTTCAGATTGCTATGAGCAACTTTGGTATTTTCCAGAGTAAGATAGCCAAAGTGCGATTGCTCTAAGTCTATTTCTTTCCAATGGCTGGAAATAAAAGAAGTATGGCTGAACCAAGAGCCTGGCATGTTGCTTTTTTTCAAAATGCAATTCTGAAAATGGCATCTTTCCCATTGGGTTTTGAGGATATCGCAGCTTTGGATTTTGCAATTTTCCCACTTGCCATGCAAAAATTTAGCACCTTCCAGAGAGCAGTGGAGGAAAAGGCAATTGTGGAAAAGAACATTTTCCCATAGGCTAAAAGAAAATTCACAGAATTCAAAAACGCAATCATGAAATTCTGTATTCTTGCTTTGAGCATACAGTGCGTATTGCCTGGAAAAGCTTTTTCGATGGAAAATTTCCTTTTCCGTCAGCAAAGGGAAATCGCTCTGGCAGCGTGTTTGGGGAAAGAAAGTCTTTTTGGCCATATTTGTCTATCCAAAATAGTATTATTCTTCTTTAGCGAGTTTAAGATATTCTTGATACAGAAGCTCTTCTGGAGATGGCTCTACCTTAGGTTTTTCTTCTGCCTTTTTAGAAGTTTCTTCAATCATCTCGTCAAGAGTTTTATAAACGCTGGTGCTTTCGGATATTTTCTTTTCTTCTTTTTCTACCTTAGGATGGGGTACTTTGGCTGTAATGCTGTTGGTGAGAGCATCAATTTGTTTTTCTAAGGATTCTATTGCTTTCAAAATCATCTTCGCAAAGTCAGGAGAACCGCTTTCAATCATTTCTATCAACCTGCGCAAGTCTTCTTCTGCCTCTTTTAGCTTATATTCCATTGTTCCTTCCTGGGTGCGCATCTGGGCAATGGCTCTTTCGATTTCGGATGTTTCTGCCTCTAGCTTTTTGATGCGATTTTTTACGTGAACCAATTCTTTAATCATGAGCTTTGCCTGGAGATCCCCTGTTCTTTTGTTATATCGCCCATTAGCAAAAACAAACTCTTCTGTGTCTGTCTTTAAGCTTGTTAAGGCTCTCATAAATTGGAGCATCAAAGTATTGGATTTTGTATGCTTTTCTGTAAGATTTTTCCATTCGTCTCGTTTATTCAAAAGCTCTTTTTCCGCAGATTCAATATATTTTGGAAAAAGCTTTATCTGATTTGCTATGGATGATATCTGGGTTTTGGCATCTGCAATTTTGTTGCTGTTAGAACGATTTTGCTGGAATTTTTTATACCAATCGCCTGCTGATGCTGTTATTGGCTCAAAAATGTCCATATAGAGTCCGCCCATAAAGCACGAAATGAGGGTGGTTACAATGAACCAGATACGTTTTTTAGTCATATATGGCCTTTCGTTAAAAAGTAACATGAAAAACTTTGCTACATTTCTGTTTTTCGAATACTGGAACAAACTTTAATGGAAAAATGGGAAGGTGGTTCTGTGCGCTGCGCTATGTCTTCTATAGAACCAGGTAGATAGGATATGCTAAAAGGCTCGTAAAAAGAGTAGAATATTTTATGGCTTAGGGAAAAAAAGCTTTCCATCCAAAAGTATCTTTCTTCAAAAGATTCCAGGCTAAGGGAAACTTGCCATATACTTTCTATGGAAAATTCAGCAAGGTTGATTTTGCTATTGATACAAACCTTTCCCTGCTCGTTTTCCTGAAAGCAGGGAATTTCAGCAAAGCCTATTTTTTGGGGAGGATAAAGCCCAAGACAGATGGGTTTAAAAGTAAAAGGATTTTTTTTCTGGTTTTTGGGGAATTTTCGCGCAAATTCCGCGCAAATTCCAGAATAGAAGGCTTGAAGCTTTCCATAAGGCAGCTCTGTATTTTAAGAATCAGACTGCTTTCTTCTAGGAAGATTCCCCCCCACAATATTGTTTTTCCTGGCGGTATCTTGCCTTCCAGGCTGATCCCAAGATTCTTATCTACCACAGGAAAAGGAATAGTCCACAAGTTCCAGGTATTGGGCTGTGCATTTTTTGTGATTCCCCACCATTTTTGATCCCTTTGAGGATTATTATATACAGAAAACAAAAGGTTGCATTCTGTTGAGGACAAGGAAAATCCAGGATGAAACCATATTAGAATATGGGAATAGTTGGCAAAATCTTTCTGGCTTTGGGAAAAGGGATATTCTCTGGAAACTTTGAAATATGCCTCTTTTTCTCCTGGATTTTCAACCATAGCAAAGGTTCTAAAAAGACCACCAATGTTACTTTGTGTTTCTTTTAGGACACAAAGATCGTTTTCTTTTTTCCATTCTTGCCAACCTTCAAACTTTTCTAATATATGAGACATAGATTCTCCAATATGACCAGCAGCCCGTAAAATGATATTGAAAGCCATGCAAGTGCTATCAATAGTTGAAAAGTGGTTTCTATTTTAAAAAAGCAAATATTTTTTTCTATTTATTTGAATTTTTTCTATTTTTGCCATATTTTAGCCTAAATAATGGATTCTATTTTTGTTATACCACTAAAAATGCAATTTGCGATTTTTTGCAAAAATTCGCTGCATAAAATATATATTGCGAAAATAGAAAAAATATCGTATAAAAAATTTCAATTTTTTTTGGTGTAATAAAAAATATTTTTTTAAAATGATATAACTGTAATTTTTATTATAGGTTAATGTTAATATAAAAAAAAATAGGAAATGATATTTTTTGTATTTTTAAGGGAAAAAAATACTATGGAAAACAGCAATCTGAGAGCTTTAGTGCAAGAAATATTAGAATCGCCTAAAAGATCCCAGGAAGAAGCGGTGATTGATGATGGGACACTATGGGAGAATGGAAAATATGTTATAAAGACGCAACTAGGGGGAAAGATGGGCAGTGTGTTTTTAGCCCAGGATACAAGCTCTAAACAGGATGTTGCTTTAAAGATCATAAAAGCCAGGGGGAGCAATCCAAAGGAAGAGGAAATAGAAAGATTTAAGAGAGAAATCATGATTTTGTCTCAGTTGGATCATCCTGGTATTATTCGGTTTTTGTATTCGGGAATCCACTATCACAAAGGGAGAGATGTTCTTTACTATACCATGGAATTTATTCCAGGATCAAGACCGCTTTCTGATTTTATGAGACTTTCGCATTCTGTGCTGTGGAGTGTTTTTTTGATTTTGAATATAGCAAATGCGATAGAACACGCCCATACTTTAGACAAAGGTAGTGTTATTCATCGTGATGTCAAGCCTGATAATATTCTTCTAACAGATATGCAAAAAGGTACAACAAAGTTGTTGGATTTTGGCCTGGCTCGGAAACTTGTAAGAACAGAAACCTTTACTCTTACGCAAACAAGGCAAATTCTGGGTACACCCCAATATATGTCGCCAGAACAATACCAAAATCCTAAGAATGCCGACCATAGAACAGACATCTATTCTCTTGGTGCAGTTTTATACCATCTGCTTACAGGCCATCTTCCTATTCAAAGCCTGAAGGATTGGAAATTTTGCAACATCTCTGATTTGGAAGTTTTGAAAAATGCTTTTGACACTATGAAAATCGATTTTGATTTTGGGAATCAGGTGCATTTAGATACAAAGATTCAAGCAATATGCCAGAAAGCTTTGGCTCGTGATCCCCAAGAGAGATACCAGAAAGCAGAGAATTTTGTTGTTGATATGGAAGCATATTTAAAAGAGTGTTCCCAGAACAACGACCATTTTATATGTTTATCTCCTGGAAATCATGTAATTTTAAAGAGGCAAAAAACAAATCTTGGCATTGATTTGCATGGAAATGCAAGCATTAATCCTACCAATATTTATGCTAATCTAATAAAATTTTCAAACCAATGCGAGATTTTCCTGGAAAAACCTTTAAAAATCAACGGCAGAGAACATCTAAAAGGGCATTTCCGCCTTTCCCATGGAGATCGTATTGAAATGGATTCTTTTTTGGTTGGCTATAAAAAATTTTGCTAAAAATTTTACGATATTTTCTCTGTTGAGAATATATATAATCTGACAATTTAACTTGACAATGTTAAATTCCAGTCGTTGATTAGCAAGAGCTTAGGAAGATTTAGGAATTAATTCGTAATCGTAACTTGCTGTATAGGAAATTATAGTTTTGTCGTAATCTTTATCCTAATCATAATCTTTAGGTATGTGTTCAAAAGTTTTTGTACCTATTGCAACATATTGATAAAAAATAATGAACCGCAGAGGTGCAGAGGTTACAGAGGAATTATATAGTTCTTTTTTTTCTTCTCTGCGTTCTCTGTGCCTCTGCGGTGAAATCAAAAATTATAAAATAAAATATCTAATGCTTTCGAAATATAGAAATAGCTAGCTGTATAGTTTTTTCTTAATCTTAATCGTTATCTTAATCTTAATCTTAATCTTAATCGTTATCTTAATCTTAATCTTTATCTTTATCTTTATCAACGATCATAGAGGATAGGGATAAAGAGAATGATTAAGATGAAGATAACGATTACGATTACGATAAGGATTAAGATTACAGCTTACGCACGGGAAAGATTGCCTCCGAAGGAGGCTAATTTAAAAAGGTGAAATGATGATTTCTAAAGATATTCATGATATCTTATTTGAAGCTTTATATCAAAGTTTGATTACTTCTGAAGATTTAGAGCTTATAGAAAAGTCTATGGTTCAAAAGACAAAAGAAGAAATCTTCGAGGAAATTGTTGGTCAAGGGTTGCTAAGCAAAGAGCAGTTGGAAAGTCTTGAAAGCTCAGAAAGCTTTATTTTAGAAAAATCAGCGACAATACCACAGGAAGAAAGAGACAAATGCATGGAGTCTCATGAGATAGAAAAAATTATAGATAAAATTATAGGGGTTGTCCCTGAAGAAGAATTTCTGGAAACCTTTTCGCGTTGGAATCATTATGAAATCTCTGAGCAAATCGGAAAAGGGGGATCAGGTATTGTCTATAAAGCGTACGATACAACTTTAGACAGGATTGTTGCAATTAAGGTTATGAAGCCAAAAGAAGAAATCCAAGAGAGGCAAATCCATCGATTTTACAAAGAAGCCAGAGCATCTGCCAGCTTAAAGCATCCGAACATTGTAAATATTTTTGAGGTCAATATTTCTGCTCGATGCCCTTATCTGGTTATGGAGTATGTTCATGGCAAAAACCTTGCTTCTTTGCTTCGAGAAAAGTCTTTTGCTTTCCGTGAAATCGCTGTGATTATCAAAAAAGTAGCCTATGCTTTGGATTGCGCCCACAAGAATGGGATTATACATAGGGATATAAAGCCTGGCAATATCATGATGGAAGGCAATCTTGAACCCAAGATTACGGATTTCGGAATAGCAACATCCATAGAAAGCAATTTGTCTCAAACTGGCGAGGTTGTGGGAACGCCAGCGTATATGTCTCCCGAACAAATCAGGGGAAAAGGGGTAGATGTGAGGAGCGATGTTTATTCTTTGGGGGCTACCCTTTATGAAATGATATGCAGAATTACTCCCTTCCAAGGGGAAGATATGCGCTATCTTTTTTATCAGGTGTTAGAGGAAGACCCTGTTTCGCCTCGCAAGATAAATCGTTCTACTCCTTGCGAACTAGAAGCGATTTGTTTAAAATGTCTTGAGAAAGATCCCAAGAAAAGGTATGAAGGGGCTCTAGGAGTGGCGCAAGATATGGAAAATTTTCTCCAGAATCGGCCTGTTTTAGCCAAATCGCCTACATGGTTAACCCATACAATCAAGTTTGTGTATCGAAATCGTGCTTTGGTAAGCTTGTTTTCTTTCTTTATCATTTTGTTTCTATCAGGAATTTTTTTATACATCTGGGAAATAAACCAGGAGCGCGTGAATACTCAGATGGCGAAGGAGAGAGCAGAGGGAAATGAAAAAAAAGCAATCCTGGCAAAGGAAGAGGCTGTAAGAGAACGGCAGAGAGCTTTGGAAAATGAAGCAAAAGAGAAAAAGGCGAAAAAAGAAGCGGAGAATAGATTAGGAAGGGCCTATCTGGCGGAAGCTCTCTATTTGAGAGAGCAAAGGCGTTGGTTTGAATCAAAGCTGGCCGCTTGTGTTGCCATAGGGTTTGAAGGTTTTGGTGAAAATCTTGAAGAATACCCTATGCTATTAGAAAAAGGAACTTCCTGGGAACGAACTAAAATCCTACTCAATGATGGCCGCAAGGATCGCCTGCTATGGCAAAGCCCTATCTTTGAACACCATGAAAAAGAAATCAGTAGCATAGCATATCATCCTAGTGGTAAATATTTTGCTTCTGCTGATGCTGATGGAAAAATTAAAATATGGGACACAAGAAAAGGGAGCTTGCTCTATACTTTAGATAAGGGACAGGATGTTAAAAGTATAGCCTATGATCCTTCTGGGAAAAGGATGGCTTGCGTTTTGCAAGACAATAGCATTCAAATATGGGATGTAGAAAATGGCAAATGGATTTATTCCTTACAGTATGAATCATCAGAAAACTCTTCAAATATAGAAAGCCTATCCTATCATCCTATTCAAAATCTCTTTGCCCTTGCGCATGGTAATAAAATTGAAATACATGATTCTATCAACTATAAAATCATTAAAACAATAGAAAATACCTCTGAAAAGATATTATGTGTAGCTTATAGTCCTGATGGGAAAAATTTGGCATCTTTAGGTAGCGATAATATTATAGCCATTTTTGAGACAAACCAATATGAAAGTATTTATTCTTCTGATGAACTACCACAATCGCTGCGATACATTGCCTATTCATCGGATAGCAACAGGATTGCAGGCATTAATGCTTATGAAAAAATAGAGTTTTGGAAATTTTTGAATGGAGATCTCATCCCTTGCGATTTTGATATAGACATAAGAGGCGTTAATCGCATAGCCTATAGTCCTGATGGTAAGATTCTTGCTTGCGCTTGTTTCGATAAGACAATAGCTTTCTGGGACTTCAAAAACAAGAGAATGTTTTTTTCTCCTGAGAAGCCATCTCCTTTTATTGCCTTGCATCCAGATGGGCAAAAGCTTGCTTTTGTCATAGAAGAGAATAGCATCCATGTCTGGGATATGCTGGAAGAAAAAGAGGATTTGCTTATTTCTGGGATTTCTGGGCAGGTAAGTTGTCTAACCTATAGCCCTCAGGGAGAAAGGCTTGCTTTTGTCATAGACAACAAAAATATTTTTGTATGGGATATATTGCAAAATAAGGCTATCCATAACATTGCCTGCGATACGAACAAAATAACCAGCATTGCATTTCATCCTGGAGGAAAAGAGATTGCTTTTGCTGATGGCAAAAATCGTGTTGGAATATGGATAACAGATAGCAATAAAATCACTTCTTTCCATTTGGATAGCAATGATAAGGCATATATAGCGGCATATAATCCTCATGGCAATACTCTTGCCATTGCAAACAATGGAAATAGGATTCAGCTTTGGGATATCCAGAGCAAAAAGGTTTTCCAGACAATTTTTACAAATTCTGAAATCGTCAATGCTATTGCCTATAGCCCCCATGGCGAAACATTAGCTTTTATAAATGACGGTAATAAAATACAAATTTGGGATTTAGAAGATAAAAAATATATATCTACTTTATCTTGTGCTAATAAAGGTATGCAAAGCATTGCCTTTACTCCTGATGGCAAAGCTTTAATTTGTGGGGCTGATCGTCTGCCTATACAATTTTGGGATATAAGCGACCGTCTTATTATGAGCTTTTCTGCTCATTCTGGCGTAGTAAATAGCATATCCTATCATCCCCAAGGAAAAAAATTGGCTTCTGCTGGTGAAGACGGAATGATTAAAATATGGGATATAGGCAATTGCAATCCTATTGCTTCCATCCAGGCTTATAAAAAAAGAACCCAAAGCGTATCGTATAGTGCGGATGGAAAAATTCTTGTTTCTCTTGGTGAAGACACTTCTGAAGAGGATGATGAAGAGATAGCCCAAGAAATTAAAATATGGAAAGAGAATGATTATAGTCTTATGTCTAGCTTTCCAGCGCAGTTTACTCATAGCTGGTCCCAGTGCTATAGTAAAGACCGAAATTTTTTTGCCAGGCAGGAATTAGATAAAGGAAGAATCCTCGTTGTGAATGCAAACAATAGCATGGCGATTCCTTTGTATATACCCCAGAAAAATCTCTTTTTTTTGTACAGTCATGATAGAGAAATGCTTGTATGCGGAAGCGATAACAATAGCTTGAAGATATGGAAATGCAATGGAGCGGATCTCCGAAAGGCAAGCCCCCTTTTTTCTCTTATTGGTCATCAGGACTCCATCCATAGTGTTCAATATAGTCCTGACAGCAAAATGCTTGCTTCTGCGGGTTCGGATGGAATCATCAAAATATGGGATCTTGAGACTCGTTTTCCTTTTTCGGATTATATGAAAGTGTATCATTTCGAAGACATTTCTTTATCTCCCAATACCAATAATAGCCTTTTTTTACACCTTAGCATGGATATGCAAAAAGCCGCTCCCTTTAGCCACCTTTCAATACTTCAGAGTATGGGTCATCGAGAGGAAAAAAAGCAGCAGCTATGTCTTGCCTATATGAGAAGCCAAAATTGGGACAGTGCTTTTTTAGTATACCTTTCTTTGGCAGCAGGAAAGAAAAAAGAATGGATTAAATCTGTTCTTTTGGAGGGATTGTCCGCCTCTAAAGCAAAAGCAGAAACGCAAAAATTAGAATGGCTTTCCCAAAAATGTGGTCTTCAAATACAAAAGGTAATTCAGAAAGAATAAATTAGGAATCAAATGGATAGCTTATGTGTAGAGAATGCGTAGAATTAAACAAATGACCATTATGTTTTTATATCAGGAAAAAAGAAAATGAGCAAAGCAATGGATGGATTTCCTACAACGCATTGGTCTCTTATCCTTGATAAGGACAAACGCAAAGAATGTTTGAAAGAGCTTGCAGAAAATTATGATGCTGCTATTTTTAATATTGCTAAAAATATCTTTCGATTGAAGGATGAGGATGCGCGGGAACTTACACAGCAGGTTTTTGAAAGCATTATAGTGGATAATGTGTTAGACAAAGTAAACAGAGAAAGGGGGAAATTGAGATGCTATCTTATATCTATTATAAGAAACAAAGCATTCCATTTTTTTTATGAAGGGAAACAAATAAAAATAAAGAAAGAGACGAAAAAAATAAAAAAATTCAGCGAACTTTCGGATCAGATACGAAATAACTTTTTAGATATTGAAGATCCTTCTGCTTTGCAAGAAGAAGAATTGCAATCTCGAATGCAAGCTGCCTTTAACCAGGAATGGGTGCTTGTAATCCGCGAAAAAAGTCTCAATCAACTAGAGCAATACTGTGGTTCTAAAGATAAAGCCAAAAAAGCATTAGAATGTTTTAAGCAAAACTTTTTTCAAAATAGAAAGCCTGCTGAAATAGCCAGAGATCTTGGCTGTGATCCAAGATGGGTTTCAGATAAAATCTATCGGTTGAAAATAAAATATGCAGAATTTTTTGAACATATTGTACGAGAGACAGTTGCAGATGAAGATTCTTTAAAGGAAGAGCTGCGGGAGCTTAGGTAACTGCTCAAAAGTCTTTGTATTAATCTTTAATCTTGAACTTCTCAAGAGATAAGATTTCACCGCAGAGACACAGAGAACGCAGAGAAGAAAAAAAAGAATTATATAATTCCTCTGTGACCTTTGCGACTCTGCGGTTAATTATTTTTTATCAATATGTTACAATAGGTACAAAAACTTTTGAACACATACCTAAGAAATCGGAATTAAATAGGTTTCCCCTTTGGCGGATTTGGAAGATAAAGATAACTTTCTTTAATTTCTTTATAAAATTTGACACAAAACCTGTCCACACGATAATTTGAGCAACAATCTAATACAAAAGGGATTAGGTTTCCCTTGAGGCTTAAGATTGTTTTTATATTGTGATCGATTGTATTTTCATACTATTTACTCAAATAAGAGAAGACAGGCTATGTGTAAAACTTTTATAAATAAATAAATTAAGCGATGAGAATTAAATAACTTCCCCATTTTTAATTGAATACAAGACAGCTTGTTATGTAAATTTTACTTCTGTGTATCCCTAAATTAAAGGGAAA
>JABWCH010000281.1 GCA_013359215.1 Candidatus Brocadiia bacterium | reverse complement strand
ATTACACACCCAAAAATTGATTCAGGCTTTGTGTTGAATTTTATAAAGAAATCAAAGGAAGGATTTTTTTTTGTTCTTTGGCAAATAATACTTGAACGCGCTTTTCTCGGTGGGATTTGGGATTAGGACAGGAAATAGTAGATTTTTAAGTCATTATTTAAGAGACACTTAAAAATTTGAATGCACTTACTATCTTTAGAATTGAGACACAAGACCTAGGATCGCGCTAACAGAGCTACCACTTATATCAATATTTTAATAATTTTTTCAACTAGCACAACCTGGTAGTTTTGTGCTTTGGAATCTGTTATTTTTTTATATTTTTTGGCAATAAGTAACAAATATGAAGCAGATATGTTTTCTCTTTCAGCATTGGTTTGGATGGATATGCCTGGTATTTTTGATTCGCCTTTGTGTTTACTGCACTACAACAGATATAAAAAAACCGCAGGAAATAGCGATGGAAAGGATTCTTTCTGGTGCTTTGGAGTCGAAAGATAAAGAATTTTACTCTTTAGCATTTCAATCGCTTTATGAGCTTGCCAAAAAGTCTCCGAAAGACAGGCTTTTCCTGGAATCCCTCTTGGAACAGAAGCTTAGTCATTCCAAAAGCATAAATCCAGAAGCAAAAGCATTTTTCATCCATTTTCAGGAAGACCCTTACCTTGTATTCAAAAAAGCCTCAGAACAGCTTTCTTCGTTTGGATTGCAAGATTTCCTGATTCTTTCTTTTTCCCTATCTCTGGCTTTTAGCCTGCTGATCGTCTTTGCCATACCTTGTTTTTTTTTATTTTTTTGGGGTGCAAAAAGCCTGCATAAAGTTTTTGGAAAGCATGGTATTAAAATATTTCTGTTGATTGATTTCTTGTTTTTCACCTGGATTGTCTATTTCTGTTTTTTCCAAAAATCCTTGCTTTTATGCCAATCTGGTATGATTGTATGTCTTTTTATCGTTCTTCTTTGCATGTCAAAAAGCGGGACTCTATCTCTTTTTTGGGAAGGCAATCCCAAGAGCTTGCAAAAGGCACTGATAGTTTTTTATTGCCTCATAGCCTGTAGCTTTCTGCCCTACATGGTATCGGCAAAAGAAAAAAAAGAAATAGAAGAAAAGGCTCTTCTTAGTGCCATAGAAAAAAGCATAGAACAGAGTCGAAAAGATTTGTTGCCTTTGATAGAGGGAATTCTCTCTAAATCCCATGCACTGCCTGTTTCCGTAAAAATCTCCCTCCTGAAAGCGATTGGCGAGCTAGGAACGGAAAAGAACCTGAACACTCTTTTCCTTTTTCTCCACAACCATGACGTGAATATCCAAAAGGCAGCTCTGGAATCCATCAACAAAATAGCCAAAAAATAGGAGTTACACAAAGAGATTTTTATTTGGGGGAAAATTTTTGTAAAAATTTTCCCCCAAACCCCCTTTAAAAACTTTTATATATTTACAGGGGAAATTTTTTAATTCTCATCAGCAAATCATTTCCTGCCAAAGCTTACAATCGTAATATCATCGCTTTGTGGGCCTGATCCTTTCCATTGGACAAGGTCGTGGACTATGCTCTGTACCAGATGGTCTGCGCTTTGTCTGGATTCCCTGGCAATAATATCCAAAAAACGATCATCCCCAAACTCTTCTTTTTGTGGACTCATGGCTTCTGGAACACCGTCAGTATACAAAACAACGCGATCCCCTCTCTCCAAAACAACCTTTTCTTCGCGGATTGTTTTTTCAAAAATGATGCCTTTATCCAGCCCCAAAGCCATTCCTTTGGGATTCACAAGGAAGTTTTTCTGATTTTTGGCTTTCCACACAATTGCGGGATTATGACCAGCAGAAGAAAGAATCAAATTTCCAGTAGAAATCTCCAAAATACAATACATGGCAGTAACAAACATACCCTTGGTGATGTCTTTTGCTAAAATTCGATTTACTTCCAAAAAAGTTTTTCCTGGTGATGCGTTACGCAGGGCTTCCATGCGAATCAAGGCTCTTGTCATAGTCATAACCATAGAGCCAGGAATGCTTTTGCCTGAAACATCGGCAACGATAAAGCCTATATGGTCTGGGCCAATTTCTATAAAATCATAGTAATCTCCGCCTACTTCCTTGGATGGATTATAGTAAGATGCAATGTCATAGCCTGCAATCTGTGGCACCTGGCCTGGCAAAAGATTAGACTGAATCTCTGTGGCAATCTTCATCTCATGCTCTCTTGCTTTATTTTCCAGCTCTGTTTCATGAGCCGATTTTAAATTTTGCGTCATAATATTGAACGTATGTGCAAGAAGACCAATTTCATCTGTAGAGGTTGGGATTGTTTTGTGGGAGAGGTTTCCCTTTGAGATGATTTCTATGTCGCGCATGAGCTGTCTTACGGGCTGTGTAACTTGCCTGGCAAGGAAAAGAGAAATGATAGTTCCTAGCAGAATCGCAATGACAGCAGTAATAAGAATATTCTTGAGTACTGCATCTGTTGTGTCTTCTATTCCTTGAGCCGAAAGCATGACAAATGCTTCCAGCTTCTTTTCCAATAAAGGAAGTCGGTAGGCTCTAATCCCTACTTTTCCTTTTTCGGTGGAGATTTCGCCTTGTATCATTTTGATATTGCTTTCAACCCATTGCCCTTGCGATCTTACAATCAGGTTTTCCTCATGTCCACGAATTTCAGAAGCTCTGTGAGTACCAGCTTGCAGCACAGGAAGCCCAACTACATTCACTAAAAAGGTAATGTTCAAAATTTCCGATGCATCATCTTGCATAACAACCATATTTTCCAAATATTTAGAAAATTTTTCAACATTTTCCTGTTTTTTGGTCTGGTACTTTTTGATGTCCTCTTCTTTGTTTTCGCCTTTAGCTTTAAGCAATAGTTCCTGGTATTCTTCATTTTGGTTATAGTATTGCTCTGCAAGGCTACCTACAGAGCGAACCAAAGCCGTTCCTTTTCTGTCTATCTCTTTTAGCAAAGTATCTTTGATTTGGAAATAGACAACCAATTCTGCTACAAGGCACAAAGAAGCAGCCACTATGCTGATAAAAAAGGCAAATTTCATAGCAAGGGAAAACCCCTTATTTTTCATACCTCTGGAGCTTCCCTTTGCTGTGCTTGCTAATTTTACTCCCTGTAAGATGCTCGTGGAATTTGCATCCTTTTCTTGAGGGTTTTCATCGAACTCAGCTTCTTTTTTAAACTTTTTTCCTGCTAATACCTTACGACTTCTTTCTTCTTTTAGGCGCATCTATCTAGCCTTTCAAAACAAAATTTACCATTTCGCAGTTATAAACCCAATTGCGGTCTGGACGATCTTGCGATGTATTCCTTTTCGAAGCAGTCGAAAAGAAGGTTATAGCGGTTTAAAATGGTTTCCTGGGGAATCTGGTTAGGCAGCAGGGTCGATTCAGCCGCAGGATGGGTGGAATAGGGGAAAACATTGCAAAAATCCCAGGGAATGCTCTTTACGAGCAGCATAGTTTTTTCAAAGTCTTCCTCGGATTCTCCTGGAAATCCTGCGATCAGATGCGTGCCTATCTGGATTTCAGGTACTTGTTTTTTAAGAGCAATCAGGGTTTCCTGGATTGGTTCAATGGTATACGGGCGTTTCATCAGCTTGAGAACATGGTTGCTTCCTGACTGGACAGGGAGGCTAAAGCAGCCCAGCTTGGTTCGGTTTTTTTGGAATAAAGGAAGCAATTCTGCAAAATAAGCATGAAGCCAATGAACACCAAAGTCATGGAAATGCACCTTGTAATTTTGCTCCTGGGGTGCAAGAATTTCTGTCATGAGCGAAACAATGCTCAAAGAAATGTCTTGTCCATAAGCACCAGTATCCCCGCCTGTAAAGAAAAATGATGTATGGCCTGAAGAAAGCCCCTTATGGAACTCTTTTAAAACGAGTTCAAGGGGCTTGCTTGCCAGTTCTTTTTCGGCGTATTTGGTCACGCAAAAGGAGCAGTTTCCTAAACATCCCCAATTTATGCGGATCTTAAAGCCCTTTTTGGCCTTTTCGTATTCTTGCTGGGCCATGCTTTTTTCTCTTAGAGAATCATAGCTGGAATTTTGCTTGTCAAAAAGGGTTATGTTGGGATCAGGGATTTTCGAAATGGATATTTTTGCAGAAAGCAACTCATCCAGTTTTTCTAATTCTCTTGTTCCTACTAAGATAGCATCGGGAAAGTATTCTTTCAGTCTTTTAGGATGGATGGAAGTCAAGCAGCCACAAATAATAAAGGTTGCATTTTCTTGTCTCTGCCGATAGAGCTTTTGCATCTTTGTGATAGACCAATCTTCGTATTTGCTGCAAAAAGCGCATGTAACAAAGATAACAATATCAGCATCTGTGACTTTAGGAGTAAGAGTGTATCCGTTTTTTTTAAGATAGTCCCAGATCCTTTGTGTGTCTAGCTTTCTTTTCTCGCATCCTAAAAAATTCACATAGCATTTTTTAGGAAATTTTTCCAATTGCCTTCTCCCTTATGGCACAGGATTGTTTATTTTATCCATTAAATCGACAACGGCTTTAATCAAATCCTGGATTCCTTTGCCTGTAACACCAGATATAGGATACACAGGGCGATCTACTGCTTTAGCAAATCTTTCGAAATTGCTTTGGGCATCGGTTAGATCCATTTTATTGGCAGCAATCACATATTCTTTTTTTGCCAAAGTTTCGCTATAGTTCGACAGTTCTTTTTTAAGGACTTCCAGCGTTTGTAGAGGATCTGTATTGTCTATAGGGGCAATGTCGATCAAAAAAATCAGGACTCTGGTTCTTTCTATATGCTTTAGGAATTTATCACCTAGCCCAACGCCTTGGTGCGCACCTTCCAGGATTCCTGGAATATCTGCCACAACCAAAGTGCGGTAGTCTTGCAACTGGACAATGCCCAAATTCGGCTCTAGTGTAGTGAATGGATAAGCGGCTATCTTGGGTCTTGCTGCGGAAATTCGAGAAATCAGAGTGGATTTCCCTGCATTGGGAAACCCCACTAAAGCAACATCTGCAATCAGTTTGAGTTCCAGAAAAATATGGCGTTTTTCGCCTTGCTCACCAGGCTGCGCATAGCGGGGAGCTTGGTTTACTGAATTGGCGAAATGGATATTCCCAAGTCCGCCTTTTCCGCCTCTGGCAATGACAACTTCTTGTCCATCTTTTTCTAAATCAACAAGAATTCTTTGGTTTTCATCTTTGATTAAAGTTCCTGGTGGGACTTCGATGATAACAGGAGGAGCGGCTTTGCCATAGCAATCTTTTCCTAACCCATTTTCACCATTTTCTGCTGTATAATGAGTCTTATGTGCCAAATGGAGAAGAGTATTGCAGTTATTCGCTGCTTTGATAATGACATCTCCTCCTTTTCCACCATCTCCGCCAGAGGGGCCGCCTCTAGGCATAAATTTTTCTCTTCTAAAAGCAATACAACCTTTACCACCATCTCCTGCTTTTACATAAATTTCTGCTTCGTCTTTAAACATATTCTTTTTACCTGCAATTCTACTGTTGTCAAAATAATTTTCTCTATCTCGGACAAGCCGAAACCAAAAAGGTATTAATCACGAATGAGACGAATATACAAATTACGCGAATAAAATTTTTTATAAAAACGATTCGTGCCATTCGATCATTCGTCTTATTCGCGATAAAAATCTTTGCTTTTTCGGCAAACATCTAACTTCTTAGTTTCTATGGGAATTACCCTAAAATGAGTAAGGACAATGGCCAGGGAATGAGCCAAGAGCCAAGCCCCTGGCCTTTCATAAAATCTAAAATTCTGCGTATCCTGGAACTCTTGGGAAAGGAATGGCTTCGCGGATATTCTGGATTCCTGTGATGAACAGAATGAATCTTTCAAAACCCATACCAAATCCAGCGTGAGGAACAGAACCATATCTTCTCAAATCCAGATACCACCAATAGGCTTCCTGGGAAAGATGCATCTCTTCCATTCTTTTCTTAAGGACATCGATTCTATCTTCGCGTTGCGACCCGCCTATGACTTCTCCTGTTTTAGGAACAAGAACATCCATGCCACGAACGGTTTTGTTGTCATCATTGAGATACATATAGAATGCCTTGATGTCTTTAGGATAGTCTGTGACAATGACTGGTTTCTTGAAGCATTCTTCTGTAAGGAATCTTTCGTGTTCACTTTGCATGTCTTTACCCCAGGCAATGGGATATTCAAAGGTTTTTTGGCTTTTGAGGAGTATGTCAATGGCTTCTGTATAGGTAATTCTTGCAAAAGGTTCTTGTATAATGCCTTCCAGATTTTTGAACAGATCAGGATAAAGCATCTTCTGGAAAAATTGCAGATCATCAGGACAGGCTTGCCATACTGACTTTGCAATGTATTTCAAAAATTCTTCTGCCATATCCATGTTTCCAAAAATATCGCAGAAAGCCATTTCTGGTTCGATCATCCAGAATTCTGCCACGTGTCTTGCTGTATTGGAATTTTCTGCGCGGAAAGTTGGGCCAAAGGTGTAAATATTGCTAAGAGCCAATGCTGCTGTTTCCCCTTCAAGCTGCCCAGAAACCGTCAGGAAGGATTGCTTGCCAAAAAAATCCTTAGAAAAATCCACATTTCCATTTTCTGTAAGAGGAGGATTTTTGGGATCTAAAACGCTGACCCTGAACATTTGTCCTGCCCCTTCGCAATCGGAAGCTGTGATAATGGGTGCATGGAGATAGATAAAGCCTTTTTCCTGGAAGAAATTGTGTATTGCTCTGGCTGCTGCGTTCCTGACTCTAAGCATAGCTCCCAGAGTATTGGTTCTTCCTCTTAAATGGGCAATGGTTCTTAAAAATTCAAAAGAATGGCGTTTCTTCTGGAGGGGATAGTCATCGTCTACCCATCCTACAACTTCAATTTTGCTCGCCTGGATTTCGTATTTTTGCTCTTTGCCAGGAGATTCGACTAAAGTTCCATGAATGGAAACAGAACACCCTGTTTTGAGCTTGGATATTTCCGATTTGTAGTTTTCCAGACTTTCCGATGCCACGACTTGCATATCGTGAAAGCAAGAACCATCGGATATATCTAAAAAAGAAAATTCTTTGGAATGACGGGCTGTTTTAACCCATCCTTTAATGTTGACCTGGGGTTGAGTTATGCTCTCTTGTTTTAAGAGATCTTTAATTCGATTGTGTTTCATGAAAAAATTCCTTCTATGTTATTGTTTTGAAAACAGGCTTAGAACACATAGATGTCAATTTAAAGGATAAGCAGAGCGTAGTGTAAGCCTTCTGTAAGGAATCAAAAACAGTACCGCTTGGCGCATCAAAAAATTTTATTCTAAT
>JABWCH010000280.1 GCA_013359215.1 Candidatus Brocadiia bacterium | reverse complement strand
TTTCTTCGTGCCCTTCGTGTTCTTCGTGGTTAATGATAAATTGAAAAACTGTCGTAAGTAATCGCTAATCAACAACAGTAATTTAACATTGTCAAAATAGATTCTGATGTTCTTTTTCTGGTGGCAAAAAATCAACATTTCCTTGCATTTCTTTCTCAGCCTTAGCATGGTTTTCCTTCCACTCATGAAGTGGCATGCGGCCATTGACCCATATCCAGCTCATGGGATAAATACTGGGTCTGAAGATCACGAAAAAGAAATGCCAGATTATAATCGCAAATACAGCCAGAATTGCTTCATAAAAATGGATTGTCTCACAAACACGAACAATCCAGGCAGGAAAATAGTGCGTTGCTATTTCTGGAAACCAAAGAACAAAGCCCGTAACGCTCATAATAATAGTACCCCAGACAAGTGCCCAGTATTCTGCCTTATGAGTGTAGTCAAACATTCCAAATTCTGGTTTTTGCTTTTTAAAACCAAGATAGAAAAGAACATTGTGTATTGCCTCTTTTGTATCATCAATCGGCTTAGGCATCATAGCTTTAAGCAATAAGCGTCCACGGTGAGTCGCCAAAATCATAACCAGATGAAATACCGAAGTGGCTATCATCAGGCATGCCATAATACGATGGAACATGCGCCTTATTTCTTCATTGAACCCCATAGAACTCAACGCCTGTACCCACCAGGAATCAGGTGATCTAAGGGCAAAGCCAGAAAATGCCAGGGAAAAGAAAGTTATAAAAAGGAGTGCATGCTGTATAATTTCAATTCTTGTCAAACGGCGTACAGATGCTTCGCTAAGTTGATGGATATAATGCTTTCTTAGCTCATAAATATAAATAATAGCATTATGAACCAACATACCACCCAAAACAAGGGCAATGAGCCATAGGTAAAACAATCGTACCCAGTCGTGGATCATTTTTTTGCCTCTTGCTATTACATGGTTATAGCTGGCGGCAAATTTTTCATTGGAATTTTGATGGCATTTCCCGCAAGTTTTTATAACATTGGATTTATGTATGGAGGAAGCAGGGTCAAGCACATTGCCAATAGCATGTGTATTATGACAATCAGTACATATAGCCACAGATTGAGCGCCACGTTTCACAGCCCAACCATGATAGCTATCTTCATAAGACTGAATTACTTCAGCAGGAAGACCATATTTCGCTGCCATTTCCACATTTTCATGGCATCGTGCGCAAGTCATACTAGAAAGATTCGCTCGATTCACGGGTGAACGAGGATCAGTGTGTTTTCGTATAAGATGTTCTTCGTGGCAATCCGTGCAACTTGGACTATCATGAAGCCCATGAGCCACAGCGCGGCCATGGATAGAAGCGGAATATTCCTTTGCTTCTTTTTCGTGGCATTTCCCGCAGGTATTGGCTAGATTTTGTTTGTGGATTGAACTAGTCAATGATGCACCGCCTTGCAAATCGTGAGTCCCATGGCAATCTGTACAAACGGCTGTCCGTTTTCCTGTTTTCCATCCTTCGCCATGCACAGATTCATTATAACGAGGAATAGAGATAGGCAATCTTACATAATCTGCTGTAATAACAGGCGTATCACCATGGCATTTCCCGCAGGTTTCAGGAATATGTTTGGCATGTACGGGGCTTTGCTCATTTTTTGCAGGCAGGATATGATGCCCAGAATGGCAGCTTGCGCAGGTTGCTGCAACAGTATTCCCATGCAATCGAGCCATGCGATGGGAGCTTTTTCTATAGGCTTCTTCCTCTTTTTTGTGACAAGCACCACAGCCATAGTTTTCCGATTCTTTAGCGTCTTTTACCTGATGGCTTCTATGGCATGAAAGACAGCTCATCTCTCCTTTTTCAATAAGTTTTTCATGTGCAGAACCAATAAATTTTTCTTTGTATCCCTGGTGGCAGTTTTGGCAGGCTTCTAATGTTTTTTCATCGCGGTGAGGTTTATGCGTAGCATGAACATCGTGGCAAGAAGCGCAAGAAATCGTTCCCTCAATTTTTTGCTGGACTTTAAGATGAATCCCTTCATTGATGGATTGCATAGCATTAGGATGGCATTGATTGCAGAGCAAATTGACAGCACCCGCGGAAGGAGGCAA
The DNA here is from genome assembly GCA_013359215.1 of Candidatus Brocadiia bacterium. Taxonomy (GTDB): domain Bacteria; phylum Planctomycetota; class Uabimicrobiia; order Uabimicrobiales; family JABWCH01; genus JABWCH01. The sequence continues at coordinate 5,211 of JABWCH010000280.1, read as the reverse complement.
TGCTTTACTATGAGTAGCATGGCAACTGATGCATCCAGGAGTTTTAGCATCGCTGCTTTTGGCTGCTATGGCATGGACGCTAGTATCATAAAGCTCGCTTTCTTTCGTATGACAGGCGCGACAGGCCGATTCTGCCGTTTTAGAATTCAAGGATTGTATGCTGTGTGAGTCTTTTCTTTCTTGATGGCATGAAATACAATTAGGTGCTTTTATATTTCCTTTTAATTTTGCAATATCATGAAAACTATTTTTGAAGCTATTTGTAGCATCTTCATGGCATTCACTACAATCAACTTTGCGGTATAAACTGAAATGAGGGATTTTTTCATAGTCTGCTGGTTGAGTATGGCAATCAACGCAGTCAGCACCAGAATGGACGCTATTCTTTAAAGTCTTTATATTGACAAAAACAGAGTGGCCCTTTTGGCTTTTTAATGATTTATCAGTATGGCATTTCAGGCAATCTGTCTTTTCTTCTGCACCTAGAATAGGTAAAAAAATACTGAAAATGATAGAGAGTAAAAGCTGTCTTATTTTCATAAAAAGAAATCCTTATTTTGTCTTGTTTTCCAAAGGCGGGATAAGCTCTTTTTTATAGTTTATTTCAAGGATGAAAGGAATCAGGAAATTTCTGATTTTTACCTTCTGTATTCCTGAATTTTTAAATTTTGAAAACATCCATGCTAGAAGAACCACGGATAATTTTAAAATTCTATCTTTGATTCTTATTTTTCAAGGGATTATAATTTGACATTGCTAATCAACAACAGTAATTTAACATTGTCAAAATAAAAATATGCATTTTTTTTAATACAAAAGGCGGAAAGCATGAAAAAATTCATTAAAGAATTTTTTTGTATCTCTTTTTTTTCGAGTCTTTTTTTAAGCTATAGCTTGAAGTTTTATTTTCCTCTTTTTCCTGGCTATATTCTTTTTCAAGCTATGGCTTTTGGGGTATTCTGTTTTTGGATATATGGAATGGGCAAAGAAAGAGAGGAATGTATATCTTCTGTTTTTTGGTACTTTCTCGCCTGGAGTCTTTGGGGTTTTTTCAGCACTTTTTGGGCTAAGGATTCCTGGATTGTGATGGAGAGCTTGCAAGAGAACATTACTATTTTATGCTTTTTTATTGGTTCTAGTTCTATTCTTTGTAAAGATAAAGATTTTCGTCAAAATATAGGATATATATTGATTTGGATTCTTGGCATATTAGGGCTGGCATATTTTGCTAACCTGATTTTTTATAGCTTTTCTCTGGAAGGCCGTTTTCGCTATCCCTTTGCCAATCCAAATCTTGCTGGTTCTATACTGGGGTTTGCCTTTGTTTTCTGCTCAGGGTATTTTCTTTGCAGCAAAAAGTATATTGGGGCTTTAGCTTTAGCTATTCCATTTTTGGTACTTTTATTTTTTTCTCATAGTAAATCTTCCCTTCTTTCCTCTAGCATTGCTACTTTTACTTTTTTATATATTTTTATTCCTGAAATTCGGATTTTTTTATCTTTGTCTATTTTTTTATCTTTGTCTATTTTTTTCTCACGATTTTCCTATTTTTTCGATAAAGTATGGGCTTCATTAGAAATACGTCTATATCTATGGGAAGGAGCATGGAATATGATATGCCATGATCCTTTGCGTTTTATCGTGGGCTATGGCCCAGGAAATTTTTTTTCTCAATACCCTAATTTCCAAAGCCCTGAGATATTTTCTGCTTACTATGCAGCAGAAATTGTTGAATCACCCCATAATTTTTATCTGGAGGTTTGGGCAGAGTATGGCCTTATAGGGCTTTTTCTTTTTCTTTTTTTATCTTGGAAAATGCTGCAAGCTAGTTGGGCTATCTATAAAAAAAGCTCTTTAGAGAAAGAAAAAAGTATAGCTTGTGGGCTGTGCATGGGGATTGTTATGGTTTTGGTTGATGCGTTTTTTTCAGTATCTTTTTCTTATTTGCATGGGCAAGTATTTTGGATTTTAGCCGCTATATGGCTAAGCAGTAGTTCTGTAAAAAAGGCAGTTTTTTTTGATGGGAAAAAGTTTTTTGTTCAGTGTATTTTTTTTCTATGCTGTTTCATTTTTATATTTTTTTTAAAATTTTATACTCTGAATTTTCTTGCTTTTCACAGGCATTACAGAATGGCTTTGCAGTCTCGGAAAGATTTGCTGGAGAAGATGAGCAATGTTCCGCAGCCAGCGTGGGAAAATCTATACACCTTAGAGTGGCGTTGTACTATGGGTTCGGTTCTTTGCGATTTTTATGATAGCGGTTGGAAAGAAGAATCCTTACTGGTTTTTACTCGGTTAGAAGAGTGCATGCCAAAATTTGGCTTTTTTTGGTTATACAAGGCTATGCTATATGCCAGACAAGGAGAAAAAGAGAAAAGCGATGGTTGTTTTATTCTATTTGCTGCTAAAAATCCTTTTTCTTGCGATCTTTGGCTTTATTGGAGCATGGCAGCAAAGAACCAGAATGCCGATGTCTTGAAAATGCTAGAGACATCCCGTTTTTATAAAAAAAAATATCCTCATGATCTTACTCCTTCTCTGGGAGAAGCTTTAGCCTTGCATATTTTAGGAAAACGCCATGAGTCTGTTGCTATTATGAAAGAATTGCAAGCCTGGGCAAAAGCTCGTTTCCAAAAATGGCCTGTTCGAAAAAATGAGAAAATTTTGGAAATCACCGAAAAATATTTAGAATTTTTTTAAAGCATTAAAAAAGAGCAAAAAGATTTTTATTTTTAGGATAGGTTCTTAGTTTGACAATGTTAAATTAAGGTTGTTGATTGCCAAAGACTTACGACAGTTTTTCGATTTGTTTGCTCAGTTTCATGACTATGTTAGAGTCAAAAAAAACGCCTCTTTTTAGTGTCCACGAAAAACACGAAAGACACGAAAAGGAATGGTTGAAATTTTTTTAAATCGTGTTCGTGCCTTTAGTGTTTTTCGTGGACCATTCTTTGATGGGTGCTTCAAGATTCAGTGATCTGAGCAAAGGTATGCCAGATTGCCTTTATTATTTGCGATATGCGATAAAAAATAGAAAAAATATGCATAAAAGTACAAAGCTAGAACACTCAGGAACAACCGTAGTTTCTGCATTCAAGCGTACATGATCAAAATTTGCCTGGACACCAAAAGAAATAAGACGGATCTCCAATGCCTGACCTAGATAAGCATTGCTGCTGCCTGTTTCATAGATGGTGGTAGAAGTCGAAAATGTGTTGACAGTGGGAAGAATGGTATTGTTGTCTTGGGCTAGAAGATTGCCTCCTGCCAGAAGTTGAATTTTGTAGCCTTGAAAAGACCCATAATGCCCTACGGCTACCTGCAATGTATACCGAGTGTTAGCTTGTAAATTCGAAGTGAGAATCTGAGAGATGATGGCATCGCCTACCTGGCCCGACTGAACATGCCCATAGATAACATTGCTTCCATCAGGAACACCACCTGGATAAACAGAGCTAGTTGGATTATAAGTACCAGCAAAGCCTGTTACTGTCCATTGTGGAATGGGGTTTGTAGTGCGAACGCCACCCCAAGGGAAATCAGGTGTAGTATAATTTCCATCAGATAGAACATATTCTTCAAAACTAGCATTGCGTATTTCAATGGCTACACCATAGACCATCTGCATAGCAAAAGCAAAAAAAATAAGAAAAAAAGATAATTTTTTCATCATAGGCTTTCCTTTACAATATATTGCTAAATAAATAGTTAGTGGTTATTGCAACACATCTTTTTTGCATAGAAAATAGCCCTTATTTTTGAAAAGCACAGAGGAAACGATAACTAGACCTAGCAAAAATAGCGTTTGAGGCTCAGGCACAGTACTCGGTGCATTGAAGACTACAGAGGCATTGGCTACTTTATAAAAGGAATTGTCCGAATTGTTATAAAAATAGACTGTATCGTTGATGGCATCATAGCTGGCATCACGCCAATAGAAAGAACTTCCTCCAGTCAGGATGTTGTAAGAAACCGAACTCATAGTTCCTGTAGCCAGATCATAAACTTTATTGATGGAGTTTTGGCTATAGTTTGTTGCTGTAAATAATTTTCCATTGATGACAAACGCATACCCCAATGTGCCTGCTGCATCAAAAACCTGCGTAGCTGTTTCCTGGAGATTTTGGTTTACCTGTGTAATCCGCCATTGGTAGTTCGATGAGTCGGCTGTTGTCTTCCCCAAAACGTAAAGTTTCCCTCCATCATTGAACCAGTTAACGGACGAATAACCACCCCAGCTAAATCCGCCAGTACCTCCATTGTTGCCAACCATATTATTGAGTGTATTCGTTGCAAGCAAAGCTCCTGTATTGGCATCCCAGCTTGCTATAGCAGACGTGCTAGAATCTCTTCGTCCAAAAACTTTACCATTTTCTACAGCAAAATAGTTGTTATAAATAGAAGCCGAAGAAAGGTTAACAGTAGAATATGCATTGTTCGCAAAGTCAGATGCTGTGTTGTATACTCTTATATAGCTACTGCTCGAATACTGATGAGAATAGAATTTCCCTGTAACCGTATCAATAGCAACGTTTTGGTTGTTCTCGAAGGCATTGCGAACAAAAGTCAAAGAAATATCAACAGCATTCACTACACTCAAGGCCAAAAAAAGCGCAATCGAGAAGATTTTTATATACTTCATGTTTTCTCCTTCCTGGATTGTAAAAAAGATTTACATCCTCTATAAAAATTCGCTTTTTTTTAAAATATTCTAGGTAAATTTCAACACGAAAATCACAAAAAAATCTTCGTTCCCAAAGCATATTGAAGGCTTACTTGCCATGGGAACAATCTATTTTAGTTTTTACGTTTAAAAAGTCTAGCAAAAAAATAAAATACCTCTTTTTTTTGATTTCTGAAAGAAGGCTTACACGAAGCGATCGATTCAGAAAATTAGTGATTAAATACTAGAATAATTTATTTTGTTTTCTATTTTTCTAACTGCTATACCCTAAAGATATAGCATATTTATCAAAAAAAAATTTAAAATAAAATTTAGTCTTATTTTCGCAATTTTTTTACTATTTTTCCCTTGCGATCTTTTTCTAACACAGTATAATCTTTATAAGATTTTTGGATGAATCGGTTAGTTTTGTAGGAAAAACGTATTCAAGACCGAAGTTTCCAAAATTATTTGCCAACGAATTTTTCCTAGCTTTATACTAAATAAGTATTATGCAATCGCCTTTTGGACAATAATTTATATAAAAT
>JABWCH010000279.1 GCA_013359215.1 Candidatus Brocadiia bacterium | reverse complement strand
GAGAGACAACCCGATCTACCATCTTCCTTATCCCGCTTATGGTGGAAACGCAATCTTTCGCAAAAACTTCTCACCCAAGAAAACCACGGTATTCGGTGCCAGCAAAACAAACCAAGAGCTTTACAATAAGTCAGCACTCGAACGATTGATCCAAACTGTTCGGTTACGCCGCCGGTTCAATGAAATCAAGTCTAAAGATGTCACTTATGACATCCAGCAGATCACCGTTCCCATGAATGCATCGGAAATCAAGGTCTACAACTATATCTTCGACGAATTCGTGCGCATTATCCAGAAAATGTATGAGAAGGATCACGATGGTAAAGTCTCCAAGATGCTAGTCATAATGCGCCAGATCGTCGCCCTGCTTCAGGGTTCCAGCCATCCTTGGTCTTTCCCTCAATACGATGGGCCGGAAATCACTTCCAAGATGAGCAAGGTCATCGAAATCATCCGTGCCAACCCTGGCAAAAAGGTCATGTTCGGCTCGCCCTGGAAAGCTACCGCCCAAAAATACGCCCAGGTACTTGCCAGCGAATTCAAGGTCATCCATCTCGAAAGCGAGCTTTCGATCAGCAATCGAAATAAGCTGATCCAGGAATTCCGCCAGGGAGACAGCCAGGTGCTTGTCTCTACGATTGGTGTTCTCAAGGCGGGTATCAACCTTCCTGAGGCAAATTTTGTCATAACAGACAGCTATCCATGGAATTATGCACAGCTTTCCCAATATTTCTTCCGGGCCATCCGACTCAACTCTAAAAACCATACCCAGGTTTATTGCCTTTCCGCGGAAGGAAGCTTCGATACCAATGTTTTCAACCTGATGCTGGCTAAGGAAAAAGTCAATACCTTCATCCAGGATGGCCTCGAAGTGGATACCAAGGAAGTTGCGGGAAATTTCGGAGTAAACGAAGATATGTTGCAATGCGCTATAAAAATGACCCAAGAAAAAACCAACGGGAAAGTATGCTCTACCATCACTTGGGGCGATAGCAAGGTATCGGATGAAACTGCACGGGCGGAGGAATGAGACGTTTTACGGACGGGAGGTTGCTGTTATTAGTTTCCTCTCTGTTTTTAGGAAGCCTCTTTGAGGGTGATTTTATTTTTTTATAACCCAAATAGCATGTATACCTTACCTATTTTACTTCTTTTATCCACTTTTTTATGAAAAACCTCGACCAAATCAAAGCATTACCTCTGAACAAGCGAACCATAGCCGAAGAATACCAGCTTGCCCGGCATGAACAAAGGCAGCCACTATGTATTTTCTGTGGGAAACCTCTTCGAATAGAGCAAGCTTTGGATGTATATGCCACTTGGGATTGGGATGAAGATACCAAAAACTATGTCAAGGATGAAGACGTGGGCAATGCGTATAAACCGTGCTGTAGCGAATGCGAGCATGAAGATTGGGATTTTACCGAAGCCATGATTTAAGGGATAACCAGAAATGAAGCCTAAAAAAGCCGTTTTTTATTTTTTTTCTAACCATATTTTTTATGACTCATACAAAAAACACTATCGGCACAAAGCAGAATAGAATCTTCACATGCCCACATTGCCATGAAGAAATCCCTTCAATCATAATCGAGCAAAGAAACCGCAGTGTTTTTTATCAGTATCATTTCGCCAATTCTAATTGGGAAGAAATGCAAGAGATTGGTAATGCCTCTTGTGACATTTATCACTGCTTAGAATGCGATGCTGAAATAAGTTCAGAAGAACTGGCTAAACAAGGTTTCGATGTGATTTAGATTTGGAGAACAAGATCGCAATGCTGGCGGCAGAATGAAGCCTCTAGGAAGGTGTTTTTTATTTTTTATAACTAAAATACTATGAATCCAAATTGCTCTCAAACGATGGGAGAGAGGATTAGGGCTACCCTACAAAAAATTATCCGTGTTTTCCAGGAAGGGAATGTCCCGAAATCAATTGCTATTGCTACCTTTCCTCCCTTCGATGTTCCTGCAAATTGATGGAGCCTGCCAAATCGTCTGATTATGGCCACATTGGGGACATTGGATGCCCGCGGATGGGGCCAGTGGAAACAAGTGGGGCGATATATTAAAAAGAACGAGAAAGCCTTTTATATCCTGGCTCCGCGTATTGTGAGAAAAGAACAAGAGGAAGAAAATCAGGAAAATCCGGAAACTCGCTGTGAAAAGCATATCTGCGTTGGTTTTTTCCCTATTCCTGTCTTTGCTGTGGAACAGACCCAGGGCGCAAAGCTGGAATACAAAAAGATAGAGCTACCGGATTTCCCTTTGATTGAAAATGCCAAAGCATGGGGTATAGATGTAAAAGGAATTGCCTTTCAAGGAAAATTTTTCGGATACTATCAATCGGGTGAAAAAGAGAAAATTCGTTTGGACTCTCCCAGCGAGAAGGTATTTTTCCACGAGCTTTCCCATAGTGTTCATGCCAAAATCATCGGAAAACTTGACCCTGGGCAAAATCCTAAACAAGAGATTGTCGCTGAATTGGCGGCGCAGGTACTGGCCCAGCTTGTCGGCACCGAGATGGAAAGCAGTATAGGCAATTCTTATGAATATATCCAAAAATATGCAACTTTGGCCAAGAAAGATGTCGGGGTGGCGTGTCTCTCGGTCGTGGCAGATGTGGAGAAGATACTGAAGTTGATTTTGGATCAACGCTCTTAGCAAGAGCTTTTTGGGAAAAATACTCCGCCTTAATATTCGTATCGCTGAGATCATGAATGGCGTAGAATCGGTAGGATGATTATCTTGTTGTTGATTCTGTCTTCGATCAATTCTTCCCAAATTTTTGGGTTGAAGCGGGCTGAACAGATGGTAATCTTGTGTCCAATATTTTTCAGTGTGGCTAAAACTTCCCTGGCATGGGGGCAAGAGGGTATCAGCGAGATATTTTTTCGTGATATTTTTACCGAAAAAATTTTCTGGCAAAATAGATTTGATGAAGATAAACTTATATGATCGTTCTGAAGCAATGAAGAACGGTTGATCTGTCATGGTTTATTTTTATTTTCTAACTTTTTTTCGCATGTGCCACACAGCTACGCTTTGTCCCACGTTTCGTTCAGCGAGCGAGAAGCAAGTGAAGATGATTATTGCTTTGAGCTGGCAGCTTCGACCTTATTATGATTATCGTGAGTGGTCGAAATTACGCACGACAATCTGGGAGATTCTGACTCACAACACCATGCAGAAAAGCAATTGTCTGATCCGACAAATGCTTTCTGCGATCCAAGAAAAACAAAAACAAAAGGCGAAAATCATTTGGTACCGTATGGATTATAGCCTAGATAATCCGGCATGGCAAGCAAATCTCAAACGCCTGGCTGCCGTTCTTTTCCCGGACGATTCGGAAGAATTGGACGAGGAAAGTACATGGAACTGTCTTAAAAACCGTATCGAACAGGCAGAAATGCAACGGGTACGGGAGTTAGTGCCGGATGAATTCGAAAACGACGACAGGTTTGCTCTGGCAGAGGAAGAACGATGGAGCATCGGGAAGCCTCGGTACGAAGAGATGATCCAGGGGATCGAGTTCCTGGAACCAGTCGTTGGAATTGATTTTTAGTGAATTCCACAAAACCTTGACAGACAAGGCTTCTCGTTGAGAGAGGCACACTTCTTAGGCTCAGGTTATACCTGGGCCTTTGTCTTTTTTGGGAGGATTTTTGGTGTTGAATGGATTGGGGAATCACAAGAGAGAAGAGGGTGAATTTACACCCTCTTGGTGGTGAGCTTTTCATTCTTAGCCATTCCCAGGAGTTTTTTTAACTCTTGGACAGGCATGTCGAATTTCAAGCTTCTCCATTGGCCACTCGCATCTCTCCATGACAGACGGGTGCAAGTCTGGCCGTGTCTCTTCCAGTCATGTTTGCGCAACTCACTTTCTTGTCGGTATGTCCAGAACAGTAGCCCGACAAGGAGAACAGTTACGCCAAAAGCCCAAATCCATATCAACATAGTAGTATGGGTTAAAAAATAGAAGAGTATTCGGTCTATCATTGCTTCAAGGCCGAATGCTTTATTATACAGTATTTTTACAGATTTCCCGATATAAAATTTGACAAAAAATTTTTTCTTTTATAATCTAAATACTATGAATATCGAAGCTTTGATTGATTTACTACATCACGGGCAAATGCGAAAAACAGGCGAGCCGTACACCTCGCATCTCTACGCTGTCCGGGATATTTTGATCCAAGAGGGAATTAGCGATAAAGCCATCCTGGCATCAGCGTTGCTCCACGATGCGTTGGAGGATAGCGATATTACCAGGGAATACCTGGCGTTATGGTTCGGTAATCAAGTAGCAGGAATCGTGGATACAGTTTCCAAGTGTTCTTACTGGCATACTTCTTTTTGCAAAATGAAAAGCAATCTCCACGAGATGCAGTCAGCTTGGATCAAATACCCGGAAGCCATCCTTATTAAAATGGCGGACAGGCTCCACAATCTCCGCACGATCCAAGGATTGCCTCCCCATAAATGGCCGCTTTACCTGGAGGAAACAAAAGTATATCTCCTTCCTTTGTTTTCTCAAATCATGAATAACAGACTGATCCAATGCCTGTCATTTTTTATGGCTATGAAGAGTCTTTTGTTAAAAATCCAAGAAGAAACAAGCAAGATAGAAATAATCCTTAACCATCAAATACCATGCTTAAAATAGATTTACCCAATCTGGCCAGACTGTTACATTTAGAAATACTCCCTACGGAGGTCTATATCTCCTTGCTTATTCATGGCGAGTTGACCAGGAATCACCTCAAAACCTTGATGGGTAAAAAAGATGAGGAAATTCAAGCAAGTCTCGATAGATTATTAGAAAGAAATATGATTGTCATGGTAGGAAATTTAGAAGAAGAGATGTACGAGGTGACTTCTTTTGATCTTTTGGAAGAAGAAGTAGAAAAGCAAAAGGAAGCTCTGTCCGATTTGAAAAAATTTGTGATTTACCAATCGTTGAGGCCGGAAAAACTAGGGGTTTTGACCTTCGATGGGCTGGAAGGAATCCGCAATGTTTATCTGGAAGTCTTGGAAGAAGCATTGAAAACCAAGCAAAACATTTACGCCATAGAGAATAATCAGGCGAATGCCAGAATCGGGAACCAATTTTTCGATGAGTATATTCAAAGACGTACCGAAAAAGGAATCAAGGCGTATATCTTGAGTCCTTATACGGCTGAGGATAAAGAATATCAAAACAGGTTCCAGAGTGCTTTTACCAAAATCAAACTGCTTAAAAATTTTCCGATCAATGCAAACATTAATATCGTGGGCAATCTCGTGATGTCCTTTTCCCTCAATCCACCCCAAGGCACACTCCGAAGGAACAAAGCGGAAGCGCAGACATGGAAAGAAGTTTTTCAGAAATTATGGCGCAGGAAAAGTTGAACCTTAAACCAGGTACGCCTGCCGCCAAAGGATCGTTTTCTTTTGCTGAGCTAACGGTTCGGTGAGATTAGGGGTCGCTAAAAACTCGTATTCTTTCTGTGTGAGATAGCGAAGCAAGTCATCAATCGTATTCCCCTCGAACAAGGTCTTGATTTTATCCGGCAAACCGAATTCTGCCTCATATTGAGTCGGGTTCTTGACCGCATTCGGAATGGTGCTGATCGTTGTTACCTGTTCCTTGAAGCCTGCCTGCTCTAATTCTCGCCTGTGTTTTCCATTCGAGGGAACATAGCGGATATGATACGGAAACCCGCCTTTCTGGATGTCCGTAAAATCCGTCAAAAGCATGTGATCGTTTTCACCTTCCATGATCCCCATCTCATGGAGTACCGCATACGTTTTCAGCCTGGCGAGGTAATAATAAGAGCCTACACCTTCGCTAAAAGGTATATCTTCGACAAATATGCCTTGTTTTGTCAGCAATTTTTTGATTTGGGAGAAAAGCAGTTTGCGTTTTTCCCGCAATGCTTCGACCGATTCAAAATCGCAGATTTCCGAAGTCACGAACCACATGGCAAACATAGCATCGAACCGTTTCCTGATTGTATCGGCAATCTGAAGAAAATCCCCGGACAAATATTCGATTTTTATTCCGTCAATTTTTTGATTTCTCGTTCCGTAGCATTTGGCAACTTTTTCTCTGGTCGCCTCCACATGGTCTGCCAGCAAATCATTAAACACTATTTCCCGTACTCCAAGTTTCTTGGAAATCTCGATCTCCGGGATCGCCAGCCTGCCTGGCCCGCATCCCATAAAAAATACTTTGTTGGAGTGATTTTTCGTTGTCTGCCTTACCGTATGTAGCGCAGTACGATATGTATTCGTGAGTAACTTCATATCCCCCAGAAGATTGGTAAAACCATGCCTTTCGAGGTCGAATCCGATGTAATTCCCGGCCACAATGGTGTTTTGATAGAAATCTTGCGTGATTTTATCTTGATCGCCAAAAATAATATGGGCTGCTTTTTGGATATTCTCGTTACTCAATCCGTGGTGGACATTTCCGGTATCCAAGGCTCGCTGGAGTTCTTCAGGTTCGAATGATAGTGTTCTTTCCATAGAAATTAGAGAAATAAAATTAGAAGATGGGCTAAAATCGTCAAGCTTAAAGAAGAGGCAACTAAAATACTACATATTTCATAAAAGTCAATGTTACTATAGCATAATTTAGGGAGTTACGCAAGTCTAAGAAATTTCAAAAAAGATAATTTTTTTTCCATATTTTACTTGCCTTTGAACGGCATCTTCAATAAAATCATAAAAGTGACCAAAACCTTAGTTTTGTTCAATTATTTAAAGTACGATGACCGCCTAAAATCCTCTTCATTTCAAGCCCAAAAGCAGTTATCATGTTTTCTGCCTTTCCATCATCCAATTTCACAATATTTTTCTACCTCCTTCTGCAAATCTTTATTCTATGAGTTTTCCTAAACTTTTCTCTTCTCATCAAAACTCACCAAAACTAAGGAAAGGTGCAAAAATCGTCAAAAAATTTTCTCGATATAGCGTTGATCCGGTGGTTTGTCCGACGAAAGAGGAAGTAAAGCAACTCTTGAAAGCGGCTCATATTCGGAAACAACAGGGAAAAGCTGGTATCAAAGACTGGATGTTCATAGTTTTGGGCTTGAATACTGGACTACGTATCTCCGAAATCGCCCATCTTTCCTGCGGTCATGTCGTGTCAAGTGGCTCTTTTTACCCGCATATTTTTGTTGAACATGGTAAAACGCCACATAGCACGCGGATTGTGCCTTTGAACGACAGGGCAGTCAAAGCTGTCGGTGAATATTTAGAATACAAGCGTCTCTGGGATGAACCAACCACAAACAATGCTCCTTTCCTGCGACCGCCTTCTGGACAAG
>JABWCH010000278.1 GCA_013359215.1 Candidatus Brocadiia bacterium | reverse complement strand
GAGATGCATCGAAATTTGCAGCCAAAAGGATTTTCGAATAGGCTCTAAATAAAAAGTGCCTTTTATTCCCTTTCTTTATCTAGTTTTATCATTTCCCCTGCTACATAGGGATTATTCTTCTGCTCCAAAACATCCCTTCTGTCTATGAAAGCAATACGGTAGACATCCTTTTCCAGGTATTTTGCTTTTTCATAGATAGCCTGTATAACGTATTGCTGGGCTGTTGTTCCTCCTGTGATGTTGCAGATGATTTTATCCGCAAGAAGCAAGGTCTTTTCGATTTCCTTGACAAGGGAACTGGCTTCCTGGAAACCGAGAAAAGGCTCTTTCATCTTGTAAGGTTCCATAGATCCTTGATAGCTGGCCTTATTTCGGATTTCATCAAGTGTCATCATGCTTTGCTCCGAGCCTATTACCAGGCAATGATCACAAGCTACTTCAGTGAGGGCAGAAAACAATAGCCCCTTAGATAAACCCAAAGGGGATACCAAAAGCGTCCCTCTTCCTCCCCCAAGCTGGATATTCCAGAAGCTTTCCTCTTGCCTTTTGTCGAAGAGCTGTTTCCAGGTTTCCTGAAGGGATTTTTTTATATTTTCTACCATTTCACTGTTTCTCATACCATGATGATGTAGTATATTGCGTTTTTCAGTAACATCATCCCATAAGCGGCCAAGCTTCTTTTGCTCTGGCCTTAGAAGATCATCAAAATGTTTTGATACATGTTTTAAAATTTGTAGAGATTTTTCAATAGGATTCCGATCTTTGAGCCACTTGGCGCAGCACATTCCCATCATCACTCGATTGACCACCCATTCTCTTATAGTTCCTGCTGCATGGTTGATCTGGTTGCTTGCCAGATAGGATTCGATCATTCGAGCCTGCCTTTCCAGTTCCTGGTGATCCAAAACAATGCCTTTTTTCCAATTTTCGCCTTCTTGTATATCCTGAGGTATAGCCAAGGATGAGGCTTTTTCCTGGATATACTCTGTGAGTTTTTGAGAAGCAGGAATATATTTTTTCAAAGATTCCAATATTTTTCTATTTTGGAGTACAGAAGAAAGCTCCTGGGCTGCTTTTCCTGTTTCCAGAAGAACAGCACTTCCCATGTAGTATGACCATTTTTCCAAAGCCTGCCTGATTTCCTTAAGCCAGACATTCTCCTTTTCCAAAACAGCTTTCTGCGATACATCTTCCAAACATTGAACCAGGGGCATAGCATCCCCAGTTTTATAAAACATTTGCGCAGCACCATACCATTGTGTCATTTTCAAAATAGGAAGCAAATTGACAATCGGGGCTGCCTCTTCAGGCTTCTTGCCTTCCAGCATCCCATAGTAAACACCTGCAAGATTTACGTTCTTTATGATTGTCAGATAAAGAGAAGAACTAAAAAACAAAAAAGGAAAATGCCGAAGGCTATGAGTCACGTCCAATGTCAATTTACAATGCTCTGGGATGCTTTCTATGATCCTATCCATAATGCCCCAAATCTCGCTGTCCGTTTTTGCTACAGGAATTTCGACCATAGTGCATGTCAGCGCAACATTGTTTTGAAGAATGGGAAAGGTATTCTTTGCTTCCTGTGTACACAAAGCAATAATCTCGTCTGGCCTTTCCTCTTCAGGCAAAAGAGACAACAAAGCGATAGTGGAAATCTGAGCTTCTTTTGTTTTTTCGCCCATACAGTATACTACTGCTCTTGGATTCATTCCTAAAGCAGTAAGAAGGATGTGTTTTTTTTCTTTAGACATCATTTTTACTCCAGTTATTTAGTTAGTAAGGGAAAATTTTTCCTATTTTATAATTTTTCTTTTTAGAGTTATGGCATACTTATTGCTATACTAATTTACCATGTTTCGATTTGTTGTCAATGGATAAAAATTTTCAATCTAAAAGGAGGTAAGCATGCAGGAGCATTATATTTATGGTGCTTCAGTTCAAGGTATCCAAGGCTATATCTTTGAAACAGGAAAACTCAAAGAAATAGCAGGAGCTAGTGAAATCGTAGAACAAATTTGTACGGATTATTTCGAAGGATTCCTAAAAAATGAATGCCAGATTCGCGGCCAAATAACTCTGATTCGTAAAGCTGCTGGAAATATACGTTTGATTTGCGACAAAGCAGATGCGGAAAAAATTGTGAAATATTTTCCCAAATCCATTCAGGAAAATTTTCCAGGTCTTAGCATAAGCCAGGCATTGGTGAAATATACAGGTCAACTTACAAACCAAGAAATGGATCTCTTAGAAAAAAAGCTTAACTTCCAGCGCAATAAGCCAATACGTCCTTATCTTACAGGCATTTCCGCAGCGATCAGAGCACCAAGAACAGGAAGAATTGCCTATAAAAGAAACGATGATAAGGAATTGATAGATCGGGCATCCTGGGAAAAATTGCAAAAGGGCACAGACGAGGCTCATCATAGATTGACAAAAAAATTTCTTGATGAGAACAAAGGCCGATTTCCTTTTGATTTTTCCGAGATAATCCATCCTGGTTGTAAATGGCTCGCCGTTATCCATGCCGATGGAAATAACCTGGGGAAAATACTCCAAAGCCTAGGCAAATCTCTAAAAAATTATCCAGGCCATGTTGCTGATGGGTATCGGGAATTTTCAGAATGCCTTGATAGAGCTACAACAAAGGCAGCCAAAACAGCTTTTGAAAAGACTTTCCAAAAGTCAAAGGAAAAAGTTTTTCCCTTCCGTCCGATTATCTTGGGTGGAGATGATTTTACCGTAGTTTGCAGGGCAGATATGGCAATAGAATTCACACAGTATTTTTTAGAAGAGTTCGAGAAGGAAACCAAAGAGCATTTTAAGGGTCTTGTACAAGGCTATTCTTTAGAGGATTTCCAAGACGGACTGACAGCCTGTGCAGGGATTGCCTTTATCAAAGAATCCTACCCCTTCCACTATGGCTATCATCTCGCAGAAGAGCTATGCGCCCAGGCCAAAAAAGCAAGCAAAAAGATTCCTGGTATTCCATCTAGCCTGGCGTTCCATAAAATTCTCTCTTCTTTTTACGATGATTACGAAGAAACCAAAAAGCGGGAGCTTACGGCAAGCCCGAAAGACAATCAAGATAAGCCTATCCATTTCGATTTTGGGCCTTATGCTATCAATAAAAATACATCTTTACCCTGCATCCAGGATTTAAGGGATTGTGTCAAAACTTTAGAAAAAAAAGATGCTCCTAAATCTGGTTTACGAAGATGGCTCTCGGAAATCCATCATTCTGAATTGCAAGCTAAGGAATTGATCCAAAGAGTTGCTCAAATTGCTAAGAGCAAAGAAGATTTCCAGGTTCATGAATTTGATGAAAGCATCAAAAAATTGGGCGCAAATCTATCCCTGGGAAATCCCATGACTAATGAAAACAAAACGCCCTTATTCGATATTCTAACCCTACTTTCTTGGGAAGGAGAACAATAGATGGAAATTCTATATGCGATTCATTTCTATAGTGACTGGCATTGCAGCAGCGGGCTAACATCAGGAACCGATGCAGATTCTCTTGCCATTCGCGATCAAGATTCCTTGCCATACATACCAGGCAAAACGATCAAAGGTCTGTTGAGAGAGGCTGCCTCTATCTTTGCAGAATTTTCAGAGGATCAAGAAGAATGGAAGCAATTCCTTCAAAAATGTTTTGGAAAGCAAAGCGATAAAGAAAATAACCAGTCTCAGGAAGGAATTTGCTATTTTTCCAATGCTGAATTGAGTAAAGCCGTAAAAGTCAAGCTTCTGGAAAATCAGAAATCTCCTCTACGCCTTATTTTTAGAAAAATCGCCTCCACTGCCATAGAAGACGATGGGCAGGCCAAAGAGCATTCTTTGCGAAAAATGGAAGTAACCGTACCGCTTGTACTCTTTGGACAAATACAGGATTGCCCTGATGAATACAAAGATAAAATGAGAAGTTGCCTGCAATGGGTAAAAAGACTGGGAGTCAATAGAAACCGAGGCTTAGGAAGATGCGATATTAAGGAGGTCATTTAATGGAAAGAAGGGACTTTAAGTGTGTGTTTCTTTCGGACATCGTTCTCAATGCCCATACTGCAACCGAAGGGAAATCCATGGCTATGGACTATATTCCTGGTTCTGTATTTTTGGGCATTGTAGGCAAAAAATACGAATCTTTTGGAGAAAAGGCATTCGAGATTTTCCACAGCGGGCAGGTTCGTTTTTCCGATGCTCACCCATCCCTAGGCAGCAAGAGAAGCTGGAAAATTCCTTATAGCTGGTTCGATAAAAAGCTTGATTCCGCCATAAAATCCAATAGCATAGATGCCAAAAAAGTCTTTATATATCATAAAATGAAAGAAAATCAGAAAGAGCAAATCAAAACAGAAGACCAGCTCAAGCAGATGAGAAAAGGCTTCTTTACAGACAATGGTGAAATCTGCCAGGCAGAGCATTCTTTCTCCATGAAATCAGGCTATGATCTTGAGAAAAGAAGAGCCAGAGATGCCCAGATATATGGCTATGATGCCTTGAGAAAAGGAACAGAATGGATTTTCTCTATAGAATGCGACAATCCTGGAATTCTTGATAATATAGCAGAGAAGGTTTGCGGAAACCATCGTATTGGACGTTCGCGCTCTTGCCAGTATGGGCAGGTCAAAATCGAAAAGATGGATGCAGTAAAAGATTGCAAAACTACAGATACCATAATGGAAAACCAGATTACTCTCTATGCAGAAAGTTGCCTTGCTTTTGTAGACCAATATGGACAGCCTACCTGGGATATCATCCCAGAAAATTTGATGCTTCCACAAGGTGCTAAAATACACTGGCAGTCTTCCCAAATCAGGACAAAAGTCTTTGCTCCCTGGAACAGAAGCATGAAGATGCGAGACAAAGACAGAGTTTGCATAGACAAAGGAAGCGTGTTTGTTGTCCAGGTACCCTCTAATTTCGATATAAAAGCATTCCGTCAGTCCATAGCAAAAGGAGTTGGACTCTACCGTAGCGAAGGTATGGGTAAAATCCTGGTCAATCCCCAGTTTCTGGAAACAGAGAAAGACGCTCATCCCATACTAGAAAATGGAAAAAAAACTCAAACCGAAAAAATTGTTCTCTGCTCCCTTAGAGAATCCGATGGATCGGACAGCGGCATCTTTGAATGGCTAAAACAACAAGAGGAAGTAAATAGGAAAAACAACATATTGATGGAAAACATAGATGCTTTTATCAAAGAAAATAGGCAAAGATACGAAAATATCACACCGAGCCAGTGGGGTTCTATCCGAGAAAAAGCTATGGGAAATATTGTCTATTCTAAAATGATAGAAGCCCTCTTCCAAAAAGAAACAGGCTTTCTCATGCATGGAAAAAGCGAAAAAGATTGGAAAGAAAAAGAACGTCAGAAAATTCTGCAACAAGCAATAGAAGATATTCACAAAAAGCTAGGTGATTCCTATGCCCGTATCTTTGTAGTAAAACTTTGTAGTGAAATGGCAAAGCATGTTTCCCTAAAAAAAGGAGAAAGGAAATGACCGCATACCCCTATAATCTTAGATATACAATAAGACTCGTCATTGAAGCCGATACACCTTTAGCCATCGGCAGCGGAGAGAATGACATGATTACAGATTCTCCTGTTTGCATTGACTGCAATTTTCTCCCTATGATCCAGGGAACAACCATGACAGGCGTGCTTCGCCACCAACTCCAGGAAACTTTAGACGAAAAGATTGTCAACGATATCTTTGGGTTTCAGGAAAAAGATAAAGGCGAAGGCTCTCGAATCATCATTAGCTCTGCTCATATTCTCGATGAATACGGCAAAGTCATCGAAGGGCTTAAGCACCCTAATGATATAGAGGCTTCTCCTTATCTTCTGGCATTAAAGCAACTTCCTGTACGAGAGCATTGCAAAATCAACCATAGAGGCGTGGCTGTGGAGCATGGCAAATTCGACAACCAGGTAGTTTTCAAAGGAGTACGCTTTTGCTTTGAGATCGAATTGATCGGCACAAAAGAAGATGAAGCTTATTGGAAAACAATACTAGAAACTATCGCCAGCCCTGTCTTTCGTATAGGCGGAGGCACAAGAAAGGGATTTGGCAAATTAAAAATCGTCAGCATAGAATCAAAAATCTACGATTTAAAAAACGCAGAAGACAGGAAAGCATACTTAGCAAAAAGCTCATCCTTGAATAGCCCTTTTGGGGAAAAAATAGAAAAAGTCAGTCCACAAAAAAATCAGCATTGGAAGAAATACATTCTGACAATCTCTCCAGAAAGCACATGGATCTTTGGCTCTGGCCTTTCTGACGATGAAGCAGACATGACTCCTGTCTATGAAAAAATAGTCGAATGGAAAAATGGCAAGGCATCCTTCACAGATCGCAAAATTCTTGTTCCAGCCACATCTGTCAAAGGAGCTATATCCCATAGAGTTGCCTACCATTACAATCGCTTTACAGGCATTTTTGCAGACCAAATAGATGCAGAAAAAATCTCTCAGCATATAGGAGAAGAGAATAAGGCAGTAAAAGCCCTCTTTGGATGCGCTAAAGATTCCAAATCAGGTAAAGGGCAAATCGGAAACGCCATTTTCTCGGATATTTTTATTGAGGACAACAAAGAAACCAAGATTTTCAACCATGTCAGCATAGACCGCTTTACAGGAGGAGCTATGGACAGTGCCCTTTTTGATGAAAAAGTCCTTGTGCAAAAAAAATCCATAACATGGGAAATCTTTGTAAAGGAAACCGCCATCGATGATAACAATATCAAAAAAGCCTGGGAGGCAACCCTGGAGGATATAAGCAAAGGAATGCTGCCTCTGGGCGGCAGTGTTATGCGTGGGCATGGTACTTTCCAAGGTGCATGGATGCCAGCGGAGGAGAAAAACTAATGATCCAAATCGAACGAAAAGACAAAGAATCCTTGAAAGCCTTTTGGCAAAGCCTTTCTCAAGGAAGATTTACAGGATATATCATCATGTCCGATAGACCCATGGAATACGCTTTTACTACGCCTTCCGAGCTTCCTTCTTGGGAAAAGCTGCATAGACCATACAATTTTATCTGGGAGGCAAATCTCTATGAAGAAAACAAAAGAAGCATTTCCATACAGCAGTTCCATGAAACCTGGCAGATAGTCGAGATTGCCTGGAATGGCTCGCCTGAAAAAGCAAAGGGCGAATTCATACGGCACAAGTATCTGTGCAAGAAGCATGGCATCCTGTTCCCGATGAATTTTGTGAAAACATGGAAGTTCTTAAACCAGCATGGTGTGCGTTTGTAGGATTTGAAAAGGAAGGAGAAAAAGATGACAGACTATAATAAAAAAGAAAACTTTGGACAAAAAAGCAATCTGCCTAAATATATACCATCTCCTTATAACTTTGTACCTTTGTCAAAGCATGTTTTTTTCCCAGAATGGAGTCCTCAGGTTTCTCATGATATAGCATTTTCAGATGGAATCAGTGGAATCATTACAATTAAAATTACTGCAAAGTCTCCCATATACATACGAGATGGAGGAGCATGGCCCAAAGAAAACCGAAATAATATTCCAGGATACGATAGCTTTTTCCAAATCAAGGATGGGCAATACTGTATTCCAGCTACATCTCTTAAAGGAATGCTACGTGCTATTATCGAAATTGCCTCATTTGGCAAAATTGCCTCATTTGGCAAAATGAACAAAGTCACAAATCATAAATATTCTATAAGGGATTTAGCATTAGATGCTTATAAAAAAAGAATGAAACCTAAAGAAATTAAAGCAGGCTGGTTAAAACTAGAAAATGATAAATGGATATTGACCCCTTGTAAATATATAAGAGTGGAATCTTGGATGCTAGAAGAATACTATTCACAAAAAACAGCATCAAATATCAATATTGGCAGAAAAGATGAGCAAACAGCATCGGAGAAATATCAAGACTGGCAAATCTCTAAAGAAATTTTATTTGATATTCAAAAATTTAAAGCTGTAAAGTTAGGACAAGGAACAAAAAAAGGCATTCTTGTCTTTACAGGCCAGCCCCAATCCAGAGTAGATGAAAAAGGTAAAAGAATTAAAAATAGAAAGCATATAGAATTCCTTTTCTATGATAAAGAAAGCAAAACTATAGATGTAACAAAGCTAAAAGAAAATTTTGAATTAGTTCATTCTGATGAAAAAGGAAATCCTAATCCAGGTGTCATAGATTGGAGAAAAAAAATGTTCGAAAAAAATCCAGTTCCTGTTTTTTATGTTGGAGATATTCCTCAATCAATGGGACTTGCTATGATGCACCGTCTGCCTTGCAATTGTACAATATTTCAAGCGATTAACAATATATCTCAAGATCATTTAACATCTTTGCATCCCGATTTTTCAGAAACTCTTTTTGGTTACATAAATGACGAAGATGCACTTAGAGGGCGAGTTCAGTTAAGCCATATGGTTATTAAAGATAAACCTATCATTGAGGAGCAAATAAAAACAATATTAGGAAGTCCAAAAGCAACATACTATCCTAACTATTTGTGTCAAAAAGAAGAAAATGGAGTTGTACAAGGAGAATATAAAACCTATTTAGATCAAGATGCCAAAATCAGAGGATGGAAAAGGTATCCTGTTGCAGAAGATGGTTGCTGCTCCATTCCTCCTGGAACTTCAGAAGATAATGAAAAAGTGGCAACCATTTTTCGTCCTTTAGCTGAATGTACTTTCCACGGAAAAATCCGAATACATAATCTTAGGCCAGAAGAACTAGGAGCATTGGTATGGGCTCTTACTTGGGGAGGCAATGATAAATTAAGACATTCGATCGGCATGGCAAAACCATATGGATATGGAAGCATCCAGATTGAAATAGAAGCTTCAGAGCTTACAAATGTAAAAGAAGAAAAAATAAACATCCAAGAAGCTCAAGATGCTTTTAAAAAAACAATGGAATGCTTCGCTAAAACAAAAGGCATAGGGTCATGGGAAGACTCTGAGCAGATAAAACAACTTCTTGCTATGGCAAATCCTGCCTCTTCGCCAAGACATGAGTTCCGATATCCTGAGCTGGATTGTGAAAATGATAATGAATTTGTTGAATTTAAATCTGCTAAAAAAACACTAGTAAAATTTCAGACATAGGATGCTAAGGGCAGATTTTCAAGCTAAGCAGTGCTATTGACTCGCACTGCTTCAGTTTAGACAGATACATCATTTTTTTATACACCATAAACAGGCTTGGCATCGAATTCTAGTCTGCTTTGTCTGTTTCCTCGCAAAAGCAGACAGATTCTCAAATCCCATGGTTAATGTTTTTTAGAGGAACATGTTTTTTATGCTTTTTTTCCCCAGCCAATTTCCCTCTCGCTGAATTGCATGCAAAATTTTTCTGCCCATTCCGCTATTTTTTTCGTATAAATTCCTAACCAAAAAGCATTCTCCCCAAAAGGGAGAAAATTCCCTGAGAAATGGGAATTTTTTCCCCTTATTTTGGGCATCTATCCTCAGAAGCAAGCCTTTTGTATTTGGCATTGTATTTGCTTTTATCTTTCCTATCGATCTTTGACAATTCAAATATAAGCCAATATATTACGCTTTACGCAATTTTTTTTTCATGATAAAGCTTTAGGGAAAAGTAGAGCGGAGTGTAAGCCTTCTGTAAGGAATCAAAAACAGTACAGCCTGGCAAATCAAAAAATTGGATTCGACTCTTGAGCCTGGCGCAAAGAAAAACATGGGATACATGTTTTTTTGATTCCTGAAAGAAGGCTTACACGCAGCGATCTCTTCTAATAAAACCCGCTTGCTGCCCGATGTTTCATGCAAGAAAAAATATTTTTAAACGCTGATTGACTTAGCTCCTAATTTTAAAATCACGAATGACGCGAATAACACATATAACACGAATAAGATGATCTATTCGTGCTATGCGTCCATTCGCAAAATTCGCGATAAAATAATTTTCTGATGTATCCAGATTAGGAGCTAAATCCATAAGCATTTATTTTTATAAAGGAGCGCAACATGAATTTTTTTCTTTATCAAAATGCTGTTGCTATTTTAGAAAAAGCTTCACGTGCCGTGGACTTCATGAACTATATAGCTAGTGGAAAATGGAACAAAAAGAGATTTGAATCTCTTTTGGTGGCAGGAATCTCCGATCAGGACTATATCGGATACAGAATCAAGCCAAAACTTCTCCCTTTTGATTTGCTTTTTACTCGAACCGCTAGAAAAGAGATTCAGCCATATCTTGGTTCGGCTCTTGTGAAAGCCTTTTTGGATATGGCGCACAATGAATTTCGGCGGGGCGAAAGATTAAGGCGGCAAGGGGACATGCAGTCAATCATTATCCCAGGAACACAAGAGAAGAATGTTCTCCTGTTCGTCCCCATGATGATGGAAAAAAGAGGCGTTCAACTGATCGTAGGGGTGGATGATGCTGACAACTGGAACAAACATGGCAAGGCCATGGACAAAAAGAATGATTATAAACAGAAAGCAGAAAGCAGGAAGCGTTATTACAAGGCGATCTGTGAAAAATGCTTAGGATATTTAAAAAAAATCAAAATCCTATGAATTCAGGAAAATCCTTATGATATACATTCTGAGCTATGACGTAGAAAGCGATAAGCGTAGAAACAAGATCTTCCAATTGCTCAAGAGTGCAGGATATCATTCCCAAAAGAGCGTTTTTCTTTTAGATTGTGCGAACAGAGAGATGGCAGAAGGTATTTTTAGGAAAATAGAAGAGTTGATCAATAAAGACAAGGACAGGCTCTTCATGTCACCGCTGTGTCGTCAGTGCTTCTCGAATAAGATGACCAGCGGCCAGAAAATGGAAATCGAAGACAAACTAGTGGTTTGCTAATGGAGGTAAAAAAATGGACAATTTCAACCCGTTTAAACAGAATGGCTCTTCTCAAAATGCTTCTCAGACCAAGGAACAGGTTCGAGATCCTTTAGATGTGCGAGAGCTTCTTACGGACAATACCAAAAAGGCAGTTATCACTCCCAATGGAGAACTTAAGGTCAAGGGCGGAAATATGAAGGAAAAGGCAGGTGTAGAATTGATGAAGGAGCGATATTGGGGAAATGCCAGCCCTTACCAGGCAATGCTGGATGACAGAATCAGCACGGAAAGCAGAGCAGTGAGAGAATACTTCCCTTCTTTTGAAATGCGCAAAGCATCCAAGCCCTTCCAAAAAAATGGATGGAATATCGCCCAACCAGGGGAAATGTTCTGGACAGGTACAGTTCGCACTCATAGCGGCACAGAATATATGATTGCCGTTGTTTATCCCAGGGACTATCCCTTTAGCGAGATCAAGTCCTATGTTCTTAGTCCCTATATCCCAGCAAGCGAACATCGCTTTCAGGATGGGCATCTATGCCTGTATGACCATGATGGGAAAGGCCAGGGATACGAGCATGGCAAGTCTACAGCAGTTACTATGATCGCCTGGACAGCCGCCTGGCTTCATTCCTATGAAATATGGCGTTCCACAGGCAAATGGCCTCTTTTGAAAGAAACATAAGGAGAAGCAACATGAACATACCCCAAATTTTGTATCTTAAAAGCGCGTGGGATGAAATGCAGCGTATCGTGGGAGAATCGGGAAATGTAGAAACAGGTGGGCTTCTTTTAGGTAAGGTTTGCCGATCCGAAACAGGCCGATCTTTTATTATCACGCAGGTGACAGGGCCTGGGCCAAATGCAGTTCTTAGCGAAAATAGCTTTCTGCCCGATATGGAGTACTATCGCAAGGCTCGCGTGGAGCATCCTCATCTTGTTTATCTGGGAGAATGGCATAAACATCCTGGATGCCATAAAGGCTATAGCCATCAGGATTTCTATCAGGTGCAAAAAATCCTGGATCAGGAAAATCGCCAGGAATTCCTTTGCTGTATATGCTCCATAGGGCAGGAAAAGACAATCGAAATGCAGTGCTTTTACCTCAACCAGGAACTGAACCAGTTTCTTTCTCTTTCTTATTCCATGCTTATGGAATTGCAAGACCAGCGAATCCGATCTATTTTCGTAGAAGACAAGGTTTTGGAAAAATTCCTCGCATCGCAAAAACCCTATAGCAAAGTTCAGGCCGATGTACGTGAAGGCATTGCGCATCTTTTCTATCATCCTTATTCCAGCAACCAAAGCGTTCTGTTAGCCAATGTCAGCCTTTGTCCTGAAATCTCTCTGGATGGGGAACGCAGCCTGGTGCTTTTGGTAAACAAGAAAAAAGGAAGTCCAGTCGAAATCCGTTGCTACCATTGCCTGGAAGACCAAACCTGCGAAATAGAATCCCAGATTCTTTCCCTGCGCAAAGATATATTTCGCCGAAACCGATCCCTTATGGAAACCACAAGGCTCAGAGGCAAACACATTGTTTTTCTAGGATTGGGCAGCATAGGCTCTAATGCCGCTTTGGAGCTTACAAGGGCGGGTGTAGATCGTTTTACCCTGATTGATCCTGACACTGTGCAAATCGAAAATATTTGCCGCCACGCCTGTGATTTGACAGAGCTTGGCATGAAAAAAGTAGATGCAGTCGCCCAAAGGATTCGCAGGATCATGCCCTATAGCCAGATACATTGCCATGCTATAGATGCCAACGAAAATCCAGACAAAACCCTTGCTATGTGCCAGGATGCTGATCTGATCTTTGTATCCACAGACACCGAAAATTCCCGCAGGCTGGCGAACTGGATCGGCCACGAAGCCAAAATTCCCATTATATACGCTGGCCTTCTGGAAAGGGCCGCAGGGGGAAGAGTATGGCGCATTATCCCAGGAAAAACAGCCTGCTACGATTGCTATCCATCGCATAAGAACACTGAGACAAAAGGCCCGATTGCCTATAGCGAGATTTCTTCTCTGGACGATCTTTCCATACAGCCAGGGCTTGGGAATGATATAGCCTTTGTGACACACCTGGCTGTCCGCTTTGCACTAGATACCATCAAAGGTCGGCAAGACCTTAGCTATCATATCGTCTTCTGGTTCAACCGACGCTATCGAGGCATGAAGAATATCCATCCCCTCACATTGTATCGTGTTGAAGAATTGCCCCAACACACAGATTGTCCTGTTTGCATAAGCCAGGAAAGGAGAAAAGCATGAAAGCCCTATGGATGCCTTTTTACTACATCTTTTGGTGCATATTTCAAATTTTACGAGGAATGTTCAGTATTGTTTTTTGGGTTCTCAAGGCTATTTTTTATCAAAAGAAAAAAACAGAGCCTGTTGTGGCAAAGGATTCCCCTGAGCCTGCGACAAAAGCAGTGGATATGCTCTTCGAGCCAAAAAAAGAAGTAGTGGATGAACCTGAAGAAGAAATCTTCATAAAGCAAGAAAAGCCCAAAGAGCCTGGCATAAAAAAGGTAGGAAATATTACGCCTTCCGAAGAAGACCACAATCTAAGAGTCTTCACGGTTTTCAACAATGAAGGGGAAATCTTTCGAATCAATACAGCATCGCCTGGCCCATTCTATGGCCCTCTATGGACAAGAATTTTGAGCTGCCATGAAAATAGAGAAACGCTTTGCGCCAGGCTGATTTGCCCTGTGTATGGGAAAAGCACAAACCAATCAGGCTACAGAGTCAAAATCGGAGGCATCAGAGCCTTTATGCCCAACTACCATTCTCTCAGGTATGGAGACAAAGAAGGGATCAACGTTCGGGTTGCCATAATCGAAGTGAACCCTGTTACCCAAAGAATCCTGGTGAGTTCCAGGCTTGCCTATGATCTGCTCTTTGCGCATCATCCTGAGCCAAAAGTAGGCGAAATGAGCGAAGCACTTTACTGGGATTATGATGATGAAAAAATCTATTTCCTTTTGCCTGGACGCTATGCAGGCTGGACAGAACACCACCAGCCCCAGACAAAGATCGCTTCCCTGATGGGTACAATCACAAGCTGCCATATCGAATCTCTTAAGCAGCAGGAACACGAAGCGATTGTCTCGCTCGTATCTCCTTGTAAAGAAAATGAAACAGCATTACCTATAGCAGATGCTATGGTAGGATAAACTTCATGGCGGACGCGAAAGTGACAAAATTGCCGCAAGTGTAGCCGTAGCTACTCTGAGGACAACTTTGTCACTTTCGACAAAGCTATCCGAGATGCATCGAAATTTGCAGCCAAAAGGATTTTTCGGATAGCTCTAAGGGGGAAAATTATGCAAGCCAAAGAAACCATGCCATTGTATCCTGAAGGAAGACAGATGGCTCTATTCCTTGATATAGACAATTTTTTGCGAATCGGCAAGGACGGCAGAGACTTTGATCTTTTCATCAATGCCATCCGCCCCTGGGGAAGGATTTCCCTGTGTCGGGCTTATGGCAATTCCCTTGCCACTCGACCCCAACTCTACTGCCAGCTTATGAAATACAACTTTCTGCTCACATCCTCCAGCCAGATATACAAAAAAAATGGAGCAGACATCCAGATCGCGACCGAAGTGATGGAAATCGTACACACACGCCCTATTATCAGAACCTTTGTCATTGCCAGCGGAGATAGCGATTTCATCGCGCTTGTAGAGAGCCTGCATCAGTATCAGAAAACCGTCATTGGAATAGGAAGCAGGAACAATACATCTCCCAAATTTTTGGAAACATGCGATGCGTTTCTTTTTTACGAAGATATTCTGGAACTCAATTCTGGTAAGCAAGACAGCGATCTCCAAGAATGCTCCATATCTTGCAAGACAACACCAGAACAGATGAAAAGGCTTCTGCGCAAGCGGGGACTATATCCACCAGAGCCGATCCTGAGAAGGCAGATACTTACAATACTAGACGGCTTGAAACCCGAGTTCTCAGGAAAAAGCATAACCTTCCACGAACTCCAGGAAAAGCTCAGCGAAGTCTGCAAAGTCAAGCAAATCAGCAACAACCCCATACGATCTTTGCTCCGCACTTTGTCCAAAACAGGGATTCTTGTGCCTTGCCTTGATCTGCCTATCTCGCAAAGGCCGATCCTGCCTTTGCCTGGTATGGCAAAGCTCGAAGAAGAAATCTGCCTCTATCTTCTGGACGTTTTGCTCAATGACCCTGATCTGGTTGCCGAGCCTCTTGCCCTTTCCCAGGCAATCTGGGGCGATGCAAGCCATATTAAGCAGATTCAGCAAGCCATGTACCGGTTTTATGAAAGAAAGTTATAAATATATAAAAAAATATTATATATTTTATAAACAAACCTTCAATGGATAGGACAAATAACCACTACTCGG
>JABWCH010000277.1 GCA_013359215.1 Candidatus Brocadiia bacterium | reverse complement strand
AAAGCAAAGATTTTTATCACGAATAAGACGAATGGTCGAATGCCACGAATAGTTTTTATAGAAATTTCATTCGCGTAATTTGTATATTCGTCTTATTCGCGATTAATACCTTTTTGGTTTCGACTTGTCTGAGATAGCATCTCTTGAAATATGTTCAACAACATTTTGATCAGAACATAATGTTATTTTTTTTCTAAAAGAGATTTCTTTTTGAAAATATAGTGTAGTTCGTCCAGGATATTGACAATGCTTTGGACTGTAACAAAAGAGAGCTTTTTTTTCTTTTTTAGATATTTTCTGGTTTCCAAGAGTATAGGAAGAATTTCCTTCCAGGGCATGCCTTCTTCTCTCATTTTTTTCATGAATTGCACTAAAGTAACGTAAATAAAGATTCCTTTTGGGGCAACAGGCTCTAGCAAGAGTACCTTTTTTTCTTCTCGTTTAGCCAATTTTTGATAAAGCGAATCGCGGGTGATCATTCTGCAAAGCAAAGAATGGTAGGTCTTCCTCAATTCCTCTGGTGTCATATTTTTAGGCTGAAAGAGTATATGATGGAAATTGTATTTTTCCCAATCTTTGCAGAGTATGCGATTTTCTTTTTCCCATTCATCAAAAAGGTCTGTTCCTGGATAAGGCGTAAGTGCGGAGAGGGTCGTATAATAAAGGCCATTCTGCTCTGTGAATTCCAGAATCTTATCCAGAGATTCTGGCGTGTCGTGGTCGCTACCAACAACAAAAGAAGGAAACACATCGATTCCAAAGGAATGGATTTTTTCCACCCAAACCGAATAGTCATCAGCGGCTTTGCAGTTTTTTTGCATTTCTTGCAAATTTTCATTTTCCAGGCTCTCAAAGCCTATAAAAACATGGATGCAACCAGATTCAGAAAGCCAGGTGAGCATTTCTTCGTCTTTTGCCAGATTGATGTCTGCATGGGTTGTCCAGAGGATTTTCATATTATGGAGCATAGAAAGCTCCTGGATTACAGAGCAAATCTGCTGGACGTGCTTTTTATTGATGATGAAATTATCGTCTGTAATAAACAGATTCACAACACCATCGTAAATACGTCCTGTTTCGTCTTTTAGTTTTAGATTATTTTTTTTGCTTTTGGCATTTTCTTTTTCTAAAAGGACGATCTGTTCTATTTCCTGGCGTACTTTTTCTGGGCCTATAAATCGAACTTTACGGCCATTGAATTTTTTTACGCTGCAAAACTTGCAGTTGTGTGGACATCCTCTTTTGGTCTGAACCATATAGGTTATGTAGGCTTTATTTTGCAAAAGATCTCTTCTGGCAACAGGATAGCTATCCAGATCATATACAATTTCGGCCTGGTATAGCCTTTGGATGCCGTTGTTTTGAAAATCCTCGATTACTTTTGCCCA
Source organism: Candidatus Brocadiia bacterium (assembly GCA_013359215.1). Taxonomy (GTDB): domain Bacteria; phylum Planctomycetota; class Uabimicrobiia; order Uabimicrobiales; family JABWCH01; genus JABWCH01. The sequence goes on along the minus strand of JABWCH010000277.1, from coordinate 7,157 downwards.
TATACTTTCTGCTTCTCCTACAACCACGGTATCAACATACTGCAAAGCTTCTTGCGGAAGCATAGACGCATGGATTCCTCCCATCACAACGTGCTTTTTCTTGGCTCGAAACCCTTGGGCAATTTCGTATGCTCTTTTGGCCTGGCATGTAAAGGCTGTAATGCCGATCAATTCAGCATCTTCGTTGAAATCGATTGGCTCAATTTCTTCATCTACAATTTTGACATCAACAGAAGGGGGAGTAAGTGCTGCTACTGTAACTAAAGATAAAGGATGGCATAATCTTTGTTTGTCTGCGATTTTTGCTAAAAAACTAAAATCCGAAAGGGTTCTTTCTTTTTTATCTAAACAAGGATTGATTAGAAGCAATTTCATAGATTTCCCTCATCCTTATAGTTTAAAGCAAGGGGGAAATTTTTTCCCCCCTGGCTTTTATTTTTCTAACTCGGATTTAAGCCATTGTGGGCGGTTGCTTGTGATGCTTTGCACTCCAAGTGCAATAAAATGCTTTGCAACTGCAACATCGTCTACTGTCCATATATGGAACTCAAAGCCTTCTTTTTTTAAAGAATTTACAAAAGAAGTATCAATGCATTCATGCGCCCGACAATCCAGGCCATCTGCTTTGATAGCTTTAAGCAAAGCCAAAATTTCCTGAATGGATGGCCGCCATGCATCATTTTCTTTTTTGTAGGAGGTAAGCCAGTAGGCTTTGATGGATGGCAAATGCTTTTTGCATTCTGCAATCACTTCAGAAGAAAAAGAAATGAATACGATCTGTTCATGGGCAACATGGGTTTCCCTGATTTGTTTGACAAGATAAGGCATAATCTCCACACCGCACTTGATTTCCAAAAAGAACTTTTTACCAACAGGTATGGTTGCCAGAACTTCCTTCAAAGTCGGAATTCTTTCTTTTGCCCATTGGGGAGCTTTCCATGAACCTACATCTAATTTCTGCAATTCCTGGTATGTGGATTCTGCAATGACCCACTTTTCTTTGGCAACACGCAAGGTATCATAATCGTGGATACAAACGATTTCTTTGTCTTTTGTGAGATGAAAATCGCCCTCTATGGCTTCTGCATTTTGATGCCATGCTAGATTAAAAGATCCTAGTGTATTTTCAGGTGCATCATAGGAAGCCCCTCGATGGGCTATAATCGGAGGTATCTGCGCAAAAATATAAGATATTGACATAAAAATCACCATAATAAAAAGAGTTTTCATAAATTTCCTATAGTTTTTATTGATGTTTATGAGATATTCTGATACGACAATCAACGGCAATGATGGCTTTGGAATTGCCAAGCAAAGGATTTAAATCCATTTCCTGTATTTCAGGTGCGGCTTCCAGGAGTGCTGAAAGGCGGACAATGGCATTGATGAATTTTTCCTGGTTTACGCCTTCCTGTCCTCTTACGCCCTGGATGATTTTGTAGCTTTTGAGCGACTTCATCATAGAGGCTGCCTCTTCCTGGGAAACAGGGGATAAAGCGCAGGCTATATCTTGAAAAACCTCGATGAAAATACCGCCTAAACCGCACATTACAAGATGGCCGAACTTTTCTTCATACTTCGCGCCTAAAAAGAGTTCTGTTCCCTGAAGCATGTTCTGAACAAGAACCCCTGTGGCATAGGGAATGCTTATAAGATGGTTGTAAGCTTCCTGGGCTTTGTTTTTGTCTTTTATGTTGAGAATAACACCGCCTACATCGGATTTATGAAGAGGGCCAACCACTTTCATGACCCAGGGAGCAGGGATCTTCTCTAGTGCCTGGCTCAGGCTTTCTTTTGTATGAACCAAAGCTTCCTGCGCTCTCTCTATACCACAAGCATCCAAAAGCTTTTGGAGGGATTCTGGCGACAAATAGCCATCAGGAGAAGATTCTATCACATTTCGTATTGTTTTTCTGTCTATTTCAGGCATGAGAGCTTTTGGGGCTGGTCTTGCTGTTTTTTGCACATTGGCAAGATTTCGTCCAAAGATAACTTCATCGGAAAAGAAAACATGCCCAAGAGATTTAAAATATTCAATGGCTTTCGATGCCTGGACAATAGAAGGCAAGATTGGGAATATAGTCTTTTGGGTAGATTTCATCTTCTCGCTCAGAACTTTATAAACGGGAGACACGTCAAAAAGGCCAGGAGTTCCGAAAATAACGCAAGTCCCATCAATTTCAGGGAACTGGTTTTCCATAAAATCCAGAATAATGCCAAGCTGCTCTGCTGTTCCCGTTGCCAAGAAGTCTATGGGGTTGCCTGTGCATGAACCTGGGTAAAGCTTTTGTAGCAATTCATTTGCTGCTTCGCCAGAAAGATGAGGGATATGCATTCCTCCTGCGCAAAGAGCATCGGTTAGCATCACCCCTGGGCCGCCTGCATGAGTTACGATAGCGATATTATTGCCTTTTAGTCTGGGCAAAGTCAGTATGCCTGCTGTCTGAACAAGGTCTTCTCTTCCATAGCATCGGATGATCCCTGCTTTTTTAAAAAGAGCATCCACAGCTTTATCAGGAGAAGCCATAGCTCCTGTATGAGACGATGCTGCCCTGCTGCCTGCCTCTGAGCTTCCCGCCTTGACAGCGGCAATAGAACATCCTTTTTGGATCAGAGAAGACGCATGTTTTAGCAAAAGCTCTGGTTTATGAATGTCTTCCAGATAGATCAGCTTGGTCTTCGAGCTTGTTTCAGGATCAAAGGTTTCATCCCAGTATTGAACAACCTCTTCTACTCCAATTTGCGCGCTATTGCCTACAGAAAAAAGGCTGGCAAAAGAAAGCCCCATAGGCATGCCTTTTTCGATAATGAAAACAGCAGTTGCGCCAGACCCGCTCACAAAATCGCATCCTTTAGGATTCAATTTAGGAATTGGGCCAGCAAAAATGCCATTATAATGCTGTGTAAGGACACCAATGCAGTTAGGGCCGATGAGGCAAGCATTGTGCTTTTCTATAATTTCAACAATCTCTCTTTCCAGTTCAGCACCTTGGCTTCCTGTTTCGCTAAAACCAGCGGAAAGGATGATGAATGCTTTTGTTTTTTTGGTGGCCGCTAAAATTTCCACAGAGCTTTTGGTGAATTTAGCTGCAATGCAAAAAATCGCCAGACTGACTTCTGGTAAGTCTTCTACATTTTTATAGCTTTTGACTCCTAATACTACATCTTCTTTTGGATTGACAACATAGAGCTTTCCTGGAAATTTTCCAGCAAGAAGATTTTCCAGAACTTTGCCCCCTACCTTGCTGGTGTCATTAGATCCTCCAATAACAGCAATAGAAGAAGGATGAATTATTTCGGGATTCAACATACTTTTTTTCCTTGTCAAGTTAGAAATCACATAAAAATTCCCCTCGGAATATATATTCTGGGGCATTTCCTATTTCTGATATTTGAACCTGGTTTCCCAGATTGTCTCGAACAATATATTGGTCTTCTTTTTTTTCGACAGAGAAGCGATGGTTCAGCATTCCTTGTAATACTACATCAACGATGATTTTTGCAGGGTCACTTAGTTGCTTCAAATAGCTTACCAATGTAAAGTGTTTCATCTCATTGCTTTTGTCTTTATCGCAAACAAAATATGCATTCGAAGCCAGGTAGCTTTTCTTTGTCTGGTAGTCTGAAATCATGATACCATTTAGAGAATTGCCGCTAGTTTTATTATTTTTATTTATGGATACCTTCGACGAAATAGCTATTTTGTAGCGTAGTGGCCTGCCTTTTGTTGGGATTGTCAGCTTAAACTGCTTTCCTTTAATATCTAGCTTTGTATAAGAAGTTTTTGCAAGGATTTCCTCAGGCATTGTTTGGGAAGGGAAATCCTGGATATGCTCCCATTGAAAAACCGAATTTCCTGCCTGGCTTATTCCTGAAATTATATATACGTTGCTAGAATCATCTTCCATTTGAATTTCATAAATTTCTTGAGTCTTCTTTGTTATACAAAGCTCCAGATTTTTATTTATACCAGAATGCTCATTTGCAATCAATTCGTAAACAAGAACATTGGCTATAAATTGTGTATTCAAATCATCCCAAAAAAAAGCAAAATTGCGAATATCATAGTGAAGCTGTTTCTCTTTGTGAGAGTATTTATGAAGCTGGCATCTCCTGTTCTCTCCGCTAATTCTAAGGTATGTTTTCTGTTCTTTCTCATCATGAATTATCATATTTGCTATGGAAATTTCGCCATTTTCTTTTACCAATACAGGGTTCTTTCCTAAAGCTATTTTGTAAAAGCGATATTCTGTCCCACTCTTTTTTTTATGATTGTGCTGCAATGTAAATATTTTACCTGTGATATGGAATCTTTTCAAGGATTGAGCTATCGCACCATCCGCCAGAAAAAGCATCATAATGATAAGGATAAACTTTTTCATAATTTTTTGCGTTATAGTGAAACGCCTCCAATCGTTACAGATTTATGGTAGTACGTAATGAATTACAATGTGAATTTTTCAAAAGTTTTTATCTATATAAGTAAGACGAAATCTGGCGTTTAGATGCTTGAAAAAACAAAAAAGAAAGGGAAAAACCGTAAAATTCATTTTATTTTTCAACAACATAGATAGAGATTTGCGTTCTTTTTTTTATGATGTCGATCATACCCTTTTTGCCTTGCCTGCTTTCTATAGGAACAAGAATGATGTCTGCCTGGGGAGGGTTGTCAAAGGCATCGAAGACTTTGTCTTCTTCTGCAAAGTCAATATTGCCTTGGAGGTCAAACCAGAACTCTCGTTCTTTTTCTAATATCGTAATATCTTCTGAAAGAAGATGCTTTTCCAGCTCTTTCCCTTTCTGGACAGGCTTGGCCCCTGGTTGAGAAATCATTTCACTCAAGGAAATTTCTGTTGTATTGTCTTGTTTTTTATGCAGCAGAATATGAATCGGCACTTTATGGTGGAAGATAAGCCCCTGGGTTTTTATTTTAAAAATGCTGTGGAGTTTGTGTGCAGCAGCATATATTTTCTGCTCCTGGATATCCTCTTCTTCCTCTGTGAATTCTTGTATTTCTTCCTGCTTTTTTTCAGGAATTGGCATTGCATTGGATTTTTGATCTTCTAAGGGCTTGCTTTCTTTGCTAATTCTAGCCATTTCCTTTTTTTCTATATTACTATGAGAACAGGCATATAAGCAAACAAGCAATAAAAAAAAATATTTCATTTGTTCGTATCCTCGAAAATGTCCTGATAGTTTGTCCACCATCTTTGCCAAGATACATAATCTGATGGGATGCTGCTTTGTCCTGTTATCCTGGCAAGGGCAGTATGCGCTTTGCTTCGGATATTGTCATCCCAATGTTTCAATAAAAGGATAAAATACGGGATGTTCTGCCTTGTAGGCTTTTTGCATAAGGCATAAGAAGCAGCAGGAAAGATGCGGTTATCTCTATGAAAAGCAAATTTAATGAGAACTTCCGAAATTTCTATACTACTGAATTCGCCTAATGCGATTGCAGCCGATTCCCGTACTCTTGGATCTACGCTCTCTTTTTGGAGTATACCACAAAGTAAGCCTATACTCTCTTTTATTTTCAATTGTGCAAGAAGTTCAATGATTTTTTTTTGTAATTTTTCGTCCCCTTTTTCCAAGGCATCCTTCAGATGGGGATATACAATGCTTCCTACTTGTTTGAAATTTTCTAATATAATGCTGCTTTGATCCTGATTTTGCAAAGAAGCAATCCACTCCTGAATTCGCTTTGCAAGCAAGGGATGTGCCTGAAAATGAGGCTCCCAAAGCTCTACTTTAGCAAAGGCAGGGATCATAAAGCAAAAACAAAATATAAATAAAACAACTGTTTTCATCATATTTTTCATCCTTATCGTAATCTTAATCGTAATCGTTATCTTCATCTTAATCATTCTTTTTATCCCTATCCTCTATGATCATTGATAAAGATTAAGATTAAGATTAAGATTAAGATTAAGATTAAGGCAAAACTATAATTTCCTATACAGCAAGTTAAAGAGCCTTTAATCTTTGACCTGAAAGTCATATATATACTAGTCCACAAAGCTGTTAGATTAAGACTCGGTTATGCTCATTGACAATATAATATGGGAATTCGCGTCGTTTGTTAAAAAAAATCCATTTATAAAAGGAATTTATAAATGAATACAGGAATTCCCATAATAGATAGTGTACTAGAAATTTTCCCTTGGAACAATAGCGAAGAATATAAAAAAATTATCAAAATATATTCCAGAAAGAATCAGCAAGTTAATGATAATGCCATTATTATTCGCTTGCAAGTGTTTCATAGGAGGTGAATTTCTCTTGCAAAGGTTAAAAAATGTGATACCATAGACCATCAAAAGAATTTTTTTTTCTAAAAAATAGGTAAAATAAATGAAAAAAGTTAAAAAAAAACAGAAAGATATACTATATGGTATCTTTTTTTTGATAAGCGGTTTGGCAACCCTGATTCCTTATAACAATGTTTTACATCCTAGTCTATTAGGCTACGATTCATTATGCCCTTTTTCCCCTATGAGTACGGCTATGCTATGGGGTTTTGCGGGCTTCCTTTTGTTGCAGCCCATAAAAAGGAGGAACAGAAAACCATGGAATAGCTTTGCCTATATTTTCTCCATAATCCTTTTCTTCTATAGCATTGTCCATTCTGGCTATTTAGGAATGATTGGACTCTTGAGCTGGGAATCTCGTGATTGCCCTCCCTTGGTTTTGGAAAATCTGGCAGATGGAGTATATGTAGGAGAAAGCAATAACATAGGCAAAAAAGTCATCATGCAAGTGGAAATCAAAGACAAAAAAATTCTTTCTCTGAAAACCATAAGCATGGGTCATGCTTCCCCCTTTGGGCAGGAAGCCTTTCGCCATTTGCCAGGGAGGATTCTCAAAGCACAAAAGATGGAAGTAGATGCAGTAACAGGTGCGACCCATTCTTGCAAACAAATTGTGTCTGCAATTTATAATGCACTACAATCACCTTTGAGGCAAGAGGAGTCAAAGAAAGAAAGGTTTGGAAGAAAATTCCAGGCTGTAAATACGATCTTACGAAGAGCAAATTCAAGATAAGGAACAAGAATTAAATATAGGAGTTACGCAAAGAGATTTTTATTTGGGGGAAAATTTTTGTAAAAATTTTCCCCCAAACCCCCTTTAAAAACTTTTATATTTTTATTTTCCAA
>JABWCH010000276.1 GCA_013359215.1 Candidatus Brocadiia bacterium | reverse complement strand
CTGCAAGGTTTTATTTTCTATGAATTCTTGGATTTTTTTACAGGCATTATAAATATCAAAAAGGTGGGCTTTGGGATTATGTTCCATATAATCTTACCTTGTCTCGCTCTAAAGTTTCTCTTACGTATGGATTTTTTAACGCACTTTTTTGGATAATATCCACGCTTCGCCCTAATTTTTTCTCTAGCTCTGCCTTTAATGTAAAGTATCTGTAAAAAAGCCGATCCAGTCCATCAAATTCGACCAAAAAATCAATGTCACTCCTTTGTGGTTACCCTTGCAATACAAGTAACCGAATTTAACATTGTCAAATTAATCATATCATTTTTTTATTTATTTTTTCCCCTTATTTTTTAGAGGACAGCAAAAGCACGATAGCCTAAGCGAGATTTGCAGCTAAATTTATATTTTGTTCCATTAGGAAAGTAAAAATACCATTCTGATGGAGAATCATCTATTTTGCTACTCCATACCCATAAATTTTTTCTAGGAGATATAAACACAGTATCTATATTGCATTTCCCCTTACCCTTTTCATATATTCCTGATAGTTCTTGTATTGTAGGCATACGCCAACCAATACCATATCTAGGAGAAAGGCTATCTACCCATAACTTAGCTTCATCCCAAGATGTATCCTCATCTGGCCCAACAATCCATTCTAAATTTGTTTTTGTATCTTGGATAATTCCAGAAGGCAAAACCCTGTATCGTCCATCTTGTGAAATTTTAAAAGAGTTTGTATCCTTTGTGAACTTTTTTTCTGTGATTTTTTCTGAAAACTCTGGAATGTTTTCCAAATGCGTTTTTATACTTTGGATAAGCCGCTCCAAATCAGACTTAAAATCAGGATCAGGGTGGATTGCCATTCCATTCATATAGACCAATTTTTTGAGAGCATCAGGCAAATCTGAAGCACGCGGCATGGAAATATTGTGTACTAAAAGAGGAATCACTCGAATATTTTTTTCTAAGGCTGTTCTAATTTCTAAGACTACTAAATCTTCTGGATTTTGTAAACGGACTCCTTTGCTATCAGAAACAGTTAGCCATTGCTTTCCGATAACTACTAGTAAAATACGGCATTGTCCTACGGTTTTTAATATATATTCTTTAAAATCTATTCCATGAGGTATTGAATCTACATCTTTAAACACTGAATTTTTTTTAGCCAATCATAGATACGACCTGTAATATCAATGCTATCCTCTCTTCTATAAGAAATAAAAATGCTATTTTGCAAGATTGACATTTTTGCCTCTTTGAATTATAATATTTTTTTGCAATTTTTTAAATCATCTAAAATTGTATCAAATAATTTTTTTTCTATTTGAAGCTTTTCTTGTTGTCTTTCAAAAGACTGTTTTTTTATTTCTTTATCTTCCTTAGTTTCATCATGCCAGCGTTGTATTTCACATTCATAGTGGGTAATTTTTTGTTCTATTTGGGCTAATTGATTCTCTAATCTTTGCCGAGAATCACAGGATAATTTTAAAACAATGGACTTCGATTCTTGAATCCATTGCTCTAGTTTTAATCTATATTGATCAAAAAAAGTGCGTATTTTGCTTTTTAGCTTCCCTTTGGCTTCAGAAATCTGAAATTTTTTTAAGCCAAATGTCCAAACACTTCTTTCATAGCAATTTTCTAGAATAAAACTTAATGCATAACGCAATTCTGAAGAATCCATAGATGGAAGAACAGGCAAGAAGCACTGCTGTATTTTTCTTTCATAACGTTTACAAATTTTCTGAAGTTCCTCTTCTAATCCTTTTTCCATATCAGAAATATGGCTGCTCCAGCTTATTCCACTGCGTTTTTTCTTCCAAAATTGCCACCAAGAAGGTGCTGCTGTATAGCCATCTCGAAAAATTTCAAAATCTTTTTCATCAACAAATTGTTCTATATAATCTAGTTCATCAGATTGCATGGGAGAAAGAGATTCCTTTATTCTTTCTAAAGCAAAATGGATATTTTGATAGGCTATTTTTTCTTGAACCAACATGTCTTGTGTCTCTTCTTGCTTTGAACGTAAGCTGTTTTGCTCTTTCTGAAATTCATGCAATATTTCTGTTTTTTCGTTGTATATAAATGTTTGGTACTGCCTTATTTTTTGCTCTACTTCTTTCTTATTTTGTTCTACTTTTTGTATTTCTTTTTCTAAAATTTTTTGTATTACTAAATTACTTTCTTCTATTCGTTTATAAGTAGAAGATTCACAAAGTTTTAAGCTAATATCTTGGATTAATTCTCGGAAACGATTATCCTTACCATTTAGATGATTAAAAACAGAAATTTCTCGAATTAATAAATACTCTTTGATATCAAAAAACTCTTTATATAATTGCTCTTCCACAAATTTAACAGGAGGATGTTTAACTTCTTTATATTTTAATAAATCGGCTTTAGTGATAATAATAAATAAAGGGGCTATGGAATGACCTTCTTTTTTGCGATGTTTGAGATTATTGCAAATAATGCGTAGGCTATTCAAATCATCTTGTGTCAATGGCTGGCTACCAGAAATTAAAAAAATACAGGTAGAACAATGATTCAAATAGTCTTCTGTGATTTCATCATGAGTTTTAATTGTAGAATGAAAGCCAGGTGTATCTACCAGACAAATGTGTTGTAGCATGGGAAGAGGCCAAAAAATATGGGCTTTTTTGACCAAAAAACTATAGCAAGTTTTTTGGTATGATTTCCATACTCGCATTTGCTCTTCTGTTTGCAATGGTAATATCAGAGAAGGTTTTTCTGAAAATTCAAGGTATATTTCTTGGATTGGATCCTCCCAAAGCAAATCTTTTTTCAATTCTTGGATGGCTTTTTTCCTAGTTTGTTCTTCTAAACCAGAAGTGAATTCGTATGTTTTAGAATAAGGACTTTTGGGCAATTTTTCTATAATTTTTTGAAAATTGTACTCTTGCAATTCACCATGATTTAAACGAAAAATTTGGCAAGATTTAATTTTTGGTAAACCATTAGATATTGCTTGGAGTTTGCACAATTCCTCAAGATACTCAATTTCTTCATGGCATAATCGCAATTTAATTTCATAGCCTTTTTTATCAAAAGATGCTCTTTTCTCCCATTCTAAGATGGTGATTCTTTTATGTGTTCCACTCCACCAATCTAATTGAGCATAAGGCTGTTCTGAATAATGTAACTCTGTAATAAAGGCAGTAGTGGGAGTGTCATCTACAGGTAAAATTTCTATTGAGTTATTTATATTGTTTTCATGGTTGTCAAGTAAAGCATTTAAAAATGTTGATTTACCACTCGAAAATGTTCCGCATACAGGCAGAAGATATTGATTGCTAACAATTTGCTTCTTGGCTTCATCGCAAAAATTAGGAGAAATGCTTAAAAAAGAATAGTTTTTATAGTATTTTTTATAAATATCAAACATGTTTTGCAAAGCTAACAATAAATGTTGCTTAATAATAAGCGTACGCCTTTCTAATTTTTCTTGTTCTGAAAGAGGCTTAAATTTTTTTTGTTTTGTATCCAGTTTTTCTGCTTCAATTTGTTTTAAGCGACACTTGGCAATAGCATCAGAGTCAGCACAGAATCTTTCTTCTATTTTTTTTAATACATTGCTTATAGGTAAAGGCGAAAGTTGCCTTTTTCCAAATGTTAAATATGTTGGCTTACCAAAAAGAAATTTTCCAAAATCAGGATAGACTTCTTCCATTTTCTGTAGTATTTTTTGCTCTTTGCTTAACTTCCCAAGTTCATATAGAATACTTGCTAGTCGGAGAGCAGAAGAGCCTTGATAAATGTCTTTTTTATATTCTTCTTGAAAAATTTCCCGTGTAGGATTCGTTTGCTGTTTCCAGATTTGGTGGATTTGTTCCCGTGTGATATTTTCTCCTAACATCTTTTGAGAAAGCTTATGCAAATGATTTAGCAAGAGAAGTGGACGTAAATAAGCAGAGTATTTCCCAGGCATTATCTTTTCTAGCAATAAAAAATTACGCCTCCCTTGAAGTAAAGCTTTCAATCTTTCGTCTACATTATAGGTTTGAGCATAGAGCTGTTCACGGCAATGGTCTAAACGATAGAGTGTTGCAACTTGAGAAAAATAGATTAGGTATTCATAAAAATGTTGCATTTCTTCATCCATAGAATTGAATGAGTCAAAACAATGGAAGGGAACTTCGCTGCCTCCAAAAATGCGTTTGATAAAATAAGGCTCTAAATTATGGACTAATTTCTGCACTTTTTTTCTGTTATGCCGATAGCATTCTGATGGATTGCCTTTGCCCTTTTCGTTAAAATTGAGCCAGAAAGAGATAGGGCCTAAAAATCGGTTTCGAACAATATTTTCAACTCCATTCTCTTTAATTTGCATCAGAGGCTGCAACAGCGACGTTATAAAGTCTTCATCTTTTTTGTCCATCCCTCTTTGGCTAACCAGATAAACGAGTCCATCACACTTTTCTACCATCGCTAATAAACGACTCTTGTCTTCGTCCAAAATGGATTTATGGCCAGGCATATCTAAAATTTCGCAATATTTTTCTAAGAATGGATGGGGTAAAAGGATTTCAATAAAAGACATTGTAACCAGCTTATGCCGATCTTGGATGAATTCTAGATATTCTTTTATATCAGATATGCTCTTTGACATAGATAAAAAGGAACTTTCCTTTTCGAGGTAAAAGCGAGCTTCAAATTTTTTTCCATATCTAAACAAGATGCCACAAACCGTAGTAGGAAGAATATCTACAGGAGAAAGACGGTACTCTAAAAGTTTTTTTACTTCTGTGACATCTTCTTTTCCGACACACTGCTCATCTTCTAGTGTGCCTTGTAAAATAGCATTCACTGTAGTGGATTTGCCTACAGAAAATCCACCTAAAAAGCCAATGGTTGGAATAGGCTTAATATCTTCTAGGGGTGATTCAAAATCAGGGTGTTTTTTTAGAAAATCAGGAGATAATTTTTTCGTAGTTTTGCGTATAAGTTCAACCAGACTACCTAATTCTTTGCTATATTCTTGAGAAATGATCATGCCCAAGCCTCTCTTATACTTTCTAAAGTCTTTTCATAATGATCTTGAATCATAAGCAATTCTTCACATTTGCAACGAGATTCATGAATTTGTTTTTGCGATTCATTTTGTTGATCTTCCAAAGCATCAAGTGCATTTTCTGCTATCTGGTCTATTAAAGAATTATAAAAATTTTTCCATTTCATTTCTGTAATTCGTTTTTCTTTATTTAATTCTGTTTTAGCCCGTTTTTTGGCTTCATCAATTTTTTGAGTTTTTATACTACTATGTTTCTGCCAGGAAACAATACCGCCAATTAAAGCACCAATTCCTGCTGCAATAGCTATAGGAGGGAATGCAATGCTTCCAGCGGCAACTGCTTGTAATAAAGCAGCTCCAGCAACACTAGCTCCATATTTAATGGGACGCTTAAAAATTTGCTCTGACCAAAGATCATCTGATTCATTTGATACAATATTCGCAACTCTTCCTAATTTGGCATCCCCGACCAAATCATATTTTGTTTGCTCACATGAATCAAAGTTTGTTTTAATTCCCATTAGCATTTTTTTGATAGTTTGATATGCTTTTTTTTCTAAAGTACATTTAAAGTTGTCAATTGCACCTTGAGAAAGATAGTTGTCCCTAAAGTTATTTTCCTGCTGTTGTCGAGACCATCCTTTTTCAATAGTATCTGCGATAAAACTTTCCTGGTCAGCATTTACAATTTCAAAAATATTATTAACGGCCGTTCCTATCTCTTGTTCGAGTTTTTCTTTTGCTTTGGTTTTATAATTCTCAATTTTATTTATTTTATATTCATATCGTTTGTCATTAAATACTGTTTGTTGCTTTTTCTCTTCTTGACGTATCAAAATTTGGCAAGACTTTTTTAGAATAGATATGCTTTCTTTCAAAGATTGAAAAATTTTTGTAAATTTTTCTTGCCTGGGCAAACTTTCCTGATCAAAAAATTTTTGTTGTAAAGAGACAAGGAGTCTGTCATATCCCCATTTTTTAATTTCTTCTTCATGTTGTTCAGATAAATGGCCTGATATAGCCAATTGTTTTTTTATCTCCCAAATAGGTTTGGATGCATAAGGCAAAAATTCTTCGCATAGTTTAAAATTTTCTTTAAGGTATGAGATTGCTTTTTCTAACCTATCTTGGTCTAAAGGCCCGTATTGTTCTAAATCATCATCGTATTCACAAAAAATATCTATCATATTCACAATACCCCAAATTTTTTGATGATTTTTTGCTACCTCTTGCAAAAAATTTTGAGTGCATCTTCCTGAAAGATTTTCAGCACTAAACATCCAGATAACAGCATCGGCAAATGGTAAATATTCTCTTACGATTTGTGTATCCCTTGAAAAGACAGAATTGATGCCTGGGGTATTGATAATTTCTAAATCTTGCAAAAACGGGGTAGGATGGCGAATCAATATCTGTTCTACATTTTCAAAGTAAGAGCGATCCTTGCTCGTTCCATCTAAATATTCCCATGCTTTTTGGTAAGAATCGCAAAATCGTTTTTGTTTATCTTTAAAATGAACTTCTGCAATGGATTCTCCTGGTTTTAAATAGCATAAACGTGAAATTACAGCATCTGTGGGTGTCAAATCTACTGGAAATATATCTTCTCCCATTAAACTATTCAAAAAAGTAGATTTTCCTGTACTATACTCTCCTATAAGAAGCAATTGAAAAGGGCGATCTATGCTCCCATAGGCTAAGTTCATCCTGGTGAAAAAATTTTCTGCCTCTTTTCCTAAAATTTCGCGGACTTTAGAATCTTGTTTGATTTCTTGAATAAAATTGCCTACTTCAATCTGAAAAAATTGTTTTCCTATTACCAAAGACATTATATAGCCCTTAAAAAGATATTATTTGAGATTTAACAATTTTTCTATCTGAGGCATAAATAGTGTTACTAAAATCGCAATAACCCCTGCCATGATAAAAATATTAGAAAAAATTAAAACCTTAATTTTGGTATGAGATGAAGCTAAACAATTCTGTTGCTCCTTGAGCTGTTTTTCTAAGCGTACAATATCATTTTGTTGTGATGAAAAATGTTGTTTTAAATTTTCTTCTAAGCTACTTTGGAATCCTTTTAGTGTTTGTAACGACTGGCTTATTTCAGAAAAAAATTTTTCCATATCTTTTTCGACTTTATCGCTTGCTTCTTTCCATATTTTTTCTGTACTTTCTTGCGTAGTTAATAAAAATATTTTATGTTCTTCTTTCAATTTTTGCATGCATTCATAGTTTTCTTTATCCCATTTTTGGATCATTTCATGATTATTTAAATCAAATTTTTGAATACTATCGCGAGTAAAAGTATCTAATTCTTTCGATTTTATATTCCATTGCTCAAGCGTTTGCTCAACTGCTGCATTGCAATCTGCGATTTTATTTTCCACTTTCTTTAGTGAAGATTGGTTTGTTTCTTCATTTGTCTTTTTTAGCTCCAGCATCACAGATCGTGCATGAATTTCCATATTTTGGATACATTGACGATTTTCTATATCCCATTTTTGCAATAGGTTACGACTATCGGAAGTTAGTTTTTTGATGCTATCACGAGCAAAAATATCTAATTCTTTCCATTTTGTATCCCATTGCTCTAATTTTTCTGTAACCTTTAAATTTAAATCTAGAAAAGTTTTTTCAACCATAGATAAAGAGGATATGCTTGCCTCCTCACTTCTTTTGATCATCCCCTCTATTTGAACACAAACGTCCTCAATTTCTCTTTGCATAGATTTTAATGTATTTTCTAATTTTTGATCGCACTTTGTCGCTATATCATCCAGACAGGTTTTAGAACTTTCTTGAAAAGAGAGCAAAGTCTTGCGCAAATCAGCTATTAACTGACACAATTGAGAAGCAATTGTTTCAATATTCTTTTGGACTACATCAGACATTTTTTGATAAACTGCTTGGTTCAAATTTTGCAATAGAGTTTTCTCAAATTTTTCTAAAGAGATATGGATAGACTCTTGAGCTTGTAGTTTGAAATTTTCTAAATTTTTAAGAAGATTTTCTTTCCCTTGAATTATGGATTGATTAATGTTGTCATGTTTTCTAATATTTTCATTTAAATTTTCCAAAAGAGCGTTTATTTGGTTTTCAAAGGGTTTCCATATTTTTTGATATTGATTTTGTAAAGAATCAAGGCATTTTTGCCCGATTTCATTGCCAATTTCTTTAGCGATTTCTTTAAAAAGTTTGCTTAATTCTTGTTCAATTTCTTTAGAAAAAAGATCCATCTGGTATCCAATCAATAAAAAACAAAGTTTAAAAATATATACAATTATAATTAATGACTTACTACCTACGTCCTATCATAAAATAGGAATAAAATCTAAAAAATTGTTATACATTAATGTTTCTTAGAAATCTCCCTTAATGGTATGTATTCTACTTTCTACTTTACAAATGATAAATTATGAATCGCAATTCGTTTCTCTATTTATTAAATTTTCCAAACTGC
>JABWCH010000275.1 GCA_013359215.1 Candidatus Brocadiia bacterium | reverse complement strand
GTTATCTCTAAACAATCTATCTATTTCTATTTTTTGATTTTAGAAATAGTAATTTCTTTTTTATCAGTATGTTATAAAAGTATCTGGCCTTATTCTTATCGGAGAGCAAGATCAAGCCAACGCAAAGCATCTCAAGAGCGTAAACAATTTTTTCGGGTATCCATCTACCAAGTGAAGCCAATCTAGCTTTTCCTGGATTGATGCAATGGGCTATCAACACCCAACAAAATATATTATAGTAGCCATAATAAAATTCATCTTTGACACTGTACCAAAAATCTGCTAATCTTGAAGGGATTTTCATGGTTCCTTCCTTAAAATTTTAATTATTTTTAGGAACCATTTTTTCTTTTTTAGACATTTTTTTCAAGCTTTTTTTTGAATAATCCTTCAAAATTTTTCCAATCGGACTTATAAATCACTCTCTTTGCTTTGATTTTTCTATATCTCAAACGTTTTTCTTTTCAAAAGACGGCATTTTTAAGTTATTATTCATGGCGGACTCGGGAAATCCAAGTTTTCCAACCCTTTCTTTTGCAAATGATTATAATGATGCTAATGATGCTAATGATGCTAATGATGCTAATGATTTAATGCAATAATAAAATGTTAAAAAAAAAGTAAAATTTTATTCAAATATATTATGGGAAATGGGTTACAAAAACTTGGGAAATCCAAGTTTTCCAACCCTTTCTTGCCTAGCATATTGGAAAATTTCTTTCAAAGAAATGCATTCAAAACATTCAAAACGAATGTTTTGAAAGAAAGCAAAGTGAAAGAGGCAAAAGCAAAACATTCAAAATGAATGTTTTCCAATATCCTTTCCTGCAACAGATTAGAACAAAAAATCTATCCAAAACATTCAAGATGAATGTTTTGATATTCATTCAAAACTTGGAAAATCCAAGTTTTCCAACCCTTTCTTGCTCATAATATTAGAATTTTTTTTCAAAGAAATGCATTCAAAACATTCATTTTGAATGTTTTGAATGGAAATAAAAGGGAAAAAGGCAAAAGCAAAACATTCAAAATCCAAATTTTCCAATCCACTTTCTTGCAATGGATTAGAACAAAAATAGCATCCAAAACATTCAAGATGAATGTTTAGATATTCATTCAAAACTTGGAAAATCCAAGTTTTCCAACCCCTTCTTGCCCATGATATTGGAAGATTTCTTTCAAAGAATTGCATTCAAAACATTCAAAACGAATGTTTTGAATGGAAAGAAAAGGGAACAAGAGAAAAGAAAAACATCCAAAATGAATGTTTTCCAAACTCATTTCTTTCAATAGATTAGAGCAAAAATGGCATCCAAAACATTCAAGATGAATATTTAGATATTCATTCAAAACTTGGAAAATCCAAGTTTTCCAACTCTTTCTTGTCCATGATATTGGAAGATTTCTTTCAAAGAATTGCATTCAAAACATTCAAAATGAATGTTTAGAATGGGAAAAAGAATACAATCTTTTATTTTTCCCATTCTAAAATTTTTCTATAGCTACAATAAGGGAATTTGGTATAATTTATTTATCCCTGTGAATCATCTTACAATATATCATTTTTTACTCATTAGAAATATACTAGAGGTATTAGCATGTTTAGAAAGGAATACTATGAGTACAAAAGAGCTTTTACTTAAAGAAATTGAAGAAATTCCAGAGCTATATTTTGGGCAATTATTGGAGATAGTGCAAAGCTTTAGAAAAGAAAAAATCAAGACATTTAAAGGACGACCTGTACTTGGACCTAAAGATTTAGCAAAAATGGATTGCCCTCTTCCTCCCGAGCCAGATTACGAAGAATTTTGGGAAGAAAGAGAAAAAAGATGAATCCACAGCCTAAGGAAATATACATAGTTCAGACGATTTACAGACTATGCACAGATAAACGTCCTTGTGTCGTGATTGAAATTTTAAAGTCTGGTTATGTAAAATTCGCCCGCATATCTTCAGCTATGGATTTATATCATTTGGGAAGAGATTTTCTGATTGAAAATAATCATCCCAATTTTCAAGATACTGGGCTAAAAAGAACTTCTTATGTTTCAGGAGAGGACTTTATTGAAGTGCCTCTTTCTGATGTAAGCAAAAAAACAATGGGAAAACTGACTGGCGACCTTGCTAAAGCATTTGACAAATGGCTTGGCTAATAGGCTGTGGTACTTAAAGTTTAAAGTTTGAAAAAAGGAACGTTTTACCATACTATGAATATTCTTTACGGAACGTACCCAAATAAGAATCAATCAGCGCAAAAACAAGTGAATCGAGAAGAGCAAATTTTAGTATTGACGAAAAGGCAGTATCAAAAACGAGGGGAATAGAATCTAACAAGTAAAATGTTGGACGAAAAAGCAAAGATTTTTGAAGCACGAATGCACACGAATAGACACCAATGATTTATAAGCCAATCCCATTTTTATTCGTGTTCATTCGTGTCCATTCGTGCTTCTCTTATCTGTTTGGCTTCGGCTTGTCCAAGATAGAACATGCTATAAATACTTGGGCTGGGCGAAGGACGACTACGTTTTTGACAATGCGATTGATCGCCATTCCCAAGATTCCCTCTGTGAGCGTTAGACAACCCCTGTACAATGCAAGATTATTCGTCTTCTAAAGGGTTGGAAATGGGAAAAGGCTATTTCCCTTAGAAGGTGCGAAATATAGGTAATAATAAAGGAAATTTGGATACGTTAAACTATACAGATATTTCTGGCAGGTTTATTGATACCAAAAAAAAAATTTCAAATCAAGAACTTAGATTAGAGCTTAGAGCAAAATCAGAGGCCAAAAGAGGTTATTATCAATAAATAATTGCTTTAATCAGATCAAGCTTTTCCTCAATTTTAAGAAAAAGTTTTACCAAGATTTATTGCAGATATAAACGATAAGCATTGCAATAAAGAATTTTAATACTTTTTTTGGAAAAACAAAAAAATTTAAACTTGATAGAAGAGATAAATGATGTATCTCTTTTTATCATGTGGCGAATGTACTACGGAACAAACTAATGTTTCTGTTGAGAGGTAGTTCAAGATGAAATATAAATTTAGAGATCAACCAACTTCAAATTTACTTCTGCATTGGAGTTTGACACTTGATTGCCTAAATCACTGTGTATATTGCTTTCGTTACAAAGAAAATAAAAAACTTCTATCTTTAAAGAAAGCGATAAAACTAATTGAAAGATTAGCTGATAACGATGTAACTCATCTTTTTTTTACAGGAGGCGAAATTCGAGAAAGAGACAATCTTCCTATATTATTATCTGTAGCCACAAACTGTGGGATGTATACAAGTCTTGATATTGACGGACGATATTTTACCGAAAAAATGTTGAATAAAATTGAACCAAATCTTGATTGTCTCGGGTTATCCTTAGATAGTGCAGAAGCAGAAAAAAACGATTCATTACGTGGAAAAGGTCATTGGAATGCAGTGGATAGGATTTTAAATTATACAAAAGATAAGGCATTTGCAGTAAGGGTGCATAGCGTTGTTACAAGAAAAAATTTGAGTTTAAAAAAATTAGCTGAATACCTTACAGATAAAAGATTGGCTTGTTGGACTTTGCATGAATTATCACCAATGTTTGCTGTAAATGAGACATTGAATCAATGGTATAAATCTCACTGGGTTGGCATAGATAAAATTATACAGTTAAAAAACGAAATAACAGATGCTATACCAAATCTAATAATAAAAATCGTTAGTGAAAAAGACAGAGAAAAGAAATATTTACTCATTTCACCAAGCGGTGAACTATATACACATTTTGCAAATCGTGAATATAAATCTTATGGTTCATTATTGAAATTTTCTCTACTTGATTTGATCAAGAAGGCTGAAATTACCCCAAATAGCCTATCTACAGTAAAAAGAATAGATGATTTATTATCTAAGGGAGAAAAGCGTGCTAAAGTTTTGGTTAAAGATACAGATAATGAAGCTATCAATGATCCCCAAAACATTATTAATTTAGGCGTTGAGAACTATATGGTTTTTAGGGATAGGGTGCTACGAGGGATGACATTCCAAAATGGTGTATTAAAGCATGCTAAATTTATTCGCTGTGATCTGTCTCACACTTCGTTTCAAAATGTAGACCTTTATCGCTCTAGCTTTAGAAGTTGCTATTTATATGACACAAGATTTAAAAGCTGTAATCTCACCCGTGCCGATTTTCAATCATCAAATCTATATGGAATTAGATTCAGTGACTGCGACTATACTCAAACTCTATTTGACAATGATATATTTGTAAGAGAGCCTAAAAATTCCATACCAAGTCCAGATATAGAACACAATGTGGACAATATGAAAGCAGAAGTTTATGGTACATTAGCAAAATTGAAAAAAGAAGCTCTTAATTTTGTTGAGGCATCTAACTATCGTTATAAGCAAAAAATTTTCTTAAGAAAATCAAAGCCATGTTGGAAGAGATTTGTAGAATATATGTTAGCCGACCTCACCTCTCACTATAGCGAAAATCCTGTGCGCGTCTTATTGGTATCAGGATTAATTATTTTATTCTTTGCTTCTGTTTTTTTTTCTTGCAGAATTGTTTTGCTCCTGAACTTAATGAATATCCTAAAGCCCTTTATTTTAGTGCAGTAACCTTCACTACTTTAGGTTATGGTGATGTAAAACCTCTCTGGAATTCCTCTCCTTTATTAAAACTTTTGGTTGCTTCTGAAGCGTTGCTAGGACCAATAATGACAGCACTTTTTCTTGTAGCTACGTCAAGGAGAGTATTTCAAGAGTAAGATTATTATAACACCTAACTAATCAATTAGATAGACTTATTCTCCAACAAATTGGCAAAAGTTGATTAACAATCAATAACCATCCTTTTCTCCAACGTTCAGTAGCGAAAGAGTCTGCTTAATTTTTGTAACTCATAGTCCCAAAACTCATCTTGCAGTTAAGGCAATTAAAATTTTTTTATAGGAGCTTATAAATGAAACAAGTAATATTTTTTTTTTGTTTATTGTTGCTAGCTATTTCTTGTAATAAAGAAGATAGCAGAATAAAAGCTTATTTGGATAGAGCTAAAGAAGAAATAAATAAAGAAAATCTTGTAGAAGCTAGAAAATGGTATGACAAAGCCTTTGAAATTGATCCAGTCCATCCTGAGAATAAAGTCGTAAAAAAAACAATAGAAGATACAGAAAAAAAACAAAAATCCAGAATAGAGGAATACAATACAGAAGCAAATAAATATTATTATGCTAAAGATGGAGTTACTAAAGATTTCAATAAAGCTTTCCAAATGTATAAAACAAGTGCTGATTTAGGTGATGGGTATGCATCATACAGTGTAGCTTATATGTATAAAGAAGGTGAGGGAGTTGAAGAAAATTATAAAATGGCAAAAAAATATTATCAAAAAGCTTTTGAGTCTGGATATGATAAAGAAAATATGTTAAAAAAAATAGAAGAAATAAATAAAAAAATTAAAATATTAGATTGTATTAATTGTAAAGGTAAAGGTAATATTATCAAACAATGTTATAAATGTAATGGAAAAGGTAATAATGTAATTACATGTCGAAGCTGTAATGGAGTAGGGAGATTAGATTGTTATTATGATTTATCTAGAAATGGTAAAGATAAATATTATTGTAAAAATGGTACTCTTTACATTCACGGAAGATTTATTTTTGCAACTCTAGAAAAAACTACATGTACATATTGTAAAGGTTATGGGTATGTTGCTTGTGCTACATCTGAAACTATCACATGTAATCTTTGTAATGGTTCAGGTACAATACAAGAAAAATGCTCTAGTTGTCAGTAAAAAACGTTTTTAGGACGGCAACCACGCTCTAAAGAGTCTGCTTAATTTTTGTAATTCATAATCCCAAAACTCATCCCAATAGCAAAATCCCCGAATGGGAGGCGAAGGATGAGTTTTGGGATTTCTTTTTTTTCCCGCCGTTATTTCTCCTTCCATAGAATCCAAAACAATTTTACGAGATTTCTTTATCCCCCTACCTGAGAAAATAGCAGATAATTCTTTGCAAATCCAATAAAACAGGCTATAATAATCCCAAAATATAAACTAAAATAAGAAGTCCTATTTTACGATAAGAAAGAAACTATGGCGATTAAGAAATCCCAACTTTATAGTTCGATATGGAAAAGCTGTGATGAGCTGAGGGGTGGTATGGATGCTTCGCAGTATAAGGATTATGTGCTTGTGCTTTTGTTTGTGAAGTATATTTCGGATAAATACGATGGTGTGCCTTATGCTCCGATTACCATACCAGAAGGGGCGAGTTTTAAGGATATGGTGAAGCTGAAAGGCAAGGTAACGATTGGCGATGATATAAACAAGAAGATTTTGGGGCCGATTGCTAAAGAGAATAAGCTGTCGGAAATGCCGGATTTTAACAATGCGGATAAATTGGGCAGTGGCAAGGATATGGTGAATCGGTTGACGAATTTGGTTGCCATATTTGAAAATCCGCTTTTGGACTTTAGCAAGAATCGGGCGGAAGGGGATGATATTCTGGGCGATGCATACGAGTATCTCATGAGGCACTTTGCTACAGAGAGTGGAAAAAGCAAAGGGCAGTTCTATACGCCTGCGGAGGTGAGCAGGATTATTGCCAAGACCATTGGAATCGCAAGCTCTTCGATCAGCAATCCTACTGTGTATGATCCGACCTGTGGCTCTGGTTCTTTGCTTTTGAAGGTGGCGGATGAAACCGAAAAAAAAGTGGCTTTGTATGGGCAGGAATTGGATTCTGCCACGGCTTCGCTTGCCAAGATGAACATGATCTTGCATGGGCATCCAGGGGCAGACATAAGGAGAGAAAACACGCTGGCTTCTCCTTTGTTCTTAGAGGAACCCAATCGGCTCAAGACGTTTGATTTTGTCGTGGCAAACCCTCCGTTTTCTTTTAAATCCTGGACAAATGGGCTGATGGATGATAAGAGCATCCAGGATAACTATGGCAGGTTTCAGGATTTTGGCATTCCTCCTGCCAAGAATGGGGACTATGCGTTTCTGCTGCATATCCTCAAATCGCTCAAAAGCAAGGGAAAAGGGGCGTGCATTCTGCCTCATGGCGTTCTGTTCCGGGGCAATGCCGAGGGGGAAATTCGAATGAATTTGATTCGCAGAGGCTACATCAAGGGAATCATTGGTCTGCCTGCCAATCTTTTTTATGGCACGGGGATTCCTGCCTGTATTATTCTTCTGGATAAAGAAAATGCCGAGTATAGAAAAGGCATTTTCATGATAGAGGCAAGCCGTGGCTTTATGAAAGATGGCAACAAGAACCGCCTCAGAGCGCAGGACATTCATAGAATCGTGGATGTGTTCAACAAGCAAACACAAATCCCTCGATATTCCCGCATGGTGAGCCT
>JABWCH010000015.1 GCA_013359215.1 Candidatus Brocadiia bacterium | reverse complement strand
AGCCGTAGCTACTCTGAGGACAATTTTGCCACTTTCGACGAAGCTATCCGAGATGCATCGAAATTTGCAGCCAAAAGGATTTTTCGGATAGGCTCTAAGTAGAGCGTAGTGTAAGCCTTCTGTAAGAAATCAAAAACAGTACCGCATGGCAAATCAAAAAATTGGATTCGGCTCTATGAGCCTGGCGCAAAAATAAAAATGGGATACCTGTTTTTTGGATTCCTGAAAGAAGGCTTACACGAAGCGATCGATTCAGATAAAACCAGCTTGTAGAACCCGCTTGCTGCCTGAAGTTTCATGCAAAGAACTCTGTGCGGTTTTTCTTTTTGGCTACGATTTATATACAAGCCCAGGACAACATCTTGGGAAATGAAAGGAAATGCAATGACAGTTTTATCTTTGGATTTAGAACTTGCTTTAGAACATACCAAAAGCTATCCTGGCATACAGATAACTCCTGTTATCGCCAAGAATGGACGATTTTCTAAAGAACGTAAGCTTCTGTGGGAAGGAATGGAAAGCAATTCTGTTAAAATACAGGAAAAAGCGAGTTCTTCTGTACCCGAAGTCGAATTAGTCAATGAATCAGAAGAAACTTTCATTGGCTGCAAAGGAAGCATCATTCGCGGAGGAGGCCAGAACCGTCAGCTTTTGCATAGCTTTGTCGTTCCTAAAAAAGCCAGCATTAAAATTCCTGTACAATGCATACAGCATGGGAGATGGAATCCTCATCATAGCCGGCAGTTTAGCAACAGATCAGGCGATGTTACATCTTCATCTTTGAAATTTTCCAAAAAAAGCCAGATGGAAACATGGCAAAATATTACAGAAACAGCAACCCATAGTGGAACAACCTCTATGACAGAAGACTATACAATCACCCACGATTTTATGTTTGGAGACCATCGGGAAGCACAGACAGCCCTTTCTTCCATGACATCCACTGGAATGAAGCTAGAAAAAAAACGCGAAGAATCAAGAGAAAGAGCACAGAAAATCCTCCAAGAGACAGAGCCTATAGAAGGACAGGTTGGCGTATACATTCACCTCATCTCTCCTGAAGACTGGAAAAAAGGCGAAGTCAAGAGAAAAGAATTCATGGAAATTTTTGCTTCTCAGGAACTCTACAAAAAAGTACACAAAGATGTTCTTACATCGTTTGTTGCCGACGCAGCCATGCTGCCTAAAGACGAGCCTAAAATAGAAATTCCAGCTTTAGAAAAAGAACAATTTTCCCGATTTTTGCAAAAAATCCAGCAAGCTCCCTGGAAAGACAAGGAAAAAATAGGTTCTGAAAAGCGTCAAGAAATTGTCAATAGTTCCGAAGTCTTTGGCGAAAGCATTTATGATGAAGAAGAGATGGTGCATCTCATGTGTTCTGTGTAAACAATATGAATACTTTATTTGATGATAAAAGTCTGGGTGCATTTTTTAAAAACATTCTTGCCAAAAATACGCTATATCGTACTTTTTTGCTCACAGGCCCTTTAGAATATATCGAAAATACCATAGCAAAGCAAATTGCCTTTATTTTGCTTTGTTGTAACGAAAATCCGCCATGCCTAAAGTGCAATTCCTGTGTTAAAGTTGCCAATGGAATGCATCCAGATTTTATACAATATCTGGCTTTAGAGCAAAAAAGTATTTCCATTGAAGAAATACGAGAAATCATTTCAGAATCATCGCTTAGGCCATGGGAAGCAAAATATAAAATATTTTTGCTCCCTAAAATAGATCTTATGCTAGAGTATGCAGCCAATGCTTTGCTCAAGATCTTAGAAGAGCCGCCAGACCATTGCATTTTTCTCCTGACAGCAGAAAATGAATCCTCAGTGCTAGGAACAATCCGTTCTCGTTGCCAGACTTTTTCTGTTGGGCCTAAATACCACAATATTGCAGATCGGTTAGCCCAGGAATATCATATAGAAAAAGAAAGTGCAGCGACTATAATATCTCTGAGTAACGGTACATGGGATGATATAATAGAAATTGTCAAAAACAGATGGCAACACCGTTCTATGATTTTAGACAGTCTTTTGCAAAAAAATGACCCCATTGAACTAGGAGAAAAAATGGTCGATGTCTGTGGTGGAGATGAAGAAATAGGAAGGCAAAACAGCAAAGACTGGATTGTGTATATTGCGTCTTTCTGGCATGATGTTTTACTATGCTTCTATAGCCAGGAAAAAAATGTAGATTCTCTTCTAACAAACAAAGATTACATAAAGCAAATCAAATCTTTGTCTTTGGGTTGTAACATTCCTAAAGTGCATAAGTTTTTAGAATTTTTGCTATTCCAAACAAAGAATATGATTGCCCTCAATGTCAGCTTGTCTCTACTCTGGGAAAGCATTTTCTTAGAGATGCAAACCCTTTGGAAAGAAAAAATTTCCTAATCAACTTCAGCCTGAGCTAATAGAGGGCATAGCTCTCTGGCAATTTTACAGTGAATATGGTGTTAAAATGATAGTCCAAGATCATGACGGCATTTCTCTATATAAATTTTCCCTGTTTTCCAGGCAAACCAAAATTATCCATGCAGTAACATCAAGAATGTCAAAAAAAGAGGGAAATATATTTAGCATGTCTTTAAAAGATTCTTATGGCATAGAAAATAGAAAAAAAATATGCAATTTGCTTTCTTTACCAATAGAAAATCTTGTTTTATCAAGACAGGTACATGGAAAGCATATAACCTTAGTAACTGCCCAGGATAGAGGAAGAGGAAATCTTTCTTATGATACAGCAATACCATCTAGCGATGCAATGATCACAAAAGAAGTGGACACACCTTTAGTCTCCTTATCAGGAGATTGTCCTATTCTGGGCTTTTTTGATCCAGTCCAAAAAGCAATTGGGCTTGCTCACGCAGGATGGCGCGGCACAGCTCTGGAGATCGCTTTTCATACAATACAGGCAATGAGAAAAGAATTTCAATCTAATCCTAACGATATTTTAGCAGCCATAGCTCCCTCTATTGGCCCTTGCTGCTACAAAGTACAGGAAGAAGTGCTAGAAAAAGTAAAAAATTTGTCTTGGGGTAAAAAAACAATCCAAAAGAGAGAAGGCTTTTACTACCTGGATCTGTGGCTGGCAAATACAGAACAACTCTTATCTGCTGGCCTGAAGGCAGAAAATATAGAATGCTCTAAAATTTGCACAGCATGCCATTTAGATAAGTTTTTTTCCTATCGCATAGAAGGAGCTAACTCAGGCCGTTGCGCTTTTATTTTAAGCCTTTGCGAATGAAAGGAAATCTATGGAAGAAGAAACTCTTTCCATACTCAGAGAAAAAATAGACAAAATCAACCTTGGTATACTCCAGCTTCTTAACCAAAGGTTTGAAATACTCCAAAAAATTCAGGAAATAAAAGAAAAGCAAAACCTTCCTTTGTCTGACCCTAAAAGAGAAAACGAAATATGGGAAAAGCTCCTAAAAGCCAATAAAGGGCCGATTCCAACAGAAGCCTTGTATTCTATCTTCCAACAGATATTACAGTCTTCTAAACAATACATGAAAAAAAAAGAGAAAAAATGATAACCGTTATTGCAACAAGAAGATCTGTTTGCGCTGGAGACGATTGCGATGCGCCTCATGAAAAAATTTTTACCATGGAAGACTGTTGCGATTTGCTATCCTTTACAAAACAAATTTTGCAAAAATACCCTCTTCCTACTATTTCAGGAGGCAAAGCCACCTGGATGCTCTATACCAGGCAAAACCCCATTGCTGTCATAGCCCAGCAATGGCCTGAACCTAAAATCATTGCTTCGGATTCTCTTTTACAAGATGAGATGAAATCCAAAACAACAACAGTATACTTTGATTATTTAGGTCAGGAAGAAATTTGAATCATCTGTAAAATATCTATATTTTTGCAGATTTTTGCACAAAAAACACAAAAAAAAGAACACAAAAAGCACAAAAAATATAAGCTATTATCTGATATATAGTTATATTTTTATGTATTTTGAGATATTTTGTGTTTTTTGTGTTAAAATTTAACGATATAATTTATTGGATTATAATTATTTTAAAAATCTATAAAAATTTATAAAATATAAAAAATAAATTTTTTATGGTGAGAGAAATTGTTATACAAATTTTCCCCAGATTTTTAGCATAAGCCATGTCAATCATGGTAAGAAGCTTGTTTGAAAAAGTTTTGGTTTAATCCAAAGTATGCGGCAAGAGAAAAGCCAAGAGAAACAATGGCAATATCCCCTATACGGCAAAAAGTGGCAAAACAAAGCGCGTCAGAGGGAGAAATGCCTATCATGCTCATGATGCCTATTGTTCCTCCCTCTAAAATACCTATTCCTCCAGGAGTAAATTGAAGGGCCTGAATCAATTGAAGAAACAAAAAAATCAAAGCAAGCTCTCCAAAAGAAAGAACCCGCTGGAAAAAAATGAAAAACAAAAGCGGTCTTAAAAAAATTAAAAATTCAAAAAAAAACATACCCAAAAAAGAAATACCTGTTGGCCTCAAAGAACGATGAAAAGAATTTATGATAAACTCTTCCATCTGGTTTATTTTTGCTTTGTATGGTTCTAGCCATTTTTTTACAATAGAAAAGTAGCCAAAAAACTGGATGAGCCAGGAAAAAAATCTTTTTTTATATGCCAGGCTATAGAATAACCCCAAGAGCAAAAGAAACAAAAGGCTAACGCATAAAACAATAGCCAGGCTGATTTTTATTGGCAAAAATTTGCGAAATTGCACAAAAACAAGAACAGCACTAACAAGAATAAGAAACATAAAGGCCGCAAATTCCAAAAACTTATGTACAAAAACAGACCCTAAAGCATCACTAAAAGAAATGGGGCATTCATCTTTTGTCAAAATATATGCACGGACTGGCTCTCCCCCCAGGTACATTGACGGTGTAAGAAAATTAGCACTCCATCCAACAAAAATAGAGCTGCATATTGTGGAAAAGTTTATGTTGTATCCTGTCCCTTTTAGCAAAATTTGCCAGGAAAAAGACTGTACAATCAATTGCCCAAACATAAGACCTAAAACCGCAACCAATGCAGCCCATCCAGCCTTTTGAACCGATAAGAGAATATCCGCCATCTTAGTATCGGTACAACAGAATATTCCGATGAACACAAGGCAGCATGTAAGCAAAACAACAATCGTTTTTATCCATGTATTATTTTTTATCTGGCTTTCCAAAGATAGCTTCCTATAAAATTTTTTTAGAGCTTTAGCCTAAATCTCGACATTCTTTAGCCAGTTTTTTTTGGTGAAAAAAAGTCAAAAACTGGCTCAACATCATGAGAGAGAATACAAGGCATATACATGACATACATAAAGCAAAAATATCTCCATAATGGGTATAAAAGGAAATTTCCTTTGTGGCTAAAGGGACTTGGCGGGAAAAGAAACCTGGGAAGTCTTTCCATTTGAGTTTTTGCCCGTCCCAGAGTATGTCCCAATTTTTTTCTCCTGTTGTCAAAAATCCGCCTTGCCATATTGCCTGTGGTAGATGATGCCATGCCAGGGTAGATTTCCCTACAATCCGCTTACGAAGATAGTCGGGCAAAGCGTGAACATATTGTTCTATGGGCAAAGTGAGTGTATCCTCTTTTGTGATAATTCCTGTAGGTGGTATCATCAAGCTTATGCCACTATTGGTGGAACGCAGGATTCCCATACGGTTTTCTACTGCTCTGAAGATGGAAATTCCTAGAAGCTGTTCTAATTCTGCTGTATCAAAAAACCAGCCTTCGTTGGTAATGTTGATAAGAAAATCCGCTCCTTGCTTGCGCAGGATTCTTGCATCTTCGGAATATGCTATATCATAGCAGATTAAGCATCCAAAACGTTTGTCTTTTAAAGAAAACAAAGGTCTTCTGGTTCCTTCTTGCAAATCAGGGATAAATCCTGCGATATTTTTGATAATCGCTGGGATCACGGGAAAAGTATTTCTTAGTGGCACATATTCTCCTACAATGACCAGGCGAATCTTGTCATATCGTTCAACAATCTCCCCTTTTGTGTTGATAAAATAGGCACTGTTGTAAGTTTTAGAATCTTTTTTCTTGAAATCCATGTCATAAAAATGAGAGCCAATCAAAAGTGATGTTTCTGTTTTCCGTGCTATATCTTGAAACATAGAATATATATGGGGATCAAGCTGTACATCCTCAGGAGACATAGTTTCTGGCCAGACCAGGAGGTCAACCTTTTCTTTTAAAGCTTGGACTGTAAGCTCAGTATATGCCTCTAATATTTTTTGCCTATTAAGATGTGGGTCATCCTTAATATCCTGGGGGATATTTCCTTGTATGGATGCAATTTTGGGGCCTCTATCGTACAACAGGCTTTTTATTTTATGGTTGCCATATAGAAATATGCTAGAAATGACTATAAATCCAAAAGCAGTGTATGCTATAATCCGACTCCTTTGTTTTTTGCTGCCTAAAAAAGATTCCAGATAAAAGCAAAGCAAAGCATTTACTACAACAATAGCATAGCTTACTCCATAAACACCTGTAAGATCCGCAATTTGGATGATATTGGGGTTCATCGCCTGGCTATGCCCCATAAAAAGATAGGGAAATCCTGAAAAGAGAAACGATCTCAGATATTCCTGCCCAACCCATAAAACAGGCGGCACGAAAAAAACACAAAATTTTTTTTCTTTGATTGCCCACCAGAATAGCACAGGGAAAGGCAAGCAAATAAAATACATAGGAAGAAGAATAGCCACAGGGCATATAGGATGCACTGAAGACATCCAATAGATGCCGATTCCCCAGAAACAGGCTTGAAAAAAGAAATGGCTAAGGAGCATCTGGCGGAAACTTTGTCGATGGAGTGTATAAAACCAGGGTATCAGACAAAACCAGCTCAAACTCGAAAAAGAGCAAGGGGGAAAGCATATAGCAGTAAGAATGCCACTCATAAGAGAAAAGAATATACTTTGCTTATAAGAATGTTGTTGGATAGTATCCATAAATCATCCCAAAAAAGGTGAAGGCAAGTTGCCAGTAGCGTTGCCCTACTATAAATTTAAAAGCTATAGGTGTTACGAAAAAAGATTTCTATTTGCCTTTTTTTAACATTGTTAAAATAAAAATATATTATACCAAATATCTGAATGGACAAAAGAAGGAAAAAAAATATGCATTGTCGAAGTAAGGAAGCCAGCGTAACTCCTATCTTGAAATATGTTCAAGAGTAAAACAAATTTCTTTAAAAAATGTTGGCTTATCTTGAAAATCTTTTTATAATGGAGAGTGTTTAAGAATAATAAATTGATTTTTGTTCTCATTTTTGGCTAGATCTATGGTGTATAACACGGTCGCGAGAAGAAACCGCGTCCTCAACTTAGGCCACGAGACAAAAGTTTTCCATAATTTTACTTTGTTTAATCTATTGTAATATATGTTTTTTCGAGGAAAGAGGAATGGAACCATTTGAAAAAAAGTCCCTGGATTTTTTGGTAGAATTGACTCGCATCATCCGCAATATGCAAATGTATAATGATCAGCATCCAATTGTAAAAGCTGGTGTACAAAATGCTTACCGTCTTTTAAATGATGTTCTTCGCCTCCAGCCTACTTTGACTTTTGGCAAAGGCGAAGGGGTATTGCTAATCCAGAATAAGCAAATCACAGAAAAAAATGCAGCAGCAGACCGCTTTGTACAGATGCTCACAGAAAGAAATATCAGTGGTGCAGTCATGAAACAAGGTGCTCCTGTCTCCGAACTAGAAGCATTCATTAAACTCATGTCTATGAAAGCCGATACGGTCGTCGTAGATGGACAAATCAAACCAGAATTGCTCAAACCCTTCAATAAAATCGCCGTTAATGAGGTTAAATACCTTATGGTCGGAGAAGACGAAGATTTAGAAAGCCTTACAGAAGCCCGCAAATTTTTTAATAACATCTTTAGTGAAGAATTCAAGGGGCTAAAAGGGCCAGAAGCCTTGGCTAAAATAGGCCAGATTATACAAAAGGTTCTCCCTAAACTTTCTGATATGAACTTTGATAATAGCCAGGAAGAATTGTGGGAATTCTTTGAAAAATCCGTGTCTAGCTTTGGCGGGAGTACAATCAAAGATACAAGGCAAAGCTTGTTGACTTCTGTAAAAACAATGCCTCCTGATGTTCAAAAGACTCTTTTTGGACAGGTCATTCGTTCTCCTCAGCAACTCGAAGCAGTCATGAAACGATTTTCTGATGAGCGCAAAGCATCTATCTTGGTAGAGGAAGCAAACACAGGGAAGGAAATTTCTGGCGCATTAGAGTCTTTGCTGAAAAACAAAGGCGATATTGTAAAGCTTGTTGAAGCTTTGATGAAAAAATTTGGTGGCGATGATAAGAATGCTGGGGACTTTGACCGCATATTCAAAATGATCCAGGAGATTGAGGCAGGAGATCGCCTTGTTGTAAGCAAAAGAGGCGATGTGATTATCGCTGAAACAGACGAAGAAATGATTTCTCAATACAAAGAAGTTCTGCTAAAACTGAATTTCAAGGTAGAGATTGTGAGCAATGGAAAAGAGCTTCTTTCTAAACTAAGGAAAGAGGAAACCAGACCCAATCTTGTTGTCATGGATGTAAAGCTTCCTGAAATGAGCGGTTTGGAAGTCCTTTCTGCATTGGATATGGAAAGAATCCGTATCCCCGTGATTATTGGAACAACCATGGTAAGCGTCCAGAATTCTTTTGAAGTACAGATGTATTATAAACAGAAATTTTTTGCTAAGCCTGTCAATATTAAAGATTTCTTGGATGCAGTAGAAGAATTTTGCCCAAAGCCAGAAGAAGAAAAGCTGCCAGAAGAAACAAAAGGCAAAGCAGGACACGCAGAGCCAGAATTATCGGAGGAAATGAAGGCAGAATTGAGTAAAGCAAAAGAAATACAGCGCAATCTCATGCCAAGGCAATTTCCCCCTACACCAGGCTTTGAATTGTATGCTTTCTATAAACCTTATGACCAGATAGGTGGCGATTACTACGATGTAATTCCTATTGATGCAGATCATGTTGGTATTCTGATTGCTGACGTATCAGGGCATGGTATTTCTGGTGCTATGGTCATGGTTATGGTTCGTTCTGCAATTCGGGCATGGGTCAACACTACAACCTCCCCTAAAGAATTGTTAATGAAAGTAAACCCCATCATCGCAAGAGATATTTTACCAGGGTTGTTTGTTACTATGTATTATGCTGTTCTCAATTTGCAAACCAGAGTCCTTACCTGTTCTTGTGCAGGCCATAACCCTGCTGTGCTTTGGACAACAAAAGACAGGGTATCCATCTTTACCCAAAAAGGCGGAATGCCTATGGGGATTCTTGCAGGTCCAGCTTTCCAGGCCACTTTAAAAGAGCAGGTTATCCAGTTGGACAAAGGAGACAGGGTTGTTCTCTATACAGATGGTATGGTAGAGACTATGAATCCCGAAGGCGAAGAGTTCAGCGAAGAAAGTTTTTGCAAATGTATCAATGAAATGTCCACGCAGCGTTCAGATATTTTTGTCAAAAATCTTGTCCAGGCAGTTACGACATTCCAATCGACTGCACCTCAGCATGATGATCTTACTTTAGTGACCGTTCGCTGTATGAAATAAATAAGGCCAAAATATTTTGAGAATTTGAATTAGCAGTAACGCTGTCAACTTAAGCAGTGAGTAGCCTAAGTGAGCGTGGCTGTCATGCATGTTAACTTCATATAATTCTTTACCCCGTAGGGGTTTAACATACCAGCCCATGGCAACACCCTGGGTATTGGGACAGACATCATCAAGCCATGAAAGGGCGGAACATCCCTGGGAAATTTTATGTCACGCCCTTATCCTTTTTACCCAGGGCGTTGCCATGGGCTACTATATAAAACTATTTCAGGGTAAAGAATTGCATCGAAAACTTAACACATATGACATGGCCGTAAACAAAAGTTATATTAATTTGACATCGCTCACCTGGGGCTAAAAGTGGCAAATGAGGAATGCTAGATTTCTTTTCGACAGGTTACTTAACATTCTCAAGAAAACCGCGTTTTTAACTTAACAGCTATAGGGCAACACCCTGTGACATGATTTTGTCCACTACCGGAGTATGGAATGGAGAATATTCACACTTATATTGGTAATCTCGCTGTAGAAAAAGGCTATATCACTCAAGAGCAACTCAATGAATGTATTTTGATTTTAGACCAGCAAGAAGAAGAATCAGAAAAACAAATTGAAGAACTTTTATTGAAAAACAGCCTCTTGAGCCAAGAGCAAATAGAGCAGCTACAAACCAAAAGAAAAATCAACCTCAAAAAAATTGAAGCTCAGGCAGTTTTAGAATATCTAAAAAAAATGAAGTTGGTAGATGAAGAAAAGCTAGAAAAATGCTTAGAAGTACAAAAAAAAGCAGTAGCACAAAAAACCTATATTCCCTTACAAACACTTTTGGTTTCTCATGGTCTTTTAAAGCAGGAGACAGCAGATAAAATTTTGCAACAAGTGGAAATACAAAGAAGCATCAGAGAAGCTGTTTGCAAAGACGACCCTCGCAGAACAGGTCTTTTGGGGCGCGTTCTGGGGGGGTATGAAATTAAATCTAAAATTGCTGCTGGAGGGATGGGTGTCGTATACAAAGCATTGCAATTAGACCTGAACAGAACAGTTGCCCTCAAGATCCTTTTTGAAAAATTTGCGTCCAATAAACAACATCTCAAGCAATTTTTCAGAGAAGCAAAGCTGGCAGGCATTCTTAACCATCCAAACCTTGTACATATATTTGAAATGGGAGAGGAGCAAGGTTTTTATTACTATTCCATGGAACTAGTAGAAGGAACAAATTTTGGCGATTATATCAAAGAAAAAAATATTCTTCCTCAGGAAGAGGCATTGAAATATATCACTCAAGCAGCAAGAGGATTAGAGCATATCCATAGCTTTGATGTAGTCCATAGAGATATAAAACCGTCTAACTTTATTATCCGATCCGATGGCATTCTGAAAATTATGGATCTTGGTTTGGCAAGGGAGCTAAGCAATGTCCAGAAAAAAAGAGCCACCATGGGAACACCATACTATATGTCTCCTGAGCTGATTCATAACCCTGAACTGGCGGATCAGAGAGCGGACATATATGCGCTAGGTGTTTCTTTTTATCGCATTCTTACAGGCGACCATCCCATAGGGGGAAATGATGCTCGCGAAATTCTGGACAATATAGCCAAGCAGACACCAAAGCCTATCTCTTCCTATGTTCCTGATATTTCTATGGAAATTGAAAAGGTTGTTCAAAAAATGATTGAAAAAGACCCTGCTAAAAGATATCAAAACATGAGCCAGGTTTTGGGCGATCTTGATAGAATTCTTATTATTGAATAGATATAGAAGCTACAGAAAGAGATTTTGATTTTGGGAAAATTTTTGTAAAATTTTCCCCTAAATTCCCTTTGAAAACTTTTATTGCTTTTACTTTCAATAAAAAAAAAAAGCTATGAATCATTTAGCTTATCTTGCACATAATTCCTTTGGAATTGTCGCATTGCATATCCCGAATGTCACAGGACGTTATATCTTTTTATCCTTTTTTTATATTTTGTTTTTTCTTTGCGTTCCCTATTTGGAAAAGCTCCATCAATATTTGGCTTTAGGATTGCTTCTTTTTCTTTTTGCCTGGAATTTTGGAATTACCTGGTTTTTCTTCCGATTGAGAGAAGAAGAAAATACCATCTATGAAGGCATAATCGATCTGGAAAAAGACAAGCAAGAATTCCAGTTTTACAGTAAAGAGAACGCTAAAGTTTACCAATGGCCTTTGATTGTCATAATCAACCTGGTACAGATTTTAGTTATTTTTTCTAGCTTCTCCCTGGTCTTGCAAGAGAAATCCGATTTTAATCCCCAAATTGTTTACTATACATTAGAACAAATGGTGAGGACAATAGATATAGCGGATATTTTCGATACTATACCTTATTTACCAGCATACACATGCACTCAGTCTACTTTTGCCGCATTTTTAACTATATTTTTCCGCCTGGCTATTTTTGTGATTGCAGTAAAGACGTTCTGGTTGTATAAAAATAACCTGATGCTAAAAAAGAAAATTATTCTTGGCTTTGGAAAAATGGTAGATTCTGTAGAGCAAGCAGTTTTGATGGGAAAAAAGATCAGCCATGATTTACTCCAGTCAGCCAGACATCCTATCACGCGTATCAGACATGGTTCTATCAGTGCATTAGGAAAACTAAAAGAAAAAAAAGCGACTGGCATTTTGATTGATGCTATCCGCGATTTAGATAAAGACGTTCGATGCGCGGCCATTGCTGCTGTTGGGGAATTAGAAGAACCAAAAGCAGCAGATGCCTTGATACTATGCCTTAAAGATGAAGATAAAAGCGTTCGGAAAGCAGCAGCCAAGGTACTTCCCAATATACGCCATCTCGATGCTATTCCTTCTTTTGCAAAAGCATTGAAAGATGATAATGTCGAAGTAAGGAGATGCATTGCCGAAGCATTGGAAGTGATCGGACATAAACAGATGGTTCCTGATCTTTTAAATGCGCTAAACCAGGAAAAAGATACGGAAGTAAGACGTATTATCGCTCGCATTGTCGCAGAATTAGGGGATAAATCGGCTGTTCCTGATCTTATCAAAGGATTAGAAGCTAACGATTCTGAAGTGCAGATTCTCTTAATTAAAACCTTGACAAAGCTAGGTGACCAGAGAGCATCCTCTTCTCTTGTAAAATTGCTTAACGATACACGCGATGAAGTCCGTAGTGCTGCCACAGAAGCACTGAGTGTAATAGGAAATCAAGAAGCAGTGCCCGATCTGATCAAAGCATTAAAAGATAAATGCATAGATGTTAGAGCTTATTCTGCGAGGGCATTGGGAAAAATAGGAAACTCTTCTGCTGTTCATGCTCTTATTGAAAGCCTGAAAGATGAAAATAATTTTGTTTCTTCGCAGGTTTCAGAGGCGATCAATAAGCTAGTCGATAAAGATTCTGTTCCAACTATCATCCAGGCGTTGAAAGATCCCAATAAAAATGTCAAGCGTTGGGCTGCTCGTACATTGGGTAATATTGGAGATAAACAATCGGCAAATGCGCTGGCAAGTCTTCTGAAAGATGAAAACGAAAGTGTCCGCCGCCAGGCTGTTTTATCTTTAGGAAAGCTGGAAGATACAGAGTCTGTTCCTGCACTCATAGAGGCATTAAAAGATAAAAAATACAATGTCCGTAAAGATGCTGCTGCTGCTCTCGGAAAAATGGGAGACACAAGAGCAGTACCAACGTTGATTGAAAAATTGCAAGACGAAGACGAATATGTTCGTGCTGCTGCTGCATCGGCATTAGGGAAACTAGGCGACAAAGGTGCAGTTCCCAAGCTTCTGGAAACAATCAAAGACGAGCATGAAGATGTTAGAATATACAGTGCTGTAGCATTAGGCCGATTAGGCGATACAAAAGCGACACAGGCATTGATCAACGCTATGCGCGATGAAAATACGCAGGTCAGAATGTTTTCAGCATGGGGCTTAGGACAATTGCGAGATAAATCCAGTCTTTCTGTACTATTAGATGCACTTGAAGATGAGAATACCGATGTCAGGAATAATGCAGCAGAAGCGATAGGATATTTAGGCGATGTTTCTGCTATGGGCAAGGTCAAAGAAAGAATACTGAAAGAAGAGAAAGATAAAGTAAAAGAAGCCTTGAGGCTTACCTATAGCACATTAGAAAAGCTCCAGGAAGAAAAATAGCTTTAGAAACAATCCCATCTACAAATGCCTTTTTAGAAAAAGTGTTTGCTTTCATAAGAAAATTTTATATTATCTATAAAAGTATACGTTGGCTGCTAGAATAAAAATTAAGTAACTTTACCTATCTCGGACAAGCTGAAACCAAAAAGGTATTCATCACGAATGAGACGAATATACAAATTATGCGAATGAAATTTTTATAAAAACTATTCGTGCCATTCGACCATTCGTCTTATTCGTGATAAAAATATTTGCTTTTTCGGCAAATATCTAACTTCTTAGTTTCTATAAAGAAAGGCAGGCAAGTATGTCAAGATGCTTTATTCTTATTGCTATTCTATTGCTTTGTAGCATAAATTGCCAGGAAATACAACAAGATAGAAAAATTTTAGAAGAAAAACTTCAAGAAATCTATGGACAAATCTATGATCTAAAGCAACAAGCAAAAACAGACAGCAATTCTGATTTGCAAGCGGAAATTAACAGATTAATGGAAGAAGCTGAAAGAATAGAAAAAAAAATTCAAGAAAAGATAGAAAAATCTATACCAGGAAAAGAAGAAAAACTAAATCAATTAGAAGATAAAAAAAATAAAAAAGATATAGAAAAAGAGATAAATCAAAAGAAAAAACAACTGAAGGCCATTCAGGAAGAGATCGACCAATGCGATGATGAGGAAGAAAAGGAATATTTAGAACTATATCGCCAAAAATTATTACAAGATCTTGCAAAGTTTCAGAATGACCCCCAGAGCCATGAGCAACCCAAGCAAAAGTTTCAAAAAAAAGAGTTTGTTTTTAAAATGCCTAAAAATAAACCTCAAGAAGAAAATTCCCGTTTTCCAAAACGATTTCAAGAAATGGATGGGAAAATACAAGAATTTTTGAAATTTTTACAAAAAGAAAACTCACAAGAGTTTCAAAATCTTATGCAACTAAGAGAAAAAAATTTTGACCACTTCAGACAAAAACTCCAAAAGCTGTTTCAGGAATTCCAAGAAAATAAAGCACATCAAGATCCAGAAGTTCTAAAGATTTTGGAAGAGGTAAAACAAATTGAAGAAAAGGTACAAAAATTTTCTAAAGAATTGCAGCGTTTACCTGTAGAAGAAAAAGAAAAAAAATTGCAAGAAATCAAATCTCTGCTTTTCCAGATATTTGATCTGAAAAACAATATCAGAGAAAAACAAATCTTAGAAATGCAGAAAAAATGGGAAAAAAGTAGAGATCAGCTAGAAAAGAGAAAAAAAAATAAAGATATCATCATAGACAAAAGACTAAAAGAAATCTTGGGTGAAGAAGGCGAATGGGATTGGTAATTTTCGAGGTACAAGTAACTCCCATCGCATTCAGATGATAATGAGGAGTTATGCAAAGAGGTAAGGCAATGGTTATGCCGTTGCTTTATCTCTTGTGTAATGTTGCAAAAACAGGAAATGCTAGAATAGACAATTTATTTCAAAATATGAGGATTATTCTATGGTCAATGAGCAATGGATTGGCTATACACTTGGTAAATATAGGATCAATAAGTTACTATGGAAAAAACGTTCCAGCATATTCTATGCAGCTTCTGACGTAAATACCAACGAAACTGTGCTTATTAAAATGATACAACCTGTAATATTTTTAGAATACGGACAGCAGCTTTTAGAAATGCTTTATCAAAATGTCCGTACTTCCATAAATATTCAGAATCCACATCTTCCAGCCATCTACGATACAGGAAGGGCAAGCGAATATTTTTATATTGTAATGCAATATTTACCAGGCGTGACCGTAGATCAAATGATGAGCCAGACAGGAGTAATCGGGCCTTCCCAGGCTATGCAAATAGCAAAAGATGTTTGCAATGCACTTTGGGCAGGCCACGAAAGAGGAATGCTGCACCTGGATATAAAACCGAGGAATATTCTACTTTTCCCTGATAGCGAGGAAGTAAAGCTTTTAGAGTTTGGCCTTGCAATGCCCATAGAAAATACAGGCATGATTGGTGCTGGAAAGGTTTTATTGGGTTCTTCCTTTTATATTGCACCTGAACAGATTCGGGGAGAAAGAAGTTTAGATCCTAGAAGCGATTTGTATTCTTTAGGAGCAAACCTTTTTCATTGGCTTGTAGGGCAGCCGCCTTACCAGGGAACAAACAGCGAAATTTTGCAGCAACACGTTCAGGCATCCATCCCTTCCATAAGAATGTACAACCCTAATTTGCCTGAAAGCCTGGATGCTTTGATTATGGCTTTGATGCAAAAAAATCCAGAGCAAAGAGTAGAAAATGCAAAAGCTTTAGAGAATATTTTTCATAGCCTTTTATTGCAAATACCAAGAACCAGAAGAATAGCTAAAAATGAAATACAAAAAGACCTTGAAGATTTCCTCTTGGTAAAAATTATAAGAAGCGAAGAAGATAAGATATTTATACAAAATACATTGCAAGCTATTGCCGAGTCCCAAAAAAAAGCCAATATTCCTGATGAAGTACAGAATCTCATGGACAAAATTATTATTCAGGAATTTGAGGATCGTTTTGGGTCGCCTGAAGCAAAAGAGATGATAGAAAAAATTAAGCAATGCCCTGTCCTTTTACAAAATCCTAAAGGCTGGGTCGAGGCAAAAGCTGCTGAAGCAAAGTCAAATAGACAGACTCAGAGCAGAAAGCTGCCAAACATCAGCCAGGAGTTTATGAAAACAGGGAAAATGAAGGCTGTAAATCCATCACAGTTGCAAGCACAACCAACGTCCACATCCAGACCTACGGATAAATTTTCTTCCTTGGATCCTGCTTTGCTGGATTCACCCAAAACACCATCGCCAGGCTATGGAAATGCCAATTTTTATAAGCCAACGATACCTCCTGCTCCAGAAAAAGGACATAAAAGCTTTACAGGAAGAAGCAACGAGATACCTGGTTTAGACAGTAGTCTGGAATCTAAAATTTCCGAAGGGCGAACAGGAGAAATGCCTTCTCAGGCTAAAAGCCAGAAAATAGCATCGCTTCAAGGTAAAATTCCAGAGGCAGCAAACCAAGAAGGTTTTTCTCAAGAAAAACCAAAAACATGGCCTGGTAAAACGCAAGAAATGTCGGCAATGCAAGGCAGTCCGCAAAGGAATATTAGCTCTCATGGCCGCCCAACAACATCCCATGGGCGAGTCAATGAGCCTATCACTTCGCATGCAAAGCCAATCGATCCGCCTACTAGCCACGGAAGAACTAGCGATCCGATTACTTCCCATGGGAGAATCATGGATCAAATGGAAAAGGCAAAGATTGTTTCAGGGAAAAGCCAGATGTTTGCTATGCCAACAGAACAAATCAAAAACTTCGCTCCAGAAGACGGTTTGGGCGTAAACCGCAATCCCAAGGATGCTGATTCTGCCCAAGTCCCAAAGATCATTAAGTCTTCACAGCGTTCTATGGAAGCAGTGATTGTTGCCTCTACAGGTGCTTCTTCTGGTCAGCCCAAAACGTCAAAAAACAAAAATTTAAGCACACTTGAGTTTGTCCAGCAGGCTATGGCAGAAGACCAAAAGAAAAAAACCGCGAAGGGCAGCAAAAAATCAGGAGAAAAAACACCCAATTTAGCAAAAAAATTCTTCATTCTTCTTTTTTTGGCGGCCTGCGTATGTGGGGCTTTATTCTATCTCTATACTGTACCGCAAGTCAAAGAATCTGTTGATACTTTTGTCCGTAACTTGCTTGTTGATCTTAAATTGCTTAGTCCTGTAGAAGAAAAAAAGCCAGAAAAAATTTATCCTGATATAGAGCCAAAAATCATCCAGTTGTGCCAAAAGAAGCAGTTTAGCAAAGCCAGAAACCTTGTCAAGTATACAGACCTTCTGGAAGAAACTAAAACCAAATTGTACAGAATCGTATCACAAGAAGAAGAAAAATTTGCTGCTACACTCGACCCATCCTCAGGATGGTTTGGAGAAAGTCTCATAGAGGGAATGAAAAAGTTGCCTACTCCAGGAGAATACCTGTGGACTAAAGACAAAAGCACAATGGTTTTTGTATCCCAAGGGCATTTTCACAGAGGCTCGGATAATCCATCAGACAACGCTTTTCCATCAAAACAAATCTATTTGTCTAGCTATTATATAGATAAATATGAAATCACGAATGCACAGTATAGCCAGTTTGTAAGTGCAGTAGGACACAAAGAAACTCCTTTCAGTAAAACTGTTGCATTTCAGGGGCATGATTTCCCCGTAGTTGGCATCAATTGGAACGATGCTAATCTATATGCCAAATGGGCAGAAAAAAGACTGCCGACAGAAGCAGAATGGGAAAAAGCCTGCAAAGGTGGAGAGCATATCCCAGACTGGCAAACACAAAGCAATAAAATTTCTCTTTTTCCAAATCCTATTCCTGCAAGAACATATCCATGGGGAGAAACTCAGCCGTCTGTTTCTCTTGCTAACTATAGGCAACTATCGCCTCCCTATGATCCCTATTCCAGGACTTCGCCAGTAGGATTCTTCTCTGAAGGTACTTCTCCTTACCTTTGTGAAGATATGATGGGGAATGTTATGGAATGGTGCTATGACCAGTTTGATAAAGCCCAGTACCAATCCCAGGAAACAAAAAATCCAAGAGGGCCAAAGCATCGACATAATGAATCGCATGTATGCAGAGGAGGCGATTGGGAAACAGATGCCTTCTCTCTGTTTTCTTATAAAAGATACCCCTATCATCCTGATTCAGCTTATAATACATTGGGATTCCGATTAGTAAAAGACCTTGGTCATTGATCGCAGTTTGGCTGGTTTTTGAAAAAAAATGGACATGCAATGACGTAAGCGTCATAGGTGTTAATTTTTCATGTAATTCTTTACCCTATAGTGGTTTAACATACCAACCCATGGGCTATTTTATTCAACTTTGTTCCATTGTATTGTGGTAAAGAGCGGCATCGAAAAGTTAACACGCATAACCCTTTCAGGTCAAAAATGAAAGGCTTTTCAACTGGAACAATTCGCAACTTCCCCATTTTAACCAATTACAATTCAAATAATTATAAGATTTTCTACCTAACTTTTTTTCTCAGGTTTCAAAAATATTATGAAAATATTTTTTCTTTTCGCCTTTCTTGTTGCCAGCTTTTGGAATGCAGGATGCGTTTCTAAGAATCCACCGCATAAAAAAATAGAATCTTCTGCAAGGAAAATCCAGCCTGAAGTGGTTATCATCCCTTCCCTTAAAAAAAATATTGCAGAACAAGAAGAATACCAGGGAAAATACCAAAAAGATGCCCGTTTTTTATCTCTTATGGCACAGGCTTCCCAGGAAAAGGAAAAAACATTCGATCTTTTTTCTCGAAAAACAGGCATTCTTGGCACAAAAAAAGAAAAATTCCTTTTGGCTTTTCAGGACTATGCAGGGAAAGGATCTGCTGTGTCTTCTATTGCTACTTCCTTTG
The DNA here is from genome assembly GCA_013359215.1 of Candidatus Brocadiia bacterium. Classification (GTDB taxonomy): domain Bacteria; phylum Planctomycetota; class Uabimicrobiia; order Uabimicrobiales; family JABWCH01; genus JABWCH01. The sequence continues at coordinate 23,678 of JABWCH010000015.1, read as the reverse complement.
ATAAGGAAGCCAGAAGATGGACAATAAAATTGACAACAGAGCATTTTCTAACGTGCAGAGAAAATCTGGCATTGCTTGTCAGGCTTCGTTTGCTGGAAGCCATCCTGGAAGAAAAAGGGATGAACGAAAAAATGCCTTTCTGGTTTCGCTGGGGGATCATCTATTGGATTGCACAAGAGGAAATTTCTCTTCTGGACATTTTTGCCCGAAAGGTTCTTGAAGATGGGCGAACTTTACCTGAGATTTTAAAAGGAGCTATCCACAAAGAATGCTCTTTTCCTGAATGGGAAGGGTTTCTTGCTTTTGTATTTTTACAAAACTACTATTCTGAAGGCAAAGAAAAGGTAAAGCTTTATATCAATCGTATTTTAGAACAAGGCAAGGATTGGGAAAGTGAATTGCAGGAAGTGTTTCAGATTCCATCATATATGTGGCATGAAAAAAGCCTTCCCTTTTCTTTGACATATTTTTCTCAGCAATATCGTCCTGCCTGGCTTGGCTACAGAAAAGCCCTGAAGCTTTACTTGCAAAAGAATTACAATGAATCAATACCACAATGGAAAAAGCTTTATTTGCAATATCCAGAAGGCTTTATGACAGGAAATGTTCTTTTTTGGCTTGGCATGTGCTACTACCGCATAGAGCAATATTCCACTGCCTTGGAATATTTTGAAAAGATTTTAAAGCAATTCCCCTGCCAGTGCGATCATGCTGCTCCTCTTTATTACAGAAAAGCACTTTGCCATTACTATCAAAAAAATATTCCTCTAGCTATAGCCCATTTGGATGACTTCATCCGCGATTTTCCTGACCATGATTTGGGGCAAAATGCTTATTTTTTCCTGGCAGAAGCTTTAGTTGAGCAAAACCAGCATAGACGGGCAACTCTTGTGTATGAAGAGTTTCTGCAAAAATTTCCGCTACATACAAGAGAAAAAGAGGCTACGCTGGCAATCTCGGAAATCAGCATGAAACTAGGATGGTTTCAAAAGGCTAAAAAATATAACAAAGCCCTTTTGTCATTAAAAAATACAAGCTCTATAGAAAAAGAAAAAAGCAAAGAAATGCTCGCTGCTATAGACTGGGTAGAAAAGAACCCTCTGGATCAAGCCCTGTCCCAAAGGATGGAAAGCGTTTTCCAAGGTTTCTCTGAAAAAAATTTAGCAGAAAAAAAGGCTCTTCTTATGGAACTTTCCTGCATTGGCAAGATCGCCTTTCCTTTTGTGCAAAGCCTGAAAAAGGAAAAAGAAGATGTTTTGTTGTATGCCATAGATGCCTTACAATCCATAGAGTCTTTGGAAACATCGGAATTCTTGCTGGACATTCTATGGCAAAACCCTCAAATGAGCAACAAGATCCTTTTAGCCTTGATCCAAATCAATATTCCTTTTTATTCGCTGCAATCCAGAATAAAGGAGCAAAGCCTTCCGCCTGAAAAGACAAAGCAAATCCAGGAAAGCTGGCAAGAACTCTCTCTTGGATCTGGAGTTTCCTTGCAGAGAAAATTTCCTGATTTGCTCAAAAAGCTTCATTCTTATCCCCAAGATCGGTTGGCAATGTTACAGCGTCTTGCTGTAGAGGCAAACCAAGAGCAAATTCCTCTACTGTTGAAGATTGCGGAAAAAGAGCAGAATGTGGTAGTGAAAACTCAGGCACTCAAAAATCTCCTTTTATTCCCAGACAATATACAGAGCAATATGCTGGAAAATTTTTTAACAGACCAAGACGTGCAGATTCAAATTTTGGCTGTTCAGGGGCTAGGGGTCATAAAAGAATATCCTCTATCCTTGATAAAGCCGATCCTGAAATCTTCTTCTCCTGAACTCAAGCTTGCTGCGCTAGAAATTTTATCTAACGCGCCTGATCCTATCTATTGGCTTGCTATGACAGAGGAAATGGAAGATGGACGAGTCCAGGTCAGAAATAAAATCAAAGATCTTGTTCTGAAAATGCCGCCAAATAAAATCCTCCCTGTTGTTTTGGATTCCTTTGTTCAAGAGCAGAAACCTCTTTACTTTTATACTGCACTGGTCGAACTCATAGAAAAAATAACCAAGAAATCTTTTCTGTACAATCCAGACATGACAAAAGAAGAGAGAAAAAAGCTGACGGAAAGGATTCTATCTACATGGAAATAAAGAAAAAGCAACGCTTGCTTAAAATTTTTTTTGCTTTTTCTGTTTAAAATTTTATAGTTATTTCGAAAAATCAAATTAGCACTAAGAAATTTAAAAGAATCAAAGGAATATAGCTAATGGAAAAAAATCCGAAAAAGTATTGTGAAGACATGCTACCTTTAGTTTCCAGAACCTTTGCTTTAGGGATTAGCCTGCTGCAAGAACCACTGGCAATACAGATGGGTGTTTCCTATTTAATTTGTAGAATCTGCGACACTTTAGAAGACACAAACACTGTAGCCAGCGAAATTCGCTCTGGACTACTAAAACAAGCTTCTACATCTTTGCTATTCCCTACCAAAAGAGGCAACTTGCTAGAAGAAATAAAAAAGACATTTCCTTTAGAGCAATTCTCAGGGGCAGAGTATGATCTGCTTCACAATATAGATCAGGTTATGGATGTATTTGACAGCTTTCCTGACAAAGCCAGGGAACATATCCAAGATTGTGTCCATAAAATGGCCCAAGGGATGGCACTCACAGTAGAAAGAGAAAAAAATAACCAGCTTCATGGGCTGGAAGACTATAAAGACTTTGCCCAGTATTGTTACTATGTTGCAGGAACAGTAGGCGAACTTTCTACAAAGCTTTTCTGTCATGACAGGAAAGATATTTCCCAGGAAATCCAGAAAGAGCTGGAACAAAGAGAGGTGGATTTTGGCTTAGGATTGCAAATGACAAACATCCTGAAGGGAATTGTAGACGACCATAAGCGTGGGATTGTTTTTTTGCCACACAACTTGCTTGTTCAGCATGGCCTTACTATAGAATCCCTTTTCCATGATCCTGAGCAGGAAGCATGCCAGAAAATGGTTTTTTCTTTTATCGAATATATACTGCCTTATATGGATAAGGCAGTAGACTATACAGTCAGTATCCCAGAATCTCATACAGACATTCGGCTCTTTTGCGCTTTGCCTGTTCTTTTCGCATTCAGAACACTCAGGTTAGCCAAAGAATATCCTCTTCCTCTTTTAAAAGGAGAGCCTTTAAAAATCAAAAGAAAAGAAGTCAAAGATTTGCATCTGCTTGCGGAAAAAAAATGCGGTGACAACCATGATCTAAGAAAGCTTTTTGAAAAAGAAAGGGATTTTTAATGTCCATTGAAATCGAAAGCCCAGAAGAGTTTCTCGATGACTACAAAGACCCAAAAGATTTTCAAAAAATTTTGGAACATATTCAAAAAAAACGGTTTCTTAAAAAATTTTCCAGGCTTAATCTTAACCCAGGCCAGCAAAATACCCTGGAAGCTATGCAAAAAGCACAAAGGTGGCTTTTGGCACAAACTTGTGGCAAGCCATATTGGGATGCTCCCATTGAGGCAAATGCAAGCCTGAGTGCACAGTTTATCCTGATGGCTTTGGGCATGCAGTTTCAAGACAAAGATAAGCTGGAAAAATTATTCCAATATGTCATCAGCAAAAAAGACGAAAAGGGGCTATACCCTTTGTATTATGGTGGGCCTGCTCACTATTCCACAAACCTTCTGATCTATCTTGCAGGAAGAGCCTTGGGATATAGTAAGGATTCTGGTTGTCTGTCCACCTTATATGAATATCTGCGAAAGACCAATATCCATACAGCCACAAATATGGAAACCAGGTTGCTTCTGGCTGCATACGGGCTGATCGACTGGAACGCAGTTCCCCCTATCACCCCGCTTTTGATGCTGATTCCCCAGGAAGCGGATTTTACAATCTATTCTATTTCCTATTGGGTAAGGACATCTCTTGTCCCCATGATGATTTTGTGGACTCTGAAATACCAGTTTCCTTCCTTTCCTCTTGCTCCTGAAGAAATTTTAGATTTGCATCCTGAAAAAAAGTCCTTTCCTCCCTTTGAAGCGAAAAATCGTTTATGGGATGGCTTTATCCGCAATCTGGATAGCCTTTGCTCTCTAAACATGAAGGAGATGGAAAAACTGGCTGTCAAGAAAGCAGAACTCTGGACATTGCAGCATCAGGACGAGAGCGGAGATTGGGGAGGAATCTATCCTGCTATGCAATATAGTCTTATGGGCTTATATGCGTCAGGCTATGCTTTAGATCATCCTGTCATGGAAAAAGGGATGCAGGCATTGTTCCGATTCCAAAAGGATATTCAGGGTAAGCTACACCAGCAATCTTGCGTTTCTCCTGTATGGGATACGGCCTGGTCTTTGATTGCATTGTATAATTCAGGCATTGATCTGTCTTCTTTCTCACCTCATTTTGTCTGGCTTCGGGAAAACCAGATTTTCCAGGAAGGCGACTGGGCTGTCTGCAATAAAACAGGCTTTGGTGGAGGATGGGCCTTCCAGTTTTCCAATGTCTGGTATCCAGACACAGACGATAGTGCTGTTGTGATTATGTCCATGCTAAACCATCCTTCCCCTGACGCTGGCATGCTGCAATCTATACGCACGGGAGTGCGCTGGCTTTTGACTATGCAGAATCCCGATGGTGGATGGAGTGCTTTTGAACAAGGGGTTGATGATGACTATGTAGACAAGATACCCTTCAATGATATGGAAAACTGGAAAGACCCAAGCACAGCAGATGTCACAGGAAGATGCTTACAAATGTTGGGAGAACTGAAAGTAGAACCCAATCTGCCTTGCGTCCGCAAAGCGGTTGCGTTTTTGCTGAAGACACAAGAAAAGGATGGTTCGTGGTTTGGCCGTTGGGGTGTAAACCATATCTATGGCACATGGTCTGTAATCATGGGACTCAAGCATTTTTTGCCACAAGATGCTCCTGCTATTCAAAAAGCAGTAGAATGGCTGGAAAGCATCCAAAAAGAAGATGGAGGATGGGGTGAATCCTGCGATTCTTATATTCAGGGATGCTACATTCCTCTGGAATGCAGCACAGCATCGCAAACAGCCTGGGCAATTTTGGCCTTGATTCATGCGGGCAAAGCCCATAGCCCCTGCGTTCAAAAAGGCATAGAATGGCTTGTGTCCCATCAGACTCTCGATGGAACTTGGGAAGAAAAGCATTTTACAGGAACAGGTTTTCCAAAGCATTTTTATCTGAGATACGACTACTATCGACATTATTTCCCCCTATGGGCTTTAGGCGAAGGTTTGTATGAAACTTCAAGCAGCAAGAGAGTTCTATCAGATGAAAAATAGCTAAATCTGAGTGGAATTATTCTTTGGAATTTTTTAAGAAGTGAGTCAAATGGAAATTCGTTACGTGAATGAATTTCAGTCCTGAAAGAAGGGGGTTTTGGGGAAAATTTTTACAAAAATTTTCCCCAAAATAAAAATCTCTTTACAAGCTTCTATTATTACTAGTTCTCAATCCTTACATCATTTTTTTTTGACTTGTTCTATAAAATAAGATAAAATCCTTAACAGCTATGGGGTATTGCCCCTTGCTAATTTGAAAAAAGTGTTAAAAAGGGGAAAATTAGACTCTTTTGAAAGGTAAAAGATTGTGTTGTCCCAAGAAGAGAAAGCAAAACAAGAAACCAGCTTTCGTAAACTCCATCATTTGGAAATATGCTTGAAAGAAAAAGTACAATCTCATGAGACAACCAAAATAGAAGACTTTCATCTTGTTCATAGAGCAATTTGCGATTTGGATTTTGATGAAATAGACACATCTTTGGTTCTATGGGGAAAAAAATTGCAGCTACCTTTGGTAGCAGCAGCTATGACAGGAGGCCATCCTGATGTAAGGAAAATCAACGAAAATGTCGCGATAGCCGCACAAAAATATGGATTTGCCATGGGCGTAGGATCTCAACGTGCTGCTTTAGAAAAGAATATGCCTTATATCACAGAATCCTTTGAAGTCGTTCGACAGCTTGCGCCTGATGTTTTGCTCATCGCAAATCTAGGTGCTGCCCAGTTTGGGAAAAAATGGAACTATCGCGAAGAACAAATAGAAAAAGCAATAAATTTAATCAAAGCGCAAGCAATTGCTATACATGTAAATCCTGGACAAGAAGTCATCCAGATCGAAGGCGATACGTATTTCCAAGGTTTTTGGCAAAGACTGAATGGTATAGCAGAGAAAATCAAAGTCCCGATCATTCTCAAGGAAGTAGGATCAGGCTTTTCTCGCGAAGATGCACAGAAAGTCGAAAATTCCCCTTTGTCTGGAATAGACATTGGTGGTTTGGGTGGAACAAGCTGGATTGGAGTAGAAACTTTACGCCTGGAAAAAGAAACGTCTTCTTTAAATTACGAAATGGGAAACCTTTTTTGGGATTGGGGGATTCCTACTGCCATCTCGCTTGTGGAAACGCGCAGCGTTACAAATAAAACCTTGATCGCTACAGGAGGCATAAGAAATGGTATGCAGGCAGCTAAGATGATTGCCTTAGGGGCTGACATAGCAGGCATGGCTTTGCCTTTTCTGGAAGCAGCCGCTCAGGGATTGGAAGAACTCGATATTCTTGTGAAAAAATTTCAAAAAGAATTGAAAATCACAATGTTTCTCACAGGATGTAAAAACCTGGAAGAACTCAGATCTATCCCTGTTGTCGTAAGTGGATATAGCAAAGACTGGATGGAGCAAAGAGGAATAGATCTTTCTATGCCCTGGAGAAAAAAAATTTAAAAGAGGAGAAAAAAAATGGTGGAAGATGATGATGAATATCAGGAAGAAGAATTCCAGGATGAGCCAGAAAGTGGTATGAGCTTTTCTTTGTTCTTACAAGAACAACTCCAATACATGCCTTGGTGGATACTTTCTATCATAATCCACACAATTATTTTATGTATTATGTTCCTGGCGATCTACGAAGAGCCGAAAAAAGAAATAGAAATCAAGATTCCAGACATAAAAATGGAGCAAGTGCAAGAAGAAATTAAAGTAGAGAAAAAGCTAGACCAGCTCAAGCAAGTAAAAGAAGTCCCGCAAGAGCAAGAAAACCCCCAGGTACAAGACCCTGTAGTAAAAGAAGCCAAAGTTGCAGACCACAATGAAACCGCCAACCAGGAAGACTTCAAAATGTCCAAAGGAAAATCAGACTTTGTGTCGGATAGCCCGTTTGAAGGAAAGTTTACTAACAACAAGATCGGTGTTGGCGGTGGTGCTGGCGGAATGTTTGGAGAGCGTTTTGGCGGAAGAGAAAATTTAGTGGCAAGAGGGGGAAGCAAAAAAACGGAAGATGCTGTTTTAAAGGGCTTAGAGTGGCTCAAAAGACACCAGAATGAAGATGGATCATGGGGAGCAAGCAACTTTACACAATGCTGTGGTAAAGATCCCAAACATCCTGGTAGTTGCGATGGAACAGGGCAATCCTGGGCAGACACAGGCGTTACTGGACTGGCACTTCTCTGCTTTCTGGGCGCAGGAAACACAACCACTTTAGGCGACTTCCAAGACCAAGTCAGGAATGCAGTGCAATATCTTACCAAAAACCAGGATGGGGATGGCTGCTTTGGGAAACGAGATGCTCATTATATGTATAATCATTCCATCGCAACTCTTGCAATGGCAGAAGCATATAGCCTTTCTAACTATAATGCCATGATTAAAACTCCTGCCCAAAGAGCAGTGGATTTTTTATGCAAAGCCCAAAATCCCAATATGGCATGGCGATATACATTCCAGTCTGGCGATAACGATACATCTGTAACAGGATGGTGCGTTATGGCGTTGAAGTCTGCCAAAGTAGCAGGACTTACTATCTCGGAAACCTCTTTTGCTAGTGCCAAGGCTTTTTTAGACTCAGTCACGGATACCAAATATTACAAAACAGGCTATACAGCATTAGGCAATGCAGCAGGAATCCAGGAGTCCATGACAGCCGTAGCCATGACAGCAAGAGTTTTTATGGGATCAGAAAAAAAAGACCCTTATCTTATTGGGGGAGCAGGACTTTTGCAGACAAACTATCCTGTCTGGAAAGACGATAAATCCACTATAGATTACTACTATTGGTATTATGGTACTTTGGCAATGTACCAGCTTGGGGGAGACTACTGGATTTCCTGGAATGATAAAATGAAAGCGGCTTTGCTCGATTCACAGGAAAAAGAAGGATGTGCAAGCGGTTCATGGCCTGCTTATGACCGTTGGTGTACAACAGGAGGAAGAGTTTATGCAACATCCCTGAATATACTTTCTCTGGAAATCTATTACCGCTATGCAAAAGTATTTAAGTAAGTTTTTTGTAAAAAAAAGATCAGAAAAACAAGAAAACCAACATACGAATGAGCCTATACAAAAAAAGCTTCAGACCAAGAAAGCTTTTTTGTGGGTTCTGTGCTGTTTATCCTTTGTTGGCATCATGAACTGGGGGAAAATCTCTATAGGAGAAAACCAGGAAGTGGTTTACTTTCGTGAGTATTTTCCCCATCTTTTGGAAAAAGGAAAGGATAGCCTTTCGCTGGTACTCCTTTCTTTGATCTTCACCATTCTTTTGTCAGGATTTTTTACATCTTTGTCTTTTTTGCATCTCTGGTTAGCCAAGAAACCGAGAATTTTTTTTCCCTTATTCGGGATAGTCAAGCTATTGGGCTTGCTGCCTGGGTTTTTGTCTTCTATTCCACTCTTTATCACAGGCATTTTCCTAATCCGCATTCTCCATCTGGACACGGTGAATGAAAAAAATCTTATCTATGGCGTTTTCTGCCTTGCTCTTTTTAACCTGAACTACATGGTCAAAAGAACAACGCAAAAAATTGATTTAGCCTATCAGACACCCCATGTTTTGTATGCTCATTCTTTGGGTTTACCTGAATTCACTATTTTTCGATACTATATTATGCCTTCTATTGTAAAAGACCATTTTACAATACTGAGAGAGTTGCTTCCTCATCTGACCATAGAAAGCGTAATTATCGAATATACCTTTGGATACAGTGCTTTGATTCGCTCCATGATTCATGCTATTTTATACCAAAGTTGGGTGTATTTTATCCTTATATTTGTTGCACTTTTGTTGTTTCTTTCCTTTTTCAATATTATGTTTCAATTTATAGAAGAGACATTTCATGGATAAAGCAATAAACATAGCTCCTGATTCTAAAGGCGGCAAAGAGTACTTCTATTTTCGATGCCATCAAGGTCATGAAAACTACCTTTGCATATCAGAAAATAAAGGTTATGAAAGACTGGAAGAAGATAAAGTTATAGTGCATTGCCAGCAATGCGATTGGAAATCCCATCCTTTTCGTCCTGTGCTTTTCCAGCACCATGCTGGTGGTGACCTTTTGCTTTGGGTCTATACAACAAAGGAAGCGAATGCTATCAACTCTGTATGGAATGTTTCGTTTGATTCCAGTCCACAAAATATTTTATATCCACAAAAAAATTTCATCCAGCCCATAGCTCAGGAAAAGCCTGAAGAGAAAAAAAACGAAGAAAAAAGTTTAGAAATCCCTGTTAAACCCGAAGAAACCCTGGAGATTCCCCAACCAGTGGCAAGAATTGCAGATACAGTAGAGATTGCTGTGAAAAAAGCAGAGAAAAATATCGCTTCTAAAAGAGAAAAAACTGTAACCATCAATAAAATAGCGAAAGAAAAAAAGCTAGAGGATACTGTTGAAATTGCCAATCCCAAAAAAGAAGACACCAGCACACCTTCTGAAGGAGACTATCGATACTACCATTATTTTCCAAAAGACTTCCCTGTACTCAAAGTCCCGCAACCATGTTTTGTCCCGCTATTGCAAACTACCCTTTTTCTCATAGCCTTTCTTTTCGTAGGTTTTCTAGGTCTTAAATCTTGCAATGAAAAAGGAACGGAAATTGCGCAAGCGATCAAAAGCATACAAATTCAGACAGGGAATAGTCCTTTAGCCCCTTTTCCCCAGAATCCAGCTTCTGAGACTAAGGAAAGTAGTTTCACGCTTCAATACGATACCTTAAAGCAAAAATACCAGGAATTGCAAAAAGAACTAGAAGAAAAATCCCAGGAAAAAGCCCATCTCGAAGAAAAGTATAAATCATTAAGCTCCCATTCAGAAAAGCAAGAGCAAGAAAAAAAAGAGATTTTAGTGAAAATAGAAAGTCTTTCTCAGCAAACAGGACAGGGAAATACCTCTGTTTTGAAAAACTACAAAGATTTGTTGGAATCTTTGCAAAAAGAGTTTCTTGTGGAAGAGCTGGCTGATTCAGACCAGGACTATTTTCAGCCTTGCTTGTCTTCTGATAGCAGCTTTTTATTGTATCTTCAAGAATCCCATGAATCTTCTGGTGATGTGCGAAATGCCTTAAAAATAGGATGGCCCTGGAACAAAGCGCAGAAAGAAGAAGAGCTTTTCAAAACCCCTGTTTTAAAAGCGCAGCAAGGGAGCATTCCCTTTTCCTATTCCTGGGATGGAAAAGAAAATGCCGCGCTCTTAACCAGAATCGATGGAGAAAGTAGTGTATTTTATGTTTTTTTTCCTAAGAAAGAAGAAGGCATAAAAGCAGTGGAATCCAAAAAATTCTTTTCTGTTGCCTATCCTGAAGTCTTAGGCACTCCCCAGGTTTCCCCCCAGGGAAAACACATTGCCTTTCTTCACAAAGACAAGACAGAAATCTGGGTTAAAATATATGGCATAAAAGAAGGGACGCTCAGAGCGCAAACCATTGGTGGATCAGATACTTCTAAAATCCCAGAGTGGAGTCCTGATAACAGAAAATTATACTTTCTTACAAACAATAGAAAAGGCATAGTGGAATGGAGTTTACCAAAAGATAAAAGAATCCAGCCTTTATCAAAAGAAATCTATGGTTGCTATCTTTCTTGTTCACCAGACGGAAGATACCTTGCTTTTTTTCAAGAAAGCGAAGAAGGAAAAGGATTTGTCCATCTTACCCTTTGGGATATAAAGTCTAACCAGATACGCATCCTCCATTCCAACATCATGACAGTAGAAACCTGCCGTCCTGTATGGAGTCCTTTAGGTCGGTTTCTTGCTGTGATCCATAGTGGTACCCAGGACAGAATAGTGGTTTATGATACGCAGAGCGATATAAAATTCCAGGTTCTGGAAAAATCAGGAAGAATCAAGTGGATAGATTGGTCTACCCAGGCCGCGATTTCCTTTTCTTATAAAGAAGGGCTGTTTACAAGACCCTATCTCATTCGTCTAGTCTCATGGTTTACAAAGCATTAGCCAAAAATAGAAGCAAGGAAAAAAGTTATGAAATTTTTTTATCCATCACGCATGGAAAACTTTTTTGTAAAGCATGATATGAATCAGGTTTTCCAAGAGGTAACATCGGCATTGATCGGAGTTTTCGCTGGACTCTATGCTTATGAAAAACGGGAAGAATTTTTTGGTCTTTTGGGAGTAGAGGGAGGAAAACCCTTTAGTCTTTCCTGGCCTGAAGCATGGACAAGGCCAGAAAACAAAACCTTTTTCACCTATCTTCTGGTTTTTTTTCTATTCCTCCTGCTCATAAAATTGCTGCTCTACTTGCGATTTTTAGACTTGAATTCTCTAAGCTTAAAAAAAGGAAAAAAGTCAGCTTTCCTGGATATCAATAGCATCTTACAAGAAATAACAACTGTAGTTTTGGGAATGACCTTTGGTATTTTCTCTTCCCCAGTAACAAAATCTACATGGCTAGGGATGGGAAGCAGGCAAGACTATCCAAATCCTATTCCTGGTGCTGTTGTTATTTTTATTTGTTTGATTTTAAAACTTTTGCTATATTCTAAAACAATCAATCTCAATTCCCTGACAAGCAAAAAAAATGGAAAAATAGTTGCCCCAGAAGCCTTGGGAATCTTCCTCCAGAAGGCAGACTGGAATATTGCCATGAAAGAAGTTCTGTCTACTTTGATTGGAATTGGTTTTGGGCTTTATCTTTACCAATCGAACCTGATTTTTTTGCCTGGGGAAATGATGAAAGATCTTAGCAATGCTCTATCCCAGCTTGACCAAAAAATAGGCTCGCCCGCAAGAAAAATCGGAAATACCTTTGGTCTAAAAAAATACACAGATCAACTATCCAGATCAACAGGGGAGATTTCGAGAACCGCTGAACAAGTCCGTAAAGTTAAACTTGTACCAGAGATAAAGGAAGAAAACAAAAAGTATTGGATTGTAGGACTCATTGTTGTTATAGCCTCTATTTTGCTTAAGTGGATGATGTATATGGCAATCTTGAATTTCAACAAAATTCGAGATTCTTTTTTTTCAACGCGAGGTGCCTATCGCCAAAGCATGGGAAAAGACTATAATGGAATTGTAGACGAAACTGTTGTGTTTCTGATAACATCTCTTTTGGGCGTTATGGCAGACCCTATTTACAATAATCTTCGAGGAAACCAAGCCCAGTATCCTTATGGATATTGGAGTCTTTTCTTTCTGATTTTCTTGATTCTAGTCAAGCTTATGCTCGTTATGGAAATTCTAGATTTTCAAAGAAGCTCAGGAACACAGGCTCTAAAACGAAAAAGATAAAAAACTTTACGACTTGTGCTAGTTGAAAAAATTATTAATATATTGATATAACTTTTTTTGAAATAATGACTTCTTTACCACGTAGGGGTTGCATATACCAGCCCAGGGCAACACCCTAGGTTATAGAAATGCACCAAAATTAGCCCTGAAGCGAAAATCATTTTTCGTTTTTTTTGCAAACCAAAGCTTCTGTCTTGAGTTTTTTCATGCCTTTCGTGTTTTTTGTTGACCTAAAATTACGGTTAAAGGCGGAACGCAGGCTTTCAGGCCAAAGATTAAAGGCTTTTCAACTGGCATAAGTCGTAACGAATTCTGTGGTATGAAGAAAAGAAAACCAGAGATAAACACAGATATAGAAAGCATTTTATGACATCTCGCTTGCTAATTATGAATGGCTCTTCCCAAGGAAGTAGCCTTCTTTTGGATGGAAATAAAACTTTGATTATTGGGAGAAACTTCGATTGTGGCTTAAGATTTCAGGATGCTTTGCTTTCTAACTATCACTGCTGTATCTATGGGATAGACGATAGTTTCTGTCTGGAAGATATGAACAGCACAAATGGAACTAAAGTCAATGACCAATCCATCCATGATCCTTATTTGCTGCGATCCCAGGATATTATTTCCCTGGGCAATATCAATTTATGTTTTATAGAAGAAGAGCAGCAAGAAGAGCAAAAGCAAGCTACCGAGATAAAAAAAAATATACGCGAGAAAGAGCAAAATGCTGCTTGTTTTAGAGAAGTAGGGGATTATTATATTCTTAAGAAGCTGGGAGATGGCGCAAGCGGAGAAATTTTTAAAGCAAAGCATACAAATTCTGGAAAATTGTTTGCTTTAAAAATTTTCCATCCGTATTATTGTATGGACGAAATTTCTATGCAACGCTTTGTCCAGGAAGCAAAAGTTTGCATGAAGTTTAACCATCCCAGGATTGTCAAGGTTTTTGATTTTGCCATTTTTTATAATCGTCCTGTCATTGTCATGGAGTATCTAAAAGGAATATCTCTTGCTCAATATATAAGCAAAAGAGGTACTTTAATGCCCCAGAAGGCATTACGTATAGCTCTTTATATAGCACAAGGAATACACTATGCCCATAAAATGGGAGTCATACACCGTGATATAAACCCCTCCAATATTTTTATGGGACGAGGCTTTCAAGTAAAAGTCATTGATTTTGGAATCGTAAAGGTATATGGAGAATCCATTACTCTAGGAGCGCAGACATTAGGCACTATGAACTATATTCCTCCAGAGCAAATAGACAATGCAAAAGAAGTTGATTTTAAAGCAGATGTTTATGGACTTGGCGCGACTCTGTACCATACTCTTTTAGGAAAGCCTCCTTATTTTGATATTCACGGTATACATTCTCTTACGCTTCGTATAACAGGAACGCCTGCTCAACCTCTCAAATCTTTGATGGAAATTCCATCTTACATATCTGATTTGGTCGAAAAAGCAATGCACCCTGATAAAAAAAAGCGCTTTTGTTCTATGGAAGATTTTTTTTATGCAATCCAAAATACTCTAAAGCGTCTTTCTTTAGAAAAGGAAACTACAAAATGAAGTCAGCATTGTTTATCTTTCTGTTTTTTTTATTCTCCCTGGATGGTTTTGCTAAGGAAAAAAAATTCATTTGGGGAATATGGCATAATACCTATATGCAGCCTTATATTACTTTTAAAGAAAAAGACGACCGTCCACTCATAGAAAAACATCTTGATCATTTCCAAAAAATAGGCATAAACAGAATCTATTTTTTGGTAAAATTTCCCACAGGGCATGTTTTTTATAAAAGCAAAATAGCTCCTATTCATCCTCAGTTGGATTGGGACCCTTTTGATTTTCTCGTAAAAGAGTGTAAAAAACGCAAAATAGAAATCTATCCTTATATCAATGTCCTGGCAGAAGGCGAGTATAACGAAAAAACCAAAAAAGAAGATAATATCGGGCCTTATCTGGAAAAATTTCCAGGCCATGCTATGCAAAATAAAGAAGGGGAGAAGTATGGATGGGTTTCTCCTGCTGTGGAAGAAGCTATAAACTATGAGCTTTCGCTTATGGAAGAAATTATCACAAATTACGCTGTGGATGGAGTACAGCTCGACAGAATACGATACCCTGATAGCCTTGCAGACTATAATCCCCAAAGCGTTTCTCTTTATCAAAAGCTCTACCAAAAAGAACCAGAGGCTGGAGATTATTCCTGGACACTCTATCGCCAAAATCTCTTAACAGAAGTTGTTGCCAAAGCAAAAAAACTCTTAAATTCTATCAACCCTGAACTAAAGCTTTCGGCTGCTACCTTTCCCAGACCCTATTCCGCAGCAATCAACCAGTTGCAGGCTTGGCCTAGATGGTGCAGGCAAGGTCTTTTGGATGAAGTCGTACCCATGACATACTATAGAAACCTGGATCTTTTCCAGACCTATCTTTTACAAAATCAGGAAGTAACGCCTGCCAATATCCCTTTGCTTCCAGGAATCGGAGCATTTTTCATTCAAGATCCCAATATATTGGAAGGGCAAATTCAGCTTGCCTTAAAGCAAGGAGTTCAGGGAATTGTATTTTTTTCAGGGTATTTTCTTTTAGAAGAAAATCTTGCTAATGTAGTCAAAAAATATGCAGTTGAAAAAGGAAATTAAACATGGATGGCGAAAAGAATTATGCAAAATGGTTTCTACCAGCGTTAATCGTTATGGCAATAGGAATTGTCGTATGGGATGTTGCCCAGAAAAACCTGTCTCAAAATACTCTGCCCAAAGCCACTCAGGATTCGCTTTCAAAATCTTCAGGGCAATTGGAAAAACAGATTGCAGAAGCCTACCAAAAAGGGGATTGGCAAAAGGCGGCACAAATGATCGAAGATGTTTTGAAAATGCAGCCTGATAGAAATAAGGATATGCGCTATTCTCTAATACAAATCTATCTTCAATTCAATATGCTTACCCAAGCTAAAGAGCATTTAAAAATATGCTTTGAAAAGCTAGGCAAAGTTCCTGAACTTCTTTTCATAGAAGCCCAAATCAGCCTTCGGGAGGGAGAGACGGATAAATCCTATCAAATTTTTCAAGAGATTGTAACCCTAGAACCACAGTTTCTTCCTGCAAGAATCGGCATGGTAGAAATTTCTTTGGGAAAGAAGGCTTTTAAAGAAGCTTTGCTTCAAATACAAGAAATTCAAAAAAAATTCCCCGATGCTTTAGAACAAATTGCACATATATATCTTTTTGAAGCTGATATACACTTTTCTATGGAAGATTTTGAAAAGGCCAGGCTGGCACTGGAGAATTTCCTGAACATCCATCCTAATATTTTTGGCGTTCACAGAGATTGGATTGAAGCCGCTTGTGCTTTAGGACAGCTTTCTGAAGCCCAAAAAAAATACCAGGAAAAATGGGAATCCCAAGATAGCAAAGAAAGGCTATTTTATCAACAGCTTTATGCTATGACGATCCCGCCACAAAAAGCAATAGATCTTTTAGAAGGCTTACTATCAAAAGATCCTTCTCCTTCCATAAGAATGGGCTTAATCTCTCTCTGGACAAAAGAAGGGGAATATGAAAAGGCCATCCAGTCTTGCATGGAAATTAAAGGAATGCAAGATGTTCTTGAAGAAAAACGGCTTTCCTGGCTAGGGCATGCAATCTATCTTTCTGGAGATTCTGCCCAGGCACGTAAGATCTATACAGAAATTCTAGCTAATCCACAGGCAAAAGCGCATTCTTTTTCAGGCTTAATCAATTTAGAGCTTTTGGATAAAAATTTTCCTGTTGCCTTGAGCCATATAAAAGAGCTTTTAGAAGATTCTAAAAATAAGCAGGACAGATGGAACACAGAACTATTGAAATCCAGAGTACTCTACGAAGCAGGACAATGGGAAGATGCTCTAAGCAACACGCAGAAGTTGCTGGACGATATTCCTTCTGGCATTGCCGTTCATTCTCATGCTTTATACAAAAAGGCACAGATTCTTTTTGCACAAGGCAAGCTCAAGGAAGCAGGAGAAATCTTTGCAGAAATAGCAGAAAAGAAAACACGGGCAAACGACCTTCGTTTGAAATCAGCTCTATGGCATGGAATAGCTTTATATTTACAAGGAATCGATCCTACTGTCACCTGGGAAAAATATAGAAGCTTTGGCTGGCAAAATTATATGACAGATGACCGCATGAAGCTTTTCTTTGAACTTTTTTTAGGAAAAGAAAAGCCAGAAAATACAATATTTTTGAAAAAAATGCCATTTTTAGCAAATGATATATGTTTTTTTCTAGGTTTTTATTATGAAATGCAGAAAAATTATCAAAAAGCTTATGAAAATTATGAAGAAGGATTGCAATCCAGCAAAGGTTGCGATTTTCCATGGCATGAACTCACGGCAGCCAAAAAAAGAGTGAGTTCATTCCAGGAAAAATAGAAACAGGCGAAACAATGAAAAATAAACCAGAAATATCTACTATAAAAAAGCAAGAAAAAGATTTTTTGGAAAAGCTGCAAGAACCCAATTCTTTTCCCTTGGAAAATGTAACACCCATTCGTGCAGCCACAGGACATTCTGCAAATATGCCTTTTTTTGGGAGAACACTTCCTCCCTATTCTGAAACTAAAGTGATTCCTTTTGCCAAAAACCAGGGGAAAATTTTGGTTGTCGATGATGATCCTGATATGCAAAAGCTATATGATCATATTCTTGTTGCCAGGGGATATGAAATTTTAATAGCCAGGAATGGACAGGATGCCTTAGACATGATTAAAAGGCACAAGCTCGATTTGCTCATTACGGATTTAGCCATGCCTATCATGGATGGAAGATCCCTGATTCTGGCTTTAAAAAAAATCAACCCCAGGCTTCCTATTGTGATCGCCAGCCACAAGGATGGTATGCGGCATGATCCTGAGCTTCGCCTCGCAACCCAGGTGCATACTTTTTTAGCTAAACCCTTTACCCCTATATTATTGGTGAAAACAGTGCAACAGATTATAGGCTGCCACCAGGAAACCCATGACGATAAAAGTACCATAGACAAAGAATCTGCACCCAAAGAAGCAGGATCTTTTCAGGGACAAATTGATTATATTGGGCTGATTCCGCTCTTGCAGATTTTAGGCATGGAGCAAAAAAACGGTTGCCTGGTTTTACAAAAAGAAAGCCAAAAAGGATATATTTTTGTACAAAATGGCCAGGTCATTTATAGCTCTATGGAGAGCCTTTTGGGAGAAGATGCTTTTTTCCATCTCTTGGCATGGAGAAAAGGCCAATTTCAGTTCATCCCCAATCTCGCGCCCTCAACAAAAAATATGGCATCAGGCATAGAATACCTTTTAATGGAAGGCGCACGCCGCCTTGATGAGGCTAACAATATATAATTAGAACTATGCAAAGTGGTTTTTATTTTGGGGAAAATTTTCGTAAAAATTTTCCCCCAAACCCCCTTTAAAAACTTTTATATTTTTACTTCCAAATAAGTCATGCTAAAAATTGACATAAATTTTATTTTGCTCTAAATCCCCAAAATAGGTCTTTCTTTAACAAATTTTATTGCAGGCTACAGGAATTTTTATGTTAACCAAGAAAAAAAAGTATATTTTAGCTTTCTTATCCTTGTTTTTGCTGATTCTCGTTGTAGCAGGCTATTATCTATACCAACAAATCTATGATCCAGAAAATCTAAAAAAATACTTTATTGTTACTTTGAGTAAGCTAATAAAAACACCTGTAAGCCCCCCCGATTCCATTGAGATTTCCTTGCTGAACAATACTGTAAGCATTGGAAATTGGAGCATCAAGGATTCAGAAGGGAAAAAAGTTTTAGAACTATCCCAGGCAACTATAAGTTTCCAAAAGCTTTTATTTGGGCCTAAAATACGTTCTATTGATATTGAGCAGCCCAAATTTTTTGTGTCCCGCTATCCTGATGGTTCTTTTAATTTCGAGATTTTCAGAGAACAAGAGCAGCCTAAAATAGAAAAAAAGCCACAAGAAAAAATTTTAGGCTTCCAAAAGTCCATGAAATCGATTCTGTATAAAGAATTCCACATTGCCATGCACAACGCATGGATAGGCATAGAGTCCCCTGATGTTCTAAAAAAACAGATAGAAATTACGGATATCAATCTCCAGATACAAAACGAACCATCAGGCAAGCTTTTTCTTTTTGAAAGAAAACATCGGTGCAATATTTCTCTAGGATTTTTCTCTGAGCTGACGCAAAAAATATTTATCTCAGGATACTATGACTTTGAAGAGGGAATCCACCTTGCCATTGACAGAATGGTATCTTTTTCCCTGGAAGACATTTTAGATCGGCTAAAACCCGCACAAAACCAATTTCAGATCAAAGGAAATGTAAAACTTACGGACTTCAAGCTAGGGGGACTTTCGCCTTCCTACCCAGAAATATATATCAATGGCAGTGTAGTTCAGGACAAAGGCTCTTGCTTTCTTTCCGATTTTGCTATTCCCTTAAGCAATATACAAAGCAAATTCACATTCATCCAAAACCAGATACAGAATATCTTTGTTTCTGCTAATTTTCATCAAAGCACTCTCAAGATTGTAAATGGGTCATTTCAGCATGGAAAAAATCTTTTTTTACTGCTGGAAATCCAAGATTTATCCATAGACCAGAACTGGGTTCTGCCCATAAACCATATTTTTAAAACCTCCTCAGAAAGCTATTGGAATGAACTTGCGCCTAAGGGTAAAATACAGGGGACAGGAATCCTGACATACGAAGAGAAAAAGGGATGGGATTGGAGTGTATCCAGTCGTCTCAGTAAAGGCAAATTTCAATATAACAACATAAAAATAGAAAATATAGATCTGAATTGCCAGATTCGCAAAGAATGGCTACAAATCGAAAAGGGAAGCTGGAAACTCAATAAAACGACATTTTCCATTCAGCCCAATGCCAAAATCTATTTTGACCCTTTAAAAATCCACGATGATCTTGTTATTTCCTTTAAGAGGTTTTTAGTAGACAAGGCATTCCTTTCTAGCACTCCTGAACTTGGTGAAGTATGGGAGCTTTTACAGCCAGAGGGAACAATAGATGGAAAAATTACTTTTCGTGGAAATCCCCTGCAAAATTTGCCAACTTTACACGCTAGATGCTATGATATGAAAGCAAAATTCAATGAAATTCCCTATCCTGTTCTGGTTTCTTTTGCTGATTTGGTCTTCCAGGAAGGATGCCTTAGCTTAAACTTAGAAGGACAAGGAATGGATTGTCCATCCCAGGTCAAGGTAAAAGGAGAAGTCTGGATTCAAGAAAAAAAGCTTAAAGTAGCCTATCGAGTCCGATTTCAGGTAAAAAACCTTACTTTGACCGATACGGTTTATAAAAGTTTTTCAGAAGAAAAAGACCCTGATTCCTGGCTCAAAGATATTCAAAGTATATGGGATCACCTTCAGCCGTCGGGTTTAGTCAATATAGAAGGAAAAATTGTACGCCCGCGGAAAAGCCCCCATCCCCCTGACTTCGATGTTGTTATCCAACCTTGCAAAGCCAATGTTTGCTATAAAGATTTTCCTTATCCTGTTACAGAAGTAGAGGGCCAAATCCGAGCTAAAAAAGGCATTGTCACTTTATCCAGCGTAAAAGCAAAAAAGAATGCAGGCGATTTGGAAATTTCTGGAAAAATTCTCACCAAAGCAGAGCAAGGCTTGGATGTAGATTTATCCATTGCGGGAAAGAATATTCCTGTAGATGATGACTTGCAAAAAGTCCTTGGCCCATCTTATAAAGGGATTTGGGAAGATCTGTCGCCAAAAGGGGATATTTCTCTCAGTGTGAATGTTTCCAAAAAAGCGCACGAAAAAGAAGTTTCCTGGCAAGCTCTGGCAACTTTGCAAAAAGTAAGCTTAATGTATAAAAAATTCCCTTATCCTATAGAAAAATTAAGCGGAGAAATCAAGCTTTCGCCAGGAAGGTTTTCCTGGGACCGCGTTTCTGGCTTTGCTAAAGAAAGCCCTATCCAGATAAAAGGATGGATCAGCGAAAAGAATTTATCTTTACAAATCATAGCCAAAAATCTGGCTTTAGATAAAGATCTTTATAAAGCATTGCCCGAAGAAGGTAAAAAAATAGCAAAAGATTTTTCCCTTAAGGGCAAAATATCGATTCGATTCCATCTCAAAAAAGAAAATTTAGAAAAAGTACGTTGGAGTGGAGAAATCGAATTTGAGGAGCTGCAAGGAAAGTATCATCCTTTTCCTTTTGTTTTGAACCATATACGGGGTAAGGTTAAACTAGAAGAAGACAAAAACGTCTATCTTTATTGCAAAAGCCAGGAGAAAGACTTTCTAACCGAAATCGAAGGGATAATCAAAGAAGAATCCCTCGGCATCCATATCAAAGCCAAAAGGCTTGCAATATCCGAAAAGCTCTTTTCCTGTCTCCCTGTAGAATACCAAAATCTATGGAAAAGCTTTTCCCCATCGGGCATTGTAGATATGGAGTTTGTATTGCAAACAAAAGGAAAAGAAAAAAAACAAGAAATACACATATACCCTCGCCATTGTTCTTTGAAATATAAGGAATTTCCCTATCCAATACAGGTTTTGATGGCCTCTCCCTTGCATAAAAATTCGGGCATTCATATTTACAATAGTTCAGTAGAATTTTTCCACCTTCTGGGATACAACGGAAAAACAAGCATAGAGATAAACGGATCGTATCATTCTATGGAGCAAAGCAATACAAAATTAGACCTAAAAATTCAGGCTGAAAATATCGCTATAGACAAAGAATTCCGATATGCCATTGCTCAAACTTTTCCGACTTTTATCAAAACTTTGCAGCCAGAAGGAAAGATATCCAAGATCGCCATTGATATAAACCGCTACGAAGAAAAGCAAAAAACATATCTGAAATATTCCATACAAGCAGATCAAATACAAAGCACAATGAAACCAGGGCAGATTCTAGAAAGTCTGGATGGAAATATCCAGGTTTCAGGGTATGCTTACGATAAAGAATACCATGTCAATGGTGAAATGGAAAAGGGAAGCCTGAGCATAAAAAATTTCAAGATAAATAATTTTTTTAGCAAAATAAAATTCTTTCATGATTATCTTCTTTTTTATGAAATACAAGGAAATTTTTACGAAGGCGAGCTACAGGGTTCTCTAGTTTTGGATGTTACCCCCACAGGCGCATACAAAGGCTTTTTTACTATCAACAAAGCCCATCTCGATAAAATTTCTATTGCCTTAAAGAAAAAAAAAGATTCAGAGCCTACTATGTGGGGATCGTTAAATGGAGAGATGGCATTCCAGGGCAATTCTTACAGCAGCGAAACCATGACAGGAAAAGGAAAAATACAACTGAGCAACGGAGTTCTCTGGGAATTCCCAATCTTTCTAGCACTTTTAGACCTTTTTTCTCTGCCATCCCGTCCTGCTTTTCGCAGTGGAGATATGCAGTTTTCTTTATCCCAGAATCGAATTACCATCCATTCCATGCGGTTTGATTCTTCTCTCCTGTCCATTTCAGGAAAGGGAACAGTGGATTTCGATACCAATCTAAACCTTTTGCTGATGACCCATTTTAGTCCGTCTTTTCTTCCAAGCATTCCCCTTGTGGACAAGCTCTGGAATCAAATCAGCCATGGCTTCCTGGCTATTTCAGTCAAAGGAACGCTAGAAAAACCTGCTATTTCTATGAACCTATTGCAATAGCACAACACAGGAAATTTTTATTAAGAGCCTATCCGAAAAATAATTTTAGGCGAAAATTATTTTTCGGTAGGCTCTTAATAAGCATAAGCACAAAAAAGAACACACAATTACACACAAAAAAAAATGATTAGGTTATGTTCATTGTTTATGTGTTTTTTATGTGCTTTTTGTGTTTATTTTTTTCTAATTTAACATTGAAATCTTATCTTTTGCGAAAGAAAAGAGCAAAGAGAGCAAAGCCAAATAAAGCAAGAGTCGTGGGTTCTGGGATGGTGGTAGCCTGGAGATTGAAGCTATAGGTTTGTCCTGAAGATCCCAGCGCAGTGCCAACATCTGTGGTAAAAGTCAAGGTAGCGTTGCGAACATAACCATATTCATCTCTGCCAGTGTAGTTGTGCATAAAACGAATCGCCAAATTTTGCAACTGGCTTTTGCTCAGTTTCATGCCTGGTGTAAAATTTTCCAGAGTGAAATACGATGCATCAGGCCCGCTGATAGTTGCACTAAGCAATGTCATATCTGTTAGGTTGCCTAAGTCAGCATCAGGGGTAAGATTTTGTAAAGTAAGGCTTTGGTTGGCAATGTATTCTACTTCTCCAAAATTGATAGTCGAGCCAGGTGCTACAGAGCTGCTAAAAACAGGGCTTACGCCTGTACCAGTCAATGTTCTGGTAATGTTCTGGGCATTGCTTGTGATAGAGACATCTACGCTTTGCGTACCACGGGCATTAGGAGAATAGGTAAAGGTTCTGGAAAAAGACGAACCACTGCCCAAGGAAAAGCTTTGGCTTCCTGATGTGGGTGAAAAGTTTCCAGAAGCTGCATTGATATTCCCGCTAAGGGTGCTGCCCGAAGTGCCTGTGTTGGTCACAGTCAAAGCAGCAGAAGAGCTAGTACCAACTCGAACATTTCCAAAATTTACATTGTTGGCAGAAATCGCAGGTGAAGCAGTTACTTCACTCAGGGCTAAGTTATCGATTAAAAAGTGGTTACTAAAATTTAGCCGCAATTCATCGATAGTAACAGACGAGTTCCCTGCGAAATAATTCCAGTTTTCATTCAAAGTATAGTTGCTAGACCATACAGAAGAGCCGCTTCTATATCCTACGATGCTGACAGACCTGCTGCCACTACCCCATATACGAGCATATACTCCGCTAAAGCTAAAGGTGCTTCCATTGTAAGCTCTGACAATGGCATTTCCACCATGGTTATTCAATGCGGTGTATTCTCCACTTACAGATCCATAGCTCCAGCTAGAACCAACCGTATCGATCCAATCCAAATGGCTGCCACTATCGGTAGTAAAATTGAAACCGCCATAGTTTGTAGGAATATCGCCGTAAGTATTCTGGCTACTGGAAATATTGTCAAAGGTCAAAACAATCCCCCAGGAAAATACCCCAAAATAAAAAAATAAAAACAATAGCCAAAGAGAAAAAATATTTTTTTTCATCATAGGCTTGCT